>DATDGX010000019.1:0-76364 GCA_036521875.1 Binataceae bacterium (SeqCode)
ATGCGACCGCACGGCAGTCTCGGCGCCTTGACGCCGACCGAGTTCGCAGTGCTTAAAGGACAGGAAATGCAACCGCCCCAGGAGGGTGAAATAACCGGCGGACTCTACTTATGATTGGCGGGAAATTGGGGAGCAGGCCAACATCTATCTTCGTCTCGCGTTGGTCAGTCGAAATCTGGTCCTCTTGAAGAACGGGAACATCCATCCCGTACCTCGCGGTGAGGTATGCGACCAGCGCGTCGCCTGAAGTGTTAAGCAAGCGTTCCGGTTCAATTGCGTCGATCTCCTCGGCCAATCGTCGCTTTAGGTCCTCTTTCAGAATGTAAATCTCGAAATCGTTGAAAAGGAGAACTGAACGGCTCACGACCAACCTCACTGTGCGTCCTTTCTGATACGGCCTCTATGTCAGCGACGATAGTTGCACGAATGATATAACTTTTTCGAGGCCCCGAGACCTTTCTCAGCCTTTATTTTGCGATAAGAATAGCGTTCAGGATTAAAATCATCGTGACATGAGTTGCAGAGCGATAGTGTACGCTTCTTCCAAATGCTTGGTAAGCACGCTACCCAGATTCGTATGCTCGGTGATGACGGTCCCTTTGTCGATATGATCCAGACGACCAGTGAATACAAGCCACGAAAATAGGTGGGGAGTTGTTTGCACAATCGCATGCCCAGCCTGGCTGGCAAGTCTTCTCGCCTTCTGATCGTCAGTGAGTACGGCCTGGCCGTACCTCATTGCGAAGGCTATCGACGAAAGCTCTCCTCTTCCTAGGCGCTGCCTATTTTGCAACAACACTATCGTCTGCAGGTCATCGAGATCGCAAGATTGCGCCCCGAATTGTCCTTTAGTCTGCTCAGTTACGAGGCGCGTGCGGAGTTCGACGTCGCTCGGAGTCAGTGGATTCGACCTTGGTTTGTGTAAGCATTCATAGTTGACGAAGTGCGTAATAACGAAATGGCAATTTGCCAAAACGGCGGCCCGATAGAGACATCGAGAGCGCAATACGTTCCATACTGCACACGTGTCGACGACGTTGACATTGTGAAATATCGCTGGATTAATCGCCATAGCGCAGCTGGGTGCCGTATAGAGGCGCGATTTCGTTCAGCTCTTTTTCAGTCGACAGTAACGCCTCTGCTAGACGACCAGTACTAATGAGACCTCGGTAGTGCGCTTCGAAGCAGAGTCGCGCATAGAAGTCCGAAAGACCTCGCTCAAGTAGCCTTCGTTTCTTTGCGCGTCCGGTGGTCGATAGGGTCGAACCAAGTTCGGGATCTATCTTGTCCTGCGGAGGGACTCTGTACGAGCGAAGGCGTCGCGAAGTGGATTCATCTACTAAGGATGCCTCTCGCAGTGCGATGCCTAATGCGTCGCAACTGACCCGAAATTGATTGGCCCAATGTATCGTATCCGCTTGAGTCCATTGCGAGGGAGGCTTCGGTAAGCGGCGAAGCATACTCGGAGGCATCAAATAGCAGGAAGCGAATCGACTTGCGCGGACCTCCTTAAGATCGGTCCTCTCGTCTGAAAATGACACCACCGCTTCGCGGGTGGCATCAAAGAGCGAATGAGCCATTTCATGAGCCGCGGTAAACCGTTGCCTATAAATATCTTCGTCATAGTTTACCAATAGACAATGCCCAGCGCCGGGATGCACGAGGAACAGACCGGATACATTCGAATTCTCCAGTTTGCGGCGAAAGACATGTACTCCCAGACTGCGAAACGTTGAATAAACGTCCAAGACCACTGTTGGCCGATCTTGCCGTTCAAAGTCTAGAAACGTTCTGAGAGCTAACGCCGCTTGCTCTGCGTGTCCCTTGTAATAACGCCCCGTAGGGCGGAACGAAAACTCAAGAATTTGCTGGTCTAATTCTCGGAAGAGAAATGCTTCGGTCTCACACAGATACAGAAATTCTTGTACGGTTCGTCGATCTGTTTTTGAAAAAGCGTTGCCGTATCTTCTGTATAAGATTTTGGTCCCCTTCAGCGGTGAGACATCCTTGGAAATAAGAGACTGGAAGTCACACGACCAATGATCAGCGAGAATCAAGACCTCGTCCCCGCTGGGAGGTATTGCGCCTTCCTCCAGCCCTTTCAGCCGATCGAGCGGAATTCCGGTACTCTGGCTGACTTCTTCAGGAGACTCCTCCAATTGCTCCCGATATTGTCGCAATCTTTCAGAAAATACCCTGAGATCGATTGGCACCCCTGAATCTCCCTCTAGACAGTCCCTAAGGGACGCTCAATTGGTTTGCACACATGCTGAGACAGACAAAACCACCGTCATCTCCCTGAGTCGAGAAAAAAGCGACTGTAATCCTGAGTCTGCTGGAGTCCCGTTCGGCAGGCTCAAGGGCAAGCTCCGGACCGCAGCGAACCTCGCGACTGACTACTCAGAGTGGTTGTCCACCGCGCTGCGCCATCGCCATGCCGACGGCCTGTAATCACAGCGACTGCTGAGAAGGTTCTCAGGGCCAGTTCTAACAGCGCGAAGCGCGCATCTTACCCAACGGCAAGCGCGAAACCCGTGAGGGGTTTCGTAAGTTGTTGTATTGCGCGTCGCTACGCGCCGGTTGCGGCGCCGGCGCCCTTCAGGCGCGCGAAGAAGGTCGCGATGCGGGTGTAGTTCACGCCGAAATCGCCTACTCCAACCCGCGACTTCGAGCGCATCTCGACCAGGCTCCCGCCGCCGTCGGCGGGCCGTACCTGGATTATGAAATCGTCGTCGAAATGGAAGAGCTTCGAGGTCGATACACCCTCGATCGTCATCGCCTTCGGATCGGTGGCGGTGATTTGCCAATTCGGCATCTGCGCGGCCGCTGCCTTGACCTTCTCGAAGGTGGCCGCCGGGTCGCTATCCATCTTGAGGGGCGCGAGCGGCGCCGGGTAACCGGTGGTCTGCCGCGCGGCGTACTTGTCCTTGTCGTACTTCATGTCGCGGCCGCTGTTGGGCGCGAGCGTGAGCGCGACGACGAACTCGGGCGGATGGTCGAAGTCGGTGGTGATGTCGTTGATCGGCGGATAGTTCCGCCCGGCTACGAAGATCGCGATGATCGGGAGCGCTATCGCGAGCGAAATGACGGTGCCAACCACGGCGCGGTTGCGCCCGGCGCTGCGCGCGGGACTTCCGGTCCGGATAATCCCGATGATTCCCACGATCGTCCCGAGGATGCTCAACAGGAACCCGAACGCGAACATCTGGAAACCGATGAACGGCGCGGTCAGGTAAAAGTGTGCGGCGATCACTCCCGCCGCAACCAGCGCAACCGCGAGCAAAGCGTCGAAGAAAGCGAGCCACGCCGGAATCATGGTATTTCCCCCTGGGTTAGCCCCTATGCTGGTCTCGCGCGGCGCCCGGATGGCGGAAGCTTGGCCGCGCCTTATTTCCTCGTTCCGCGAACCACGAACTGCGGCAGCACAAACAGGAAATTGCCCTTCGCGATCGCCGCATCGATCGCGGCGAGCCATTGCTCGACTTCGTCCCGCCCCACCGCGCCGGAATCGAGCGCGTAGCGCGCCAGGCTCGCGCGCAGCATCGGGAGCGCGCGGCCAACCGTGTCGGCGCCCGAGAAAACCTCGACCTTTACGTCGGCCAGGCCCGCGCCGCGAAACAATCCGTACAGCTCGCGACCGATCCTGGGCTCCTTGAGCGCGATCGATTTCGCCGCGGCCAGGACGCGATCGCTCAGCGCGCGCGCCGCGGGTCCGACGTCGAGCGCGAGCATCTCCCAGTCGCTGTCGACCGCGACCACGACCCCGCCGCGCGCCGCCACCCGCGCCATCTCGACGAGAGTATCAGCCGCCGAGTCCACATACTCAAGAACGTTTTTGCACCATACCCGGTCGAACGAGGCGTCGGGAAAACGGAAGGGCGGGAACGGGCTGTGGACGAACTCGGCGCATAGTTTCGCCTCGCGCGCGCGAATCGTCGAGCGCTCGATGAACCCGGCGTTGATATCCACGCCCACCACCAGGCCGGTCGGGCCGACCCGCCGCGCCAGCTCCAGCGCGGTATGCCCGGGACCCGAGCCCACGTCGAGCACGCGCAGCCCCGGCTTGAGATCGAGCGGCCGGAGCAGCGGCTCCATCGCGGGATGAAACGCGAGAATCTGGTCGTAGGCCTCGTGGCGCTCGGAATCGATCTCGACCCAATGCTGCTTGTAATAGGGATTGCTCATTTAAGAACCGTCGCTGTTGGTTACCGCAAGCGCGCGCCGAATACAAAGCGCCGCCTGGCTCGGCCCTTGCGCCTACATCACGACGTGGAGCCGCGCGAGGACCGCGGGAGCATGATGCATCGCGATCCGCGAGAGCGCGAACAGCAGCCCGAAGAACGCGCCGAAGATGCCGCCGTTGACGCGGATCCAGTCGAGATGAGTGCGGGTCTTTGATTCAATCTGGATTCTGATCTGATCGTCGGAAAGGTTGGCCAGGTTTTCGCGCACCATGTGCGAAATTTGCCCGCGGCTCGCATCCACCGCGCGCCGCACGATCTGGTCGATCATGCGCCGCGCGAGTTGATGCGCGTAGCTCTCGGAGTCGTGAAGCTGGCTGCCGAATTCGTGAATCGCGCTCTCGATGGCCTCGACCAGGTTGGGATCGCTGCGCAGCTCCGGGAGCCGCTTGCGCAGATTCACCGCGATCCGCGCGGTCAGCGATTCCGCTCCCAGCCGATGGATGAGCGCGTAGATGCGGGTGAAGGTCTTCGGCAGCGCGCGCTTCAGAATCGTCTCCAGGCGGTCGCGCTGCTCGGGCGATTCCAGGTACTCGATGATGCGGTTCAGGATCCGCTCGAGGCCGGCCTGCCCGAGCAGGTCGCTCAGCTTCACTTCCTCGAGATAGGTGCCGAGGCGGCCGACCAGCTCCATCTTGTTGAGCTCGCGTCCAATCATGTGCGGCGTCAGCCATTCGTTCTCGATGGTCGCGGCGATGCCGTCGATCAGCTTCTCGCGATTGCGGGGAAGCACGCCCGAATTCGGCAGGTACCAGCGGCGCTCGAAGATCATTTTGAGCGCGATGTAATCGCAGAGCCCGCCGATCAGCGCCGCCTCCGCAATCGAGACCCCGATTTCGGCCGGCGTCCTGAAGCGCGTGAATACCAGCACCATCCAGCACGCGACGAAGACGAGAAACGAAAATGCCAGCGTCAGGTCGCCTTTGTGGTTGAGCAGAAACTGGCTCGCGCCCGATGCGCGCCGCGTGCGGGGCGCCGTCGCGATGACTACGGTCGCAGGGCCGTGGCGGGACTCGGTATCCATATAACCACAATTGTGGCCGGTATGGTGTTCAATAACCATGCAGCCATTTTCCTTCCGAGCGGGCTGTAGGTCGCAAAATGTAACGGCTGAAGTTGTCGCTCAAGATAGGCGATCGAAAGGCGAACCGCGGTCAATCATCCAATGATATCAGGGATTTATGAGCGGACGACGACGATCGTCGCGGGGGATGTCAACCTGGTCGCCCTCCGTCGAGCGTCGCTACATCATCAACTCGGCGAGTCCCGCCTCGACAGAGATCAGCGGGCGCCAGCCGAGGATGCGCTCCGCCTCGCGAACATCGGCGAGCGTGTGGCGCATGTCGCCGTTGCGCGCGGGACCGTGAACCACCGGCCCGCCGATCATCGCCGCGATTTTCGCGACGCTGACGTTGTGCCCGCGCCCGATGTTGATCGCGCGGCCGTCGGCCACCGCGCAATCCATCGCAAGCAGGTTGGCGCGCACCACGTCGCGCACGTGAGTGAAATCGCGGCTCTGTTGGCCGTCGCCGTGAATCTCGAGCGGACGCCCTTCCTGGCGCGCCTTCAGGAACGCGGCGATGGCCAGGCTGTAGGCGCCCTGCTCCGCCATCCGCGGCCCGTACACGCCGAAGTAGCGGAGCGTCAGCGTTTGCATCGCGAACATCCGATGGAACATCCGCACGTACTGCTCGCCAACGAACTTCTGCAGCGCGTACGGATTGAGCGGATTCGGCGTCATCGTTTCGACCAGCGGCAGCCCCGCCTGCTCGCCGTAAACCGACGAGGATCCCGAGAACACCACGCGCCGCACCTTCGCGTCGCGCGCCGCAATCAGCACGTTCAGCGTGCCGACCACGTTGGTCATGTGGGTCTCGACCGGCTTCTCGATCGAGAGCGGAATCCGTGGCAGCGCCGCGACGTGAAACACGCAATCGACACTCTCGAACGCGCCGCGAATCGCGCCGAGTTCGCGGATATCGCCCTCGACGAGTTCCGCTTTGCGATTCAGGCGCTCGCGAGTACCGGTCGCGAAGTTTTCCACCACGCGCACGCGACAGCCGCCTTCGATCAGCGCGTCGACCAGATGCGAGCCGATGAAGCCCGCACCGCCAGTCACCATCACGAGCCGGCCCGCGCCGGATCTAGCTTCTGCCGCCGTCATCGCGCTAGCTGCTCCGCTCGCACCGGCGCGAATCGGCCCGTACGGTGCAAATTTGAATGGGGATCATTGCTGGGATACGATTAGGGTTTGCTTCGCTGCTTCGCGGCGACAAATCGGCGGGCTCAAGTTGGTGAAGCAGCACATTTAGAATGAACAGCGTGACCGACAGGATCAAGCGACTGCGTGAGCTGCTCGACGCGCGAATCGTCGTGCTCGACGGCGCGTTCGGCACCTCCATCCAGGCGATGAATCTGAGCGCGGATGCCTTCGGCGGCCCGGCGCTCGAAGGCTGCAATGAAAACGTGGTCCGCACGCGCCCCGACAAGATCCGCTCGATGCACGAGAGCTTCCTGGCGGCGGGCGCGGATATCGTCGAGACCGCGACCTTTGGTGCGACTCCGCTGGTGCTCGCCGAATATGGGCTGGCGGATCGCGCGCACGAAATCAACCGCGCCGCTGCGGAGATCGCGCGCGCCGCCGCCGCCGCATTCAGCACGCCGGACCGCCCACGTTTTGTCGCGGGCTCGATGGGTCCCACCACCAAAAATATTTCGGTCACCGGTACCGTGACCTTCGACCAGATGGCCGACACCTACCAGGTCCAGGCCGAGGGTCTTATCGAAGGTGGCGCCGATCTGCTCGTGCTCGAGACGGTTTTCGACACGCTCAGTTGCAAAGCCGGGATTGTCGGCATCGAGCGCGCGATCGAAAAGCTCGGCATTGCGCTTCCGGTCGCAGTGTCCGGCACCATCGAGACGATGGGCACTCTGCTGGCGGGCCAGGACATCGAGTCTTTCTATGTCTCACTCGCTCATCGCGATCTGCTCTGGATGGGCCTCAACTGCGCGACCGGCCCCGACTTCATGACCGACCATCTGCGCACGCTCGCGGAGATCTCGCGCTTTCATGTAGCGTGCGTGCCGAACGCCGGCCTCCCTGACGAGAACGGGCATTTCAATGAGACGCCAACGATGCTCGCGGAGAAGATTGGCCGTTTCGCCCGCAACGGATGGGTCAACCTGATCGGCGGATGCTGTGGCACCACGCCCGAACATATCAAGCTCATCGTCGATGCGGTCGCGGGACTGAAGCCGCGGATGCGCTCGACGCTCAGGCGCTCGGTGGTCTCGGGTATCGAGACCCTGGTGATCGACGAGAGCACGCGGCCGGTTATCGTCGGGGAGCGCACCAACGTGCTCGGCAGCCGCAAATTCAAGCGGCTCATCGCGCAGAACAAATTCGAGGAAGCATCCGAAGTGGGACGCGCGCAAGTGCGCCGCGGCGCGCACATCCTCGATGTCTGCCTCCAGGATCCAGACCGCGTCGAGGTCGACGACCTTAACCGCTTCCTCGAAATCGAAGTGAAAAAGGTCAAAGTTCCCCTGGTGATCGACTCGACCGAGCATCGCGTCCTCGAGGAGGCGCTGAAACGCACGCCGGGCAAATCGATCATCAACTCCATCAATCTCGAAGATGGCGAAGAACGCTTCCAGCGCGTGGTCCCGCTCGCGCGGCGCTTCGGCGCGGCACTCATCGTCGGATGTATCGACGAGGACAAGCAGCAGGCGCAGGCGGTGACCCGCCAGCGCAAACTGCAGATCGCGGAGCGCTCGTTTAAGCTGCTCACCGAAAAGTACGGCATCGCGCCCGAAGACATCATCTTCGACCCGCTGGTCTTTCCGGTCGGCACCGGCGACAAGAACTATATCGGCGCGGGCGTCGAGACTATTGAAGGGATCCGGCTGATCAGGCAGGCGCTGCCGAACACCAAAACGGTTCTCGGCGTTTCCAACGTGTCGTTCGGGCTTCCCGATGCGGGGCGCGAAGTGCTGAACTCGGTGATGCTCTACCATTGCGTGCAGGCCGGGCTCGATCTCGCGATCGTGAACGCGGAGAAGCTGCATCGCTACCCGTCGATTCCCGAAGAGGAACGCAAGCTCGCCGACGATCTCATCTGGTGGCGCGGCGACGATCCGATAGCCGCCTTCGCGGCGCACTTCCGCACTCGCAAGAGCGCGGTCGCCAAGGAGAACCGCAAGGACCTGCCGCTCCTGGAGCGGCTGCCACGCTATATCCTGGAAGGCTCCAAGGAAGGCCTGGTCGAGGATCTCGACGAGGCGCTGCAGTCGATGGGGCCGCTCGAGGTCATCAACGGACCCCTGATGAAAGGTATGGATGAGGTCGGCCGGCTCTTCAACGCGAATGAGATGATCGTTGCCGAAGTGCTGCAATCGGCCGAGACGATGAAAGCCGCGGTCGCGCATCTCGAGCCGCACATGGAGAAGACCGAGAGCGCCACGCGCGGCAAGATCATCCTGGCGACCGTCAAGGGCGACGTTCACGACATCGGCAAGAACCTGGTCGAGATCATTTTCTCGAACAATGGCTACCGCGTGATCAATCTCGGAATAAAAGTGCACCCCGAGGAGCTGATCAAGGCCTATCGCGAGCACGCGCCCGATGCGATCGGGCTTTCGGGTTTGCTGGTCAAGTCGGCGCAGATGATGGTGGTCACCGCACAGGATCTGAAGACCGCGGGAATCGAATGCCCGATCCTGGTCGGCGGCGCCGCGCTCTCGAACCGCTTCACGCGGATGAAGATCGCGCCGGAATATGAAGGCCTGGTCGCCTACGCGAACGACGCAATGACCGGGCTCGATCTCGCCAATCAGATAATGGACTACGAACGGCGCGAGACGCTCGCGCGCATCCTTGCCGAGCAATCGAAGAAGATGCTGGAAAGCGCGCCCAAGGTAGCGCCGAGGGCGGCGGGAGCGCCGGGCAAATCGTCGGTGCGCCGCGACCTCGAGATTCCCAAGCCGCCGGACCTGAAGCTACACGTGATCCGGGACTACGACCTCGGCGAGATCTTCGGCTACATCAATCCGAAGAGCCTCTATGCCAAGCATCTCGGGTTCCAGAACTTCGTCGAGGCGCTGGAAGCCGGCGACCCCAAAGCAAAAGACCTTCACGACCGCGTCGAGGAGGTCGCACAGCTGATGCTCGCGCGGAAGGACATTTCCGCGAACGCGATCTACAAATTCTTCCCGGTGCAAAGCGACGACCGCACCGTGATGATTTATTCCTCCGACGGCAAAGCGGTACTTGAGACCCTGAACTTTGGCCGCCAAAGCGAGCCGCCCTATCTATGCCTGGCCGACTACGTCGCGGCGCGCGATTCGGGGCGCACCGACTACCTGTGCATGTTCGTCACCACCATCGGCACCGCCGTTCGCGCACTGGCCGAGGAATGGAAAGCGCGCGGCGAGTACCTGCGCTCGCACATCCTGCAGGTGCTCGCCAATGAGGGCGCGGAAGCATTCGCGGAACTGCTTCATCTGAAGATCCGCCAGATGTGGGGAATCGGCGACCCCCCAGGACTCTCGTTGAAAGAGCTCGTGCAGGCGCGCTATCACGGCAAGCGGTTTTCGTTCGGATACCCGGCCTGCCCGCGCCTGGAAGACCAGAGCAAGCTTTTCAGGCTACTCGAGGTAAGCGCGCAGAACCTCGGCGTCCAGCTTACCGACGAGTTCATGATGGACCCGGAGAGTTCGGTGAGCGCGATTGTGTTCCACCATCCGGAGGCCAAGTACTTCAGCCTCTCGCCCGCCGACGCCGAGCGCCTGGAAAGCGAGTCCGGCCCCGCAACCCCGTAACATCCTTGCCCTGTACGTCTTGACCCGGACTTCCGTTTTCGCAGGACGGAGTGCGTCGCCTTCAAGCGGCCGTGGCTTGCAGGTGCGCATTGGTCACGCGACAGCTTCGAGCCCATTTCTGGCGACCAAAGCGAGAAGCTTCAGCGAAGGTCCCCGCGGGTGTTTTTCGCCCCGCTCCCACTGATGAACAAGCTGACAATGCGCAGATTCGACGCGATGTGTCTCACGCCCATACCTCGGCTGAAGGCCAGGCAAAGCTGAGAGAGGGAGCGAGCCAGGCCGTCTTCGCCCGCTATCTGAATGTGACCACCGGCCTGCGCCGACGCGGAGCAGCTTCTGACCGTCGATAAGTGGGGACGGGCGACCCAGTAACATCTCGATCGTGGTGAATCGTGGCGAGAGAGCGCGCGCCCGCTATTGGCCGCGGCTGCGCAACTCGCGCTCGGCGAGCTCGAGGTCCGAGTCGACCATCAGCGCCACCAGACCTTTGAAGCTGAGCCGCGGCTGCCATCCGAGCACGCGCTTGGCCTTGCTGGCGTCGCCGACCAGCAGGTCGACTTCCGCGGGCCGCAAAAAGCGCGGATCGAGCTCGACTACTTTGCGCCAGTCGAGCTTGACGCGGTCGAACGCGAGGTCGAGAAACTCGCGAACCGAATGATTCTCGCCGGCCGCGACAACGTAGTCGTCGGGCTTGTCCTGCTGCAGCATCATCCACATCGCTTCGACGTAGTCGCCGGCGAAGCCCCAGTCGCGCTGCGCGTCGAGGTTGCCGAGTGCGAGCTTCTCCTGCAAGCCAAGCTTGATGCGGGTTGCGCTGCGGGTGATCTTGCGAGTGACGAAATTCTCGCCGCGACGCGGCGATTCGTGGTTGAAGAGGATTCCGTTGCAGGCGAACAGCTCGTAGGCCTCGCGATAATTGACCGTCTGCCAGTGCGCGTAGACCTTCGCGCATCCGTAGGGACTGCGCGGATGGAACGGCGTGGTTTCGCGCTGCGGCGCCTCGACCGCCTTGCCGAACATCTCGGACGAGCCGGCCTGGTAAAAGCGCGTGGTCCGGCCGTGACGCTTGTTGTGATCGCGAATCGCCTCGAGCAGCCGCAGCGCGCCGAGCCCGACCACGTCCGCGGTGTACTCGGGCTGATCAAACGAGATTCGCACGTGTGACTGCGCCGCGAGATTGTAAACCTCGTCCGGCCTGACCTGTTCGATGATCCGCCTAAGGCCAGTGCCGTCGCCGAGGTCGCCGTAGTGAAGATGCAGCACCTCGGAGCCCGGACCGAAACCCTTGCGCAGATGGTCGATGCGTCCGGTTGCGAAACTGGAGGTGCGGCGGACCACGCCGTGTACTTCGTAGCCCTTCTTGAGCAGAAACTCAGCCAGGTACGAGCCGTCCTGGCCGGTGACTCCGGTTATCAGTGCGATCTTAGGCATGCTCAGCGCTTAGCGATGGCTCAGGCCCATGCTTCAACTCAATTCAATTCAATCGCCTGGAATAAGCCGATGCGAGTCGCTGTCAAAATGCTGAGTCGAGAACTCGAATAACTCCGCGTCTTCGAGCGCTACCATCTGATGCACCAGGCCGGGCGGCACGTCCATGCAATCGCCGGGACCGAGTTCGAATTCCTCGATCGTCTCCGCTTGAGGTGATTCCTTAACGCGCACCAGCAGGCGGCCGCTGCGCAGGTAGAACGATTCGGTCTTGAGCTTATGGTAGTGCAGCGAGCATCGCTTGCCTTTGCGGATTTCCAGGATCTTGCCGCAGTAAAGAGGATTGTTGGCGATCCAGACCTCGCGGCCCCAACCCTTGGGTTGGACATGAACGGGCTTGCGTATATGGCTCATGGATTCTTGATCGCCGGGCGTTGCCGGCAAGCCGGATTATTGCATATCAGCCGGTCTCGTATAACACCGTGCATAGCTCCGCCACGCGGTGCCGTCAGTCAGGCACCCGCAATCATTAGACCGGATTATCGACGGTCAGCCGACCGAGCGTGCAGAGCCGATCGGAATCGCCGCGCCGGCGCGGAGTATCGGCGCCGATGGAGGGGCGCCGAGGTCGCTGACCTGGATGCGGAACTGGCGGACCGTGAGACTGTGCTCCTCGGCGAAGCCGCATATCTGCGCGAGCCGGTCTTCGCTGAGCTCCTCGGCTACCAGGAGTTCGTCGAATGGAGTGACCGAGAAAACTTCCTCGAGGTCCTCGACCGAACCTAACACGCGCTGGCCGAGCAACAATTTGCCGAGCTTGAAACCGTCGTCGTCGACGAAGCCGACCAGCCGCAGTCCCTGCCCGCGCTCCGAGGACAGGTAGCTAGCCGCCGCGGTTCCGACCTGCCCCGCACCGACCACCACCACGCGCCTGCCGGGCGCCGCGAGATGGTTGATCCCATGGCGCAGCGTCTGAAACGAGAGACGCGTCACCAGCAGGAGGTTGAACAGGATGATCATAAAGAGAACCAGAACCGATCCCGACAGACCAATCGGCACGATCAGCGAGCCCGCAGCCACGAACACTCCCGCCAGCACGGCGCCGCTGGCGAAGCGAATCCCGTCCGAGAGCCCGGTGTAGCGCCAGATGCCGCGATAAATTCCCACCAGCAGGAATGCGGCGTAGGTCAGGAGGATGACCCATGGCAGGCTTCTCACCATTACTTCCGCCAGACCGTCGTCGATGGTGAACTCGAGGCGGAGCATGAACGCGCCAAAGTATGCCGCGCTGATCAGCGCCAGATCGACTACCGCTTCGGCAATTCTCCGCTTGTAGCCGAGGTTCAAAATGAAGCGCGCCAATCCAATCGATTCTCCGTACGCGAGACCCGGCGCGGTCGAGTCAAAGGTCAAGTCCATCATGAAGAGCGCGATCACCGCTGCCGCGAGCGCTATCAGCGGGAGCGCCATCAGCACGTAGCGGTGCGGCAGCAGGCTCATCGCGATGGCGCACGCGGCGCTCAGCGACGCGACGCTCCAGCATACGAAGGCGCTGGTCCGCTCTGAGAGCCCGAGCGAGAGCAGGCGATGATGTGAATGGTCAAGGCCGTGGCGCGAAATAGAATTGCCGGTCGCAAGCCGCGTCACCGTTACGATAGCGGTGTCCAGCAACGGCACCAGCATCACCAGCACCGGAAACACGTACTTTGTGAGCCGCGAGTTCGAGGCCAGTCCGGCTCCCTGGAGGGCGAATACTCCGAGCAACAGCCCGATAGGAAGCGCGCCCGCGTCGCCCATGAAGATCGACGCCGGGTAGTAGTTGTAAGCGAGAAATCCCGCCAGCGCCCCGCCCACCGCGAGTCCGCCCGCGGCCAGCGCGGCATTGGAATGAAGCGCGCCGGTTACGCCGAGCGCGAGCGCGGCGATAATTCCGATTCCCGCCGCCAGGCCGTCGAGTCCGTCGATCAGGTTGAACGCGTTGGTGGTCGCGAGCAGCCAGATGATCTCGAGCGTCGCATTAACCGGCGCCCACGGGGTCAGCGGCAATTGCGGCAACGTCAGCACCAGGAACAGCGCCACCACGACCTGCGCCGCGAGCTTCTGGAGCGGCCGCAATACGATCGCGTCATCGAGAGCGCCGACCGCCCACAGGGTTGCCGCGCCAAGCAGCTCCCATCCGCTAAGCAGGCCGAAGACGGCGAGCGCGGCCAGCACCGCGGCGACGATCGCCGCGCCGCCGAAAACCGGGACCTGCGCCGCGGGCACCGGGTGATGGCTCCGCTCCGCCGTCACGCCCAAACGCGTTCCGATCGATCCGGCCAGCGGGACAATCGCCGCGCAGACCGCGAATGCGACGAGTGGCACGCCCAATAAAACCGCTACCGATTCAGTCATGAAACGTTCGTACCCGGAGAAAGTCGGATTATGGATAGAGCGAAGAGCTGAAACAAATTTGCGCGCGTCATTCCGGCGCGCGCGCGTTGCCGGAGAGCATGGAGCTGAACTGGCCCGTGACTTTGACCCGGTCGAAACTCTGTTCGGCCAGCCTGCGCGCCCGTGCGCCCATCTGCTTGAGCTTGCCGGGCTCGCTCGCGCACTCGGCGATCGTGCGAGCGAGCGCGCGCGCGTCGCCGGCGGGGATTACAAAGCCCACCGAGTTCTCGCGCGCGATGCGTGCGACTTCGGCGTCCTCTTCCATCATCGCGATGAACGGGCGGCCGGCGGCGAGAATCCCGTAGACTTTGCTCGGTACCAGACATCCGGCGGTGCCCGGTGCAAGCGGAATCAGATGCAGGTCGCCGGCGCTCAGGGATTCCGCGAGCTTCTCTACCGGCTGATAAGGCAGGAACAGCACGTTCTCGAGTCCCATCGCGCGCGCGGACTCCTCGAGTCTCTGCTTGCGCGCACCCTCACCAATCAGCACGAACACGATGCGCGGATCGTTTTTCAAATGCTGCGCCGCTTCGAGCACGATCTCGAGCTGCTGCGTGAGTCCCAGGTTGCCTGAGTACATGACGACGAAGCGATCGCCGAAGCGGCTACGGAACGGATTGCTCTCCAGCGGAGTGACGCGGCTGCAGTCGACCCAGTCGGGTATCACCACGACTTTCTCCGCGGGCACGCCCTTGGCGATGATGCGGCGGGCCATGTCGTGGCCGAGGGTCACGATAGTATCGGCGCGTGCGTAGGCGAAACGGTTGGCGCGCCTCAGGACCGCCAGCAAAAAGCGATTCCTGACGCCGCCGGTGGCGACTGCGATATCCGGATACAGATCGCGAACATTGTAGACCAGCCGGCATCGCCAGCGCCGCTTGAGCAACGCCGCCAGCGCGCCGAGCAGAGGCGGATCGGTCTCCGCGATGATGACGTCGGGGCGTTCGAGCCGCACCGTCGCCAGCGACGCGAGCATATAGTAGGTGCCGAGATTGAGCAGCCGCGCGATGAGCGGCGTCTTGGGAAACCTGGTCCCCCAGGTGCGGATGATCTCGACGTTGCCGCGCACCTCGTGCGTGAAGAGACGGCGCAGCGGCGCGCTGCCGTTTCGCGAAGGACCGGCAATGAATACTATCTGGTTGTCCGCCGACAGGTCGTCGCAGAGCTCGGTCAGGAACTGGCCGGTCGCCTCGTGATCAGGCCAGAACGAGCGATTCAGGAAAAGAAGTTTCGTGGCTCGTGCTCCAGTCTCAAATCGGGGCGGAAAACGCCTGGCGCATCGCTATACCGAGGCGGCGGCGCGTTGCGGCAGCCCCTTCTCGCGCATCATCAGCTCAATCCAGGCGTAGGTTTTGCCCAGTCCTTCCTCGAGCGAGATCGTGGGAGACCATCCGAGCAGTGCGCGCAGACGGGTGTTGTCGGAATTTCGCCCGCGCACACCCTGCGGCCCTGCGACGTGATTTTTTTTGATTTGGATTTGTGCAATTCCGGCGACGATGTCGGCGAGCTCGTTGATGGTGACCACGCGATCCTGCCCGATATTGAGCGGCTCGTGATGCTTCGATCTCATCAATCTGAACATCCCGTCGAGGCAGTCGTCGATATAGCAGAACGAGCGGGTTTGCTCGCCGTCGCCCCAGATTTCGATTTCGTGATTTCCGCTGAGCTTCGCGTGGGCGATTTTACGGCAGAGCGCGGCCGGCGCTTTTTCGCGTCCCCCCTCAAAGGTGCCATAGGGGCCGAAGATATTGTGGAAGCGCGCGATGCGGGTTTCGATTCCGTAATCCTCGCGATAATGCACGCACAGCCGTTCGGTCAGCAGCTTCTCCCATCCATAGGCGTCCTGCGGCTGCGCGGGATACGCGTCTTCCTCCTTGAGCGGAGTCACCTCAGTCTCAGTCTGCCGATACTCGGGATAGACACACGCGGACGAGCTGTACAGGTAGCGCTTGACCCGGTTGAGCCGGGCTGCCTCGAGAGTCTGAAAATTTATCATCGCGTTGGAGTACAAAATCTGCGCGTGATTCGCGGAAATATATCCCATGCCTCCCATGTCAGCGGCCAGCGCGTATACTTCGTCGACCCCATGCGTGGCAGCTTTGCAATCATCAAGGCGGCGCAGGTCGAGCAACTTGAACTCGTCAGCCGAAGTGGGTCTGAACTCCGGGTACTTCAGATCCACGCCGCGGACCCAGAAGCCCAGCTTCTTGAGATAGTTGACCAGGTGACTTCCGATGAAGCCGCCCGCGCCGGTGACTAAAATTTTTGTCTTATGCGCCATTACGTCGGCCCGCCGCGATAATCAGGTTTCGCCTGTCCGGCGCACCATGAATCTACCCATCACTAACACGTCCATCCTGCTCCGCAAAAAGCAGTCGAGCGCCTCCTCCGGCTTGCAAACCACCGGTTCGTTTTCGTTGAACGAAGTATTCAGCAAAACCGGCACTCCCGTCTGCCGGCCGAACTCGCGTATCAGCTTGTAGTAGAGCGGGTTCTGCGAAGCATTCACCGTCTGCAAACGCCCTGAGCCGTCGACGTGCGTGGTCGCGGGAATTATGCCGCGCTTCTCGGGACGCACCTGGTACGCCATCAGCATGAAAGGCGATGGATATGACTGCGTGAAGTACTCGGCGGCGGCTTCCTCCAGGATGGAAGGCGCGAAGGGCCGGAACGTCTCGCGGCGCTTGATCTTGCTATTGAGAATGTCGCGCATCTCCGGACGGCGCGGATCGGCGAGGATGCTGCGATTGCCCAGTGCGCGCGGTCCCCACTCCATGCGCCCGTGGAACCATCCGACTACGCGGCCCTCGGCGATCTCGGCCGCCGTAATCCGGCACAGTTCGTCCTCGTCGGCGATCTGACTAACCTCGCAGCGGAGTTTGGCCAGCTCCGCGCTGCGCGCGCTCAATGCCGCGGCCAGCTCCTGTTCGCCATACTCCGGTCCCCAGTACGCGTGCTCCATGACGAAATCGCGGCGTCCGCCGCCGGCATGCCATTGATACATCGCCGCACCAATAGCCAGTCCGGCGTCGCCCGCCGCCGACTGTATATACACATCTTCGAATCCCGTCTGCTCCAGGATTTTTCCGTTCGCCACGCAATTGAACGCGACTCCGCCCGCCATGCACAGCTTCTTGAGGCCGGTCGCGCGCTGCAGCGTCCGCAGCCGGTCCAGCAATACCTCCTCGAGGCGCCGCTGCATCGAGCACGCGATACTCGCGTGCCGTCTGTCGACCGGCTGAGCAGGGTCGCGCGAGGGACCCAGGCGTTCAACCAGATAGTCTGAGTAGAGACGTCCGATCCACGGTTCACCGGCGCCCCACGTCATCTCCGAGCCGGAACGCTGATGGACGAAGTAGTCAGGCACCAACTGGAAATCCATCCGGCCGCCATTGGGCGCGAGCACCATCCGGCGAAATTCCTCGAGCTGCTCCGGCTCTCCATACGACGCCAGTCCCATCACCTTGTATTCGTCGCCGTACTTGAGAAAGCCGAGATACTGAGTGACCGCGGTATAGTAAATTCCGAGCGAATGCGGAAACGCGACTGCGCCCATCGGCTCAATTCGGCTTCCACGGCCAACGCCCCACATCGCGCTGGCGAAATCGCCAAGGCCGTCGACCGAGAACAGCGCGGCCTCATCGAACGGCGAGACCAGGAACGCGCTGGCGAGATGCGCCCGGTGATGCTCGACCCGGCGCACCGGCGCCGTCCCTTCTTTCAATCCAAGGGCCAGCGCGGCTTCAGAACCAATCGAGGCGAATCGGCTTTGCGCAGACAGCCGATTGCGCGCCATTTTCGGCATCCGGATCGCATGCCACGCCTTGCGCGCGATTCGCGCCCACGGATCGCGAGCCACCGCCAGAATGTCGATATCGCGCGCGGCGGCGCCCACCGCGGAAAGCACGTAGCGCAGCGACTCGACCGGAAACCCGGCAGCGTGCTTAATCCGGGTGAAGCGCTCTTCTTCCGCGGCGGCGACCAGCCTGCCATCGACCACCGCGGCCGCGCTGGCATCGCCGTGGTATGCGTTTATCCCGACAATCAGCATTAGTCAGAGTAGAGCAGTATCAGTCAGTCACTAATACAGCATTAGTCAGTCATTAGAGTTAATCTAGCTAGTTCATCGCCGCCGCAATACTCAATCGGTGGCCGGCCGTGATCAGTCGCTGATAGCAATCAAGCATCCTCGATGCGCATCGTTCCCATGAGAACTCCCGAATCATCCAGTCGCGCCCTTTGGCGCCCATCTCCCCAAGCGGCATCGCGCCGATCCTGGCAATCGCCTCCGCAAGACTCGCGGAACTGTTGTCGACCCACAGTCCGCAGCCGACCCGCTCGACATCGCTCCACGGAGTCCCCTGACTTGCGATGACTGCCGCGCCGTGCGCGAGCGCTTCGGCGACGACAATCGCGAAGTTCTCGGTATAGGATGGAACGACGGCGACATCAATGCTCTCGAAGAAGTGCGTCTTGGCCGCGCCGCGAAGGTCGCCGGCCATCGTCACGCGCGAGCCGAGGCCGAGGCTCCGAATCATCGCGCTCAGCTTCTCGACGTAGGCTGGCTCGCCGGATCCCGCAATCACGAGCGAGAATTCCACCTCGTGTCCATCTCCTAACTGCTTGCAGGCGGCGAGCAGATTCTCGATGCCCTTTTTGGGGTCGAGGCGGCCGATGAATCCGAGGCGCAAGAGTCCGCCGCGCGCGCTGCGAGTGAGCGTGGCGGGAATGGCGACCCCGTTGGGAATGACTTCGATCGGCGCGCGCGGAAACCGTTTCGCGCTCTCGGCCGCTTCCTCCCGCGAGGTCGCGTGCAGGATCATTCGGCGCGGCGCGGCTGCCGCGCAGACCGTGTCCCAAATCGCTTTCGATACCACCCGCCGCGACCCTTCCCATCGTTGCAGCCCGCCGTGCGGAGTCCACAGCAGCGGTTTGCCCGCGATTCGGGCGGCCAACATCGTCGGGATGGTTGGAAACGAATACGCGGCGTGCAGATGGACGGCGTCAGCCCACCTTATGTGCGGCAACAGGCAGCGCACCATTTCGATCGAGACCGAGTTGCGCATCAGCCGCCGGCAATAACGAACGCTCAGGTTGCCGTGCTGGTACGCTTCCAGCCGGTTGGATTCGAGCGACGCTCCTGGGCCATCCGCGTCGGTGGTCAGAACGCTGACTTCCGCACCGGCGCGCGTGACATGGCGCGCGAATTGATAGACCGCCTCCACCAGGCCTCCGTATTGCCACGCGGGCGCGAAGTGCGGGCTTACGTACAGGATTTTCGGCGCGCGCCGGGCGTCAGCGCGCTTGAATGCGGCCCCGCCTTCCGCGTCGAGCGTGCCCAGCACATTCGGATTGGCTCCCATGAGGTTGTCGCGACTTGGTACTAACCGGCGGACTGGCGCGCTTCTGATGCGAGTGCGCGCGAACTGAGTAGCGGCTCGGCGGCAGCGAGAATCTCTGCGAGCCGATCCGCGTAGCTATGCTTTTCGGAGGTGACCTTGCGGCGCGCGGCTGCCGCGATTTGTTCACGCTCGTCGCTCGCGAGATAGCGGCGAACCTGCGCGACGAATTGTTCGGGTGAATCGAAAAACGCCGCTTCGCGATCTTCCTCGAACAGCGCCGCGTGCTCGGGCGTGCGTTCGGTGAGAATAAAGCCGCCGCAGGCCGGAATTTCGAACGTGCGCATCACGTGATCGTCGCGATTCGCGCGGCGCACGAGGTTAGCCGCAATCTTCGCCCCGCCAATAGCAAGACGGAAATCGCGGCCATTTGCGAATCCGCGCCAGTACCGACGCAGCGCCGGAAAACGATCCCAATAACCGCCAAACAGATTCAAGCGAAGAGCCGGAAGCTCGCGTGTAAGGAGCTCGAAATACGGCGCGCGCTCGGAATCGCATCCGCCGACGAATACCACGTCGCAAATATACTTTGCTTTTTCAGCTTCCGTAGCGGGCAACTCTGGATAATGGAGTCCGGGCTTGTATCCGAAGCGGACGTACGCGGTATTTCGGCAACCGGCGCGCCGCACCTCGTCGATAATCGCGCGTTTGGTACATACGTAGAGATCGTAGATGGGAATTGAATCCACCAGGTCGCGGCTGCTGTCAGCAGGATTGAACGGATCATCAGTGGCCCAATTGACCAGTACAGCTCCGGTTTGCTGCTTTATTGTTTTCAGCGTCGCCGGCGCGAACCACGCGCCCTTGCCTATCAGTATCAAGTCGGGCTCGAAGCTGGTCGCTTCATCAAGGAACGCGCGATTAAGGTTTCGATAGCCACGGGGACGGCCTACCACGCGCGCGGCGACCCGCTCCGCAATCGAGCGCACATGATTCACGAAACGGGCATCGTCGAAGAAGCGATAGCTGCACAGCCCGGCCGCGGCGCGTGCGTCCAGTGCCTCCAGAAAGTGGGCGCTCGACGGATAAAACGCCATCGTTTCAGAGTACAGGATTCGCATCGGCTCCAGCGGATCTCGCAGCAAGCGCATCGCGGTAGTAGTCCGTCGCGCGCCGGCCGTAGTCATCCCATCCGCCCAACTCGCGGGCGCGAGCCAGCGCCGCTTCGCCCATCTGCTCGCGCCGCGCGGGATTTTCGTAAAGCAGCAGGAGCCGTTCGCGAATGGCGGCGGCATCGCGAATCGGAACGATGAAACCTTCGACGCCATTGGTGAAAATATCGGCGGCTCCGGTGTTCTCGGTTGCGATTACTGGAACACCGCACGCCATCGCCTGCGCCTGAACCAGCGCGAGCCCTTCTTCAATCGACGGGAGCACCAGGACCGAGGCTTGGCTGTAGTGTTTGTAAAGCTCGGTGCGTGGAAGGACGCCCGCGTAGCGGAAGGTGCCTTCGTACTTCGCCATGATGGGACGCATCTCCGGTTCAATCACACCAATCACGCATAGCTCGATGTCGGGAGCTCTAATCCCGGCCATCGCTTCGAACAAATAAGGCAATCCCTTGCGCAGGGTTACGGTTCCGACAAACAGAACGCGGAATGCGCGATCGCATTTCGGTTCGCGATGAAACATCGCCAGGTCAACGCCATAAGGATTGAGCCTCAATTTCTCGCGAGGCACGCCCTGGTCGACAAACGTGCGCAACACCTGCGTCGACGGCACAAAGATCAGATCGCAAAGCGCATACTCTTCGAGCTCGCGCTCCATCACGCGCGGATCGACTCCGGCGAAGCGCAGGCCGAAGCGAGCGTATTCGTCGCGGAGAATTTCATCCTGATATTCAATGTGCGTTGAGCCGCGGTCGCAGATGGTCAGCGCCCCATATCTCGACCGTGCCGTGCGATGGCTCTGCAAGCCAAAGCTCGATAGACAATGGAACGCGTCGCACGGAACCAGCCGCTCACTCATCCACCCATCGAAGGTCTGGATCACCGGAAAATTCAACCGGTTCCGTACGCGGGTGAATCCAAAGCGGTTCGCAAGCATCGCAGGGGCCATCAACCACGGAAATGTACTCACCGTTTCCCGCGGCACTCCAAGCACTTTCCACGAAGGATAAGCGCTGTACAGGTGCTCGAGATGGCCGAGGCGTTCGAGCTGGCGCGCCAAATCAAAGGTATGAAAGGGACCGGCACTCCCGACGCATATTCTCATAGTGCGGCCAGATGCGGCCCCATTACATCAAGTCGTTCAGACGCCGATCGCGACATCCCCGGGTCGCGCTCCGGGCGCGAGTTTGGGCGTCACGGTGCGCGTCAGTTCGAAAATGCGATCGAGCACCGGCTGGAAAAGCCGCTCATAGTTGTAGCGGCTCTCGAAGGCTTCGCGCGCAGCGCGGCTCATCGCGACGTAGGCATCGCGGTCAGCGAGAATGTTCGCGATCGAATTTGCGATCGACGCGGGATCCTTCACGTCCGCAAACGATACCCATCGCTCGTTGCCCAGGAACTCCCGATAGCTCGCGCGATCCGGCACCACGACCGGCAACCCGAGCGCGGCGTATTCGAACAGCTTGTTGGGAGCGGACCCCGAGTATTCCCAGTTCTTCGAGACCGGCTGATACAGCAGGAGGCCGACCGCGGCACGCTCCATCCGCCGGATTCGCTGATCGCGAGACGGCCATCCGTCGAGAGAGAGACGCGGCTCTACTGCGCGTGCACGCGCGAGCATGTTGAGCTCGCGCCCGAAGTCGTCGGGGACAAACCCGATCAAGTCGAGTTGGAACGCATCGTCAAGATGCTCGAGCGCGCAGACCGCCTCACGATGGCCATTATCGCCTCCAATCGATCCGACGTAGCAGATCTTTTTCTCCGCGAATCTGCGTTGCGCGAGCTCGCGCCAGTCCGATCGTCCCGGATAAAAGCCGATGCTCGCTCCGTTAGGCACGATAACCGCCGGCCGCGCGTCGCCCGCTTTGCCGAGCCAGTATGCAGCTCGATATTTCTCCGGAAAAACGACGCAGCTCGCCGCGCGCGTATTGCGCAGCGCCGACTTGACTATCCAGGTCTGCAGCGAAGTCAACGGTGGTTTCTCGAGCTCCGGGAGATCGTGACAATGAAAAACGATAGGTACCTGGCTGTCACGCGCTCGCGCGCGCACCGCTGCCGCAAACGCATGCGCGTCAAACGCGTAGATGATATGCGGCTTGAGCTCGGCCACCAGACGGCGGCCCCGCGACACGAAGCGGACGTACTCGGTGAACTTGCTTAGCGCAGGCGCTGCGGTTTTTTCCTCGGGTGTCGCGTAAGAGCCGACCGTTTCGACGCGCACCGCCTCGGGCCAGCTATGGGGCGGCCCCGCGACGTTGCGCGACAGTAGATGAATCCGAAAGTGCTCGCTCAGCAGACTGACCGCGTTGATGGTCGGCGGATAGTAGCTCGGGTTGGAATACATCATCAGCAGCAGCGTCCGCGTTTGGGGCCGGCTGACGTCAACCGGCCAGTGACCGCCGGGGTCAGGCTGCTGGCGCGGTGAGGTGGCCGTACTCTTCGATGCCGCCGACAAGGACGGCGTGTGACGCGTCGCGACGCGGAGCCGTTCGAGGCGGCTCACGCTGCGCGCTCCTGGCGCACCCATCCGCCCACCACTGCGCGGGCGGCGCGGCGCTCTTCATCACTAAGGCCGATCAATCCGAACGCCAGAACGAACGCGACGACGATCAGAGCGGCAACTGCGGCCGACTCGGGAAGCGAGGCAGCACTCTCGGGCCTCCACAGGATGACGGTCGCGGCGAGCGCCGCAGCGCAGACGGCGGCTCCAGGAGCGAGTTCGCGCGCGGCGCTGCGCAGCGACACGTGCAAGGTTCGCAGCGCCGCGTACGGTATGAACCATGCGTTGGTCAACAGCGCCGCCGCGATAGTGCCGCCGATAACGCCGACCAATCCGTACCGCCTCACCCACCAGAGGGAAAGCGCGAGGTTAAGCAATCCCTCTACGACGCTCAGCACCGACCACGCATAGTGCCGGGTGGTTGCCCACAGCACGGTCGCGCCGGGGGCAGCCCACACGGTCAACCAGAACAGCGCGACCTGCAAACCATAGGTTAGATGTCCCGGAAAGACTTCCCGGCCCGCCCACAAGCGCAGGAAAGCCGGCCCGACGACGATAAGTGCGATCGCTCCGACGGTGGCGTAAAGCAGTGCCAGTCGTATCGAGAACATCAATCCGCTGCCGATCCGCTCGACCCGGCCCAAAGCAAAGTTGGCGGTGACAGTCGGCACCAGCGCCACTAGCGCGACCGAGAACACGCTCGCGCACATCACCATCAGGCGCATCGGAACCGCATAGAGCGTGACCGCCGCGGCTCCGAGCGCATAGCCGATTACCAGATTGTCGAGACCCGAAATCAGCGTGCCTCCGATCTGGATGCCGAGGAAGCCCAGGGACGGCTTCAGCATTTCGCGCAGCAAGCGGGAGGAAAACCGCGCGAGCCGCGGCCACGCTTCACTGCTCTGGCGGCGAAGTTGCCGGTACGCCACCAGCGGCGCGAGAACCTCCGACGCGCCATTGATCAGCGCCACGGCGAGGAGTTTGAACCCGGCGACCAGCGCGAGCGCCAGGATCGCGACGCGCACCGTGTTGGTGCCCGCATTGATCGCCTGCTCCTGGTCGACACGCTGGAACGCCCTGAGCATCATCAGATGAACCTTGAGCGGAAATCCGATCATGACGAGGCCGAGATATACGAGCGCGGCGGCGAGAACCGCGGGGCCGCCGTGAAGCGCCAAGCGGCCGCCGAAGTATGGCGCCGCAATCGCAAACGCCGCGACGATGACGGCAGCCACAGCCGCGTAGGTGAAAAACGCCGTCGAGATCAGCGCGCCAACTTCGTGCGAGCGATCTTGAGCGAGCGCCTCCGCGGCGCGATTGCTCACCGCCTGTGCCATCCCGAGGTTGGCGAGACTCAGATAAGACGTCAGGCTCAAGACCACGAGCCATTGCCCGTAGGTCACGGTGCCCAGGTAGCGCAGGTAGATCGGCACCATCACCAGCGGAACGGCCAGCGAAACCGCCCAGTTGGCGTAGGTCCACGCAATATTACCTGTGACGGAATTCTTCACGCTGAGATAGAAGTCATCACGCTGAGACGGAGTTCTTCACGCTGAGACAGAGTCCTCCACGCTGGGTAAGGCCGCGATGGGCGCGCGCCGCTATTCGCGTCGCCGCGATGCCGATTCTGTCAACCTGGTCACCCTCAGTCAGCGCGCGCCGCGGGCCGCGCGACGATCGTATCCAGCGCGATGCGGAGACCTTTGCGATCCGCCTCGAAGCTGAAGCGTCCGACGCGCTCCAGGCTCTTCGCGCCCATCGCCGCCGCATGCTCGGGACTGCTGGTGAGCATCCGCAGCCGGTCCGCAAGCGCGGCGATGTTACCGACCGGAAAGACGAACCCGTTTTCACCCTCCGCAACGAGATCAGGTGCGGCGCCCACCGCGTCGCTCACGATCACTGGCTTGCCTGCATTCATGACTTCGTTGATGACGAGTCCCCACGGCTCGCGTTCCGCGGGCAGCACGAATACGTCGCACAGATCATAAATGGCGGGAAGTTCGGTCTGATTCCTGAAGCCGACACATCGAACCGAACTCCAGCCGAGCTTGCCGGCGCGAGCCTCGAGCGCGGCGCGATCTTCGCCATCGCCGACGATCAGCAGATATGGCGCTGGCTCGCCGCGGCCATCGGGGGAGAGCCGCGCGTACGCTTCGAGCAGATCACCGCCGCGTTTCCGGTGCTCGAGTTTGGAAGCGAACAGGATCACGGGGCGTGCGGGCTCGAGTCCCAGTTCCACACGCAATTGCTCACGACGCGGACGCGCCTGCTCCGCGCGGGCGCGGAAGAACGCGTTGTCGACCGCGTACGGCATCGGGAACAGGCGCTCCGCCGGCACTCCGTAGCTCCGATAGTAATCGCGATTGAGCGTGCCGATCGTCAGAAACCCATCGATGGCGCGGAACAACGGAGGCAGCAGGCGCTTCTTCAGGTTGAGCACGATCGGATCGCGGCTCTCGCATTGGGGCTGGGAATCGCCGCGCAGCAACACCTTGATTCCGAGCCAGCGCGCGGCGGCGATAGCGCGCAAGCACGCCTGATGCGCATAGCCATGGATCCACAGCGCCTCGATCCCCGCCGCCGCGAGCCGCTTGCGCAGCCGATACGTCCACGGCCGCCAAAACGAGAGCCGCGCACCGTCACCGACGCAGGGAAGAAATTCAGAGCGGTAACCGTCGAGCAGCGGAACGTCCCAGTTGACGTCGATACCGAAGCCGGCATCGCGATAGCGGCGGGTCGATAGATCGCTCAGATAGAAAACCGTCAGATCGATCTCGGGACACGCGGCGAGAAACCGAAACAGCGGCGCCTGGTACTGGATCGGATGGCTTACCAGGCATCCGACGCGATACGGCGATTCCATTTCGATTTTTCCTGTAAGGAGCACGCGAGGCGCGGAGCCTTGTCGCGCGCGGTCTAGGCTGATCGGCGGGCTTGCCCGGTGCTACCCTGCGAAGGCCTGAGGCCGCGCGACGCCGCGCCGTCCAGTTCCGCGAGCTTTCGATCGGCCGAGGCGATTACTTCGTCGACCTCGATGAGCTTGATACAGCGATTGTCGTAGGGGCACTTGTCGAGAAAACAGGTGTCACAATCCACCGACTTGCGGATCACCACGTGTCCGGAACCATGCGGCCGCCATTTGCCCTTGAAGTCCCGGCACGCGAACAATGAGACGCACGGAGTTCCGACCGCCGCCGCGAGGTGCTGCACGCCGGAGTCGTTGCAGATCACCAGTGAGCATCGGCGCAGGACCTCGCACGACTCGAGCAGCGAGGTGCGGCCGGCCAGGCTCTCCGCCGCGGGACCGATCCCGCGCGCGATCTGCTCGCCGAGCGCGACATCCGACGCGCCACCCAGGATCGCAATCGCGAAGCCCTGACCTTCGAGATGGCGGCCCACTTCCACGAAGCGCTCGGCAGGCCATCGGTTTGGCTCGAGCTTGGCGCCTGGCGCCAGTGCGACGAGCGGATGCGACAACCTGGCGCGGTTCAGCGCTTCGTCCACGGAGCGCACGCGCTCGTCATTGAGCGCGATCGGAAACGAGATCTCTCGCACCGGGATTCCTCCCGCCTCGACAATCGCCGCCAGCCTCTCGACCTCGTCGGGAAACGCGATGAACTCCGACTGTGCGGCGGCGGCGAGATGCATTCGATCGTATTGCCATCCGAAGCCCCAGCGCGCGCCCGAAGCCCAGGCTACGATCATGTTTCGAATCAGCGTCGGCAGCGTCGCGGCGACCGCGGGCAATTCGATCCACAGGTCGAAGCGACGCGCTCGCATCGCGCCGAACAGCTTGATTCGGCCCGGAACGGTCTCGATGTCTTCGGCGTAGTAGACGAGAATTTCATCGAGCCACTCCGCTCCGTCGAGCAACTCGCGCGCGCCGGTAAGACCGCGCTTGCCCGGCGAGGTGATGAGCGTGATGCGCGCACGCGGGAATGCCGTTCTCACCGCGTACATCGCGGGGATCGCGCACGCGGCGTCGCCGATGTTGCCGATTCGATAGATGCATAGGCGTTCAGGCGTGACCGGTCGCGCCGCCGGCCACAGGCACTTGCAGATGATGCGCAGGAAGACGTTGCTGGCAGCCCGCAGGAACTGGGCCGCGCTGGCCTGCTGGCGGCGAAACGCCTTCATTGATTGCGCGGCACGAAGCCGGCGATTGGGCGGGGATTCAAGCTAATTTCCGCATACTCGTAATGCCGGACTAGTCGCTTGGCGGCGAGGAGCCACCCCTCCTCGACATCAAAATAATGGATGTTCGTGGCAGCGAAGTTCCGGCGCCGGCCGCGCGACTCCGGACTGAGACTTCGCCGGCGGGCAATGGCTAAAACGAAACCCCTACAACTGCGAACGTCGGAGCGGCACGCGGGGATCCTCGGGAAGATCGCGGCGCTCGCCCACGGTCCAGGCGGGTTCCGACGCGCGAGGCGGCTCCGGCGCGCGGCTCGCCGCCTCCAGTTGTTCGCGCGCGCGGCGGACGAAATCGCTAATCACGAAGAAGGCGCACAGCACCACGAAGGTCACCGCGCTTACCAGCGTCGCAGAGTCGCGCGCGATCGGATACGCGGCGTAGTCGGGAACCACGGGCGGCTCGACGACCTGAAAGGCAAAATCAGATTGCACCTGCGCTATGGTCTCACGCTGTATCTGCCGCGCCATCAACTCGTAGAGTTGCGTCTGCAGCAGCGCGTCGGAAGTCTTGCGGATCTCGTCCTGGAGCGAAGTGGCGACGCTGGCGGCGCTCTGAACTTCCTCGTTGCGCAACTGGTCGCGCAGACTGTCGAGGTAGTAGCCGAGGATTCGCTGCGCCTGGGCCGGATCCGGATCGACGAAATAGACGGTCATGTTGCCGCTGCGAAAATCGAATTCCGAGGTCAGGCGACCGGTTATCATCCGATGCAAGGTCCAGTGCGAGACTGGTGGCCCGACTTGAGGTCCGCCTGCGATGTTTTGCGTCAGATGGTAGCGCTTCATGAGCGCGCTGGTGAACGCGTAGCTGGTCATGATCGCCTTGTCGCGTTCCGCCATCGTCGCTGCGTCACTGGAGCCACCCATCGACATCAGCGAGGCGAGCCCGCTGGTGACGCCGTCGAACGGGCCGCTCATGCTCATGCCGCCCATCGCGGAGGCGGGATTGATCGGCGTAATGACTGCCTGCGCGCGATACCACTTTTGCGTGAAGTACTTGGTATAGAGTCCCGCCGCGAGTCCGAGGCCGATGGTCACGGACACGATCAGAATCCAACGCGCGCGCAGCAGCCCGACGTAATGCAGAATCTGCAGCGCGGTGTGCTGCGACTCGGTCAGGTGAACCGGACTCGCGCGGCCGTTGTCATAGACCGCGTTGGGGGCAAGCTCTATCGCCTGCCCATTAACTTTGGGCGAATCCATTTGTGAAATGCGGCCCGCAGGCCAGCGGCTCAGTGCCAGACGATGCTTGGCCACGCGGGCGTGACGCCCAACGTAAGCTGGAAGATTCCTTGCAGCGTGTGTCCGTTCGTGTAATTGAGGTCGCTGACGTACGCGATGCCGGCGCGACCTTTAATTTCGGCCAGAGAATCGACCACCGTGTGCATCTCGAACGGGAGATTGAGGAAATCGAGCGTTGCCCCGAAGGTCTGCTCATTATTCCTCGGCGACGGAACGCCGAGCAAGCCGTGCGGATTTCGAATTGTGTAGAACGCGTCGAGGTCGAGCTTGGTGCGATAGTTGAACCATCGTCCGACCGCGAAGTTGACCTGCCACGCGCCGGGGCCGAGTGCGTCGCCCATCAGCCGGTTGTCATACGTCCAGTACAAGGAGTCGCTGTGGGTGGAATAGTTCTGATCGGTTTTGGTCCACTCGAAGCGCGCGGTGGTAAGGCCGTCGGCAGTCACTTCGGGCACGTAGATGCCCGCGATGTAGGAGGGCGACTTGAATGGAGTCTTGATAGGGATGCTCTTGCCGAATGGCTGGAAAAAGTCCTCGCCGAGATCTTCGAAGTAGAACTGCGTCATTCGGAACTTCTGCAGAGTGTATTTCAGGTAGACGCTCAGGCGCGAGTTGGTATTCGCTCCCGTCGGATTGCCGGTGTCGAATCCGGTCGCGCGTCCGAGAAAGCCAAGCGCATTGTAATTGTTGTTGCCGACGCCACCGAACATGATGTTGTGGGTTACGCCCCACTCAAAGGACGGCAACGGCTTGAAGCTCAGTATCTGGCCGTCCATCCACGGCTTCGAGAACTGTCGTCCCGAGTCGAGCTGGCCAAAGAACGCTTGCCACCGGAACAAGCCCAGGTAACGCAGGATGCCCGGCAGATGACCCGGGTGGACGTTCTGTGCGCGGAGCGCGGGGAACGGCAGCGCATTGTTGGTTTGCGAGAGTTGCCCGAACTGACCCACTCCCCAATCCATTTCTTCCTGTCCGAACGAAACCGCGACGTTTCCGAAATCAGCCACCACCGCGCCGGTGATGAGCTGGGTTCGGCTTAATATGCGCGGATCGTGGCTAAGGCCGCCGGCAATCGCACCCTCGCCGTAGCCAGTGATGAAGCTGCCAACTCCCATCCATCCGGACCATCGGGCCGCCTCGTTGTTGCCGCTTACGGTCGGGAGGTCGTTGTTATAAGGAAGCAGGGGAGTTCCTTCCTGATAGCTGATTCCCTCGCTGGGATTGTGGAGATCGGTGCGCCTGCCGTTCGAGTAGACGTAGCTGAGCTCTGCGCGCTGGACCGGGTGAATCATGGTCGGCAGCCCGTCTTCCTGGTCATTCTCGACCCAGCCAATTTCCTCGGCGAGTTGCTCCCTAAGCGACGAAATTATTTTGCGCACCAGCGGATTGGTGTTGGGACTTTGGGAGAATTTAGCGCCGGCCTCTGCCGTAAGCCGCGCCGCCTCGACGCGGCTGATGGGTTTGATCTCGGGAAGATAGCTGTCCAGCATCCCGAGCCCGTTGAGCGTGTCGAGCTCATCGTAGATCGGGCTGTCGAGCGGGATATAGACGACGTAAGTTGAGGCCTGTGCGCGAACGGCCGCAAGGATCACGAACAACGCAGCGAGCACCGCAGAAAGCACGCGCACGCTCTGCTGGCGTAAGTGCTTAATGCGTCTCATCGGCGTATCCCGGGACAGCATCGGCTTGTTCGCGGCTTATTGCCAGCGCTCGCAGGCGCTGAATTTCGGTGAGCTTCTCGATCGGATCCTGCTCGCGCATCACCACCGGCTCCGGCGCGGGCTCGAGAGCCCTGATCCGATTGGCAAGCGCGCTCTGCGCGTCCCCGAAGAGATAAGTTACCAGCACCTTGCGGACATAGTGCCGGGTTTCAGCATAAGGAGGGATGCCGCCGTACTTGTCGACAGCGCCTTCGCCCGCGTTGTACGCCGCGAGAACTTCCGGAAGGCTCAGCGCGCCGTCGCCGCGCGCGAGCCGATACTGGCGCAGAAAATTAAGGAATCGCGCGGCCCCAAGTGTATTGCTCACCGGGTCGAGCGGATCGAGGATGCCGAAGCGCATCGCGGTCCCCGGCATCAACTGCATGAGACCCTCGGCGCCCTTGGGCGAGACCGCGTTGATATTGCCACCCGACTCGACCGAGGCGATGGCCGCGAGCAAATCCGGATCGAGGCTGTAGAGGCGGCCGACCGCGCCCAAGAGGCGCTGCGTATCGACGCGCTGAGCGTGGACGCGTTCGCGATGCGCCGCTGGGGTGGCTTGCGCGAGCGCTACAGCGCCCGGGGTGAGAGCGAACCACGCAATCGCGAGCAACGCTGCCGTGCGTGTGATCAAAGCGTCGTCACTACAGGTTCGTTGCCAGGAGTCCCACCACTGCAAGCGCGGTCGCGGCGTTTGCGACTATTTGTGCGATCGTCGCCGTCTCCTGCAGCTTGTTCACATAGACCAATCTCTCGGGAACGTAAACTGTATCGCCGGGGTCCAGCTTCGCGGTCATCAGCCCGCCTGAGATCACAGGCAACAGCGGGAACATGGTCGACTGCTTGCTTGCCTTGATGCCATCTTCGGTTAGCACCGAGCCGTCGGCCTTGATGACCATGATGTGATCCGGATCGGCGCCCTCGTTCGGGCCGCCCGCCTGCTCAAGGTAATCGCGGGTGCTGAGTCCCGGACGAAATACGATCGCGTTGGGACTGTAAACCTGGCCGAGTACATTGACGGCGGCGGGCCGGCGGGGAATCAGCAACTGATCCTGATCGTTCATCGCCACGTTGTCGGGCGAGTTGGCGAGCTCATCGAGCGGACGCATGTGGATGACCAGGCGGCCTTGCGCCTGCTGGTTCTGGGTGTCGCTGAGCACCTTTTCCATGGTGGCGATTGCCTCGGGACTATTCATCATGTTCTTGCTCTGGTCACTGCCCGACTGCATCGCCGCAGTTGAGGTCTTCATCTGCGCGCGGAGAATCGCTTCCTGGAGGCGATGGCGCGCCTCGTCGAGGCGCTGCTGCTGCAGCTCCTTTATCGACTGGCGAATCAGAACCGTGGCGGGCAGGTAGGCCTCGGGCAGCAGTCCGCCCGCGCGCTCGAGCAGCGACGCGATCCGCTCACCGTCGTGAATCGTGTAAGGTCCCGGCCGCGCCACTTCGCCCCTGACTGTCACGACCCACGGCAGATGCCAGTTCGAGGCGCGCCGCACGAAGATCTGATCGTTCGCGACCAGCAATGGGTTGTGCACGTCGGAGCCGTTCAACGCCGCGAGCAGATCGATATCCTCGAAAGTGTGGCTGGTGGTCGCGCCGTTGACGACCTGCGTACGCGCGAGCTCGGCCAACTTCTGATAAGCATCGTCTTTGAGTCCGCCTGCGAGGTAGACCAGATCGCTCACCCTCATTCCCTGGCTGAGCACGTAGTAGCCGGGATTGCGGACCTCGCCGAAGACCTCGACCGTCGGCAGATACTTCATCTGCGACTCGCCGAAGACGGTGAGCTCGTCTTCCTGGAATAACGCGATATTGTCCGGACCCGCGAGATGATCGGACAGTGCCTCTCCGAGATCGACCGGCACCAGCTTGGTGGTTTTCTCCGGTCCTTCCTTGCGCCGCACCAACGCGTACTTGAAGAACGTATGCGGCGCGACGCCTTCGGCTTCGGCGACCAGATCGCCGATTCGCATCCCCGGGTGCCACTGATATTTGCCGGGCCGGTTCACGTTCCCGCGCACCATCACGATGTCGTGCTCGACCGGCAGCACCGGGTAAACCTTGATCAGATCGCCGTCGCGGATGTCGAAGCGTTGCGAGCGCAGCTCGCTGAGATCGACGTCGAGCGCGATGCGCTTTTCGTGGTTCTCGACGCGCTCGACTTGCACGCGTTGCGAATAGCCGAATGCGCTGATTCCTCCTGCCAGGCGGACTACGCTTCCCAGCGTCTCTCCGGAGCGGCTTATCTCGTAGATGGCCGGCCGCTTCACGTCACCGATTACGCCGGCCACCGGTCCGATGACCGGCACGAAAATCACATCGCCGGCCTGGAGCTGCTCGTCACCCTCGGTGTTGCCGTTGAGCAGCAGCCCGTACAGGTCGACCACCTTCACCAGTTGATTTCCGCGCCGCAGCTCGATTCGCCGCAGGCTTCCTATCTTGGTGATACCGCCGGAAGCGGCGAGCGCGTTAGAGACGTGCGAAAGCGCGCTCACCGTTAGGGCGCCCGGCTGCTCGACTTCACCCACCACGAACACCTGGATGGTCCTGAGCTTGCCCATCGTGACGTCGACCTTGACGCCGGTGATTTGCCCCGCGCGATCCTCGATCAGCTTCTTGGTCTCGTCGAAGGTAAGGCCGGCGACCTGCAGCGGGCCGATCTCGGGAATCAGCACGGAGCCGTCACGCCCGACGGTCAGATTGAGGGTGTTGTTGATGCGCCCCCACATCAGCATCTTGAGCTGGTCATCGGGGCCGATCATGTAGTCGCGTCCGACCGGAACGTTGCCGACCGGCGCCAACGCCGACATGCGCGAGGCGAACATCGAGTAGCCGAACTGCCCCAAGGTGCGCGTGCTGGGTGCGGTCGGCGCCATGCCCGAGCCGAGCGAGCGGAAGTTCTGTTCGATAGACGAGACGGCCTGCTCGCGCATCATCACGCCAGGTGCCGCCGTCGTCGCCGGCGCGCTGTTCGGGCCGTTCTCGGGCTGGGTAAGTTGGGTGCAGCTCTTCAGCTGGTTCAACTGCTGCTCGGTGAAGGAGAGCCCGAGCGAGCGTGCGACCGCAGCGATATCGTTGGGGCCGAGTTGCTTGGCCGCGAGATGGAGACATAGCTCCTGGATGTCGTCGGGCGAAAGCGATCCCGACGCCATCTGATTCTTGAGCGCACTCAACTCATCGGACGAGATGCCGAACTGCTGCATCATCTGCGAGATCGATCCCAGCGACTGCCCGTTGAGCGAAGCGCCGAACCCCTGACCGGCGCCCATTCCCATTCCGGAGCCCGGGCCCTGCGTTCCACCGAGTGTGGAAGGACCAGCAGAGGTGGTTATCGGTTGTCCGTTTTGTTGTTGTTGGTCACCTTGCTGCTGCGGTAATTGCTGCGAACCCTCTTGATTCTGATTCTGCGGGCAGGGTGGCAGTTGCGCGCCATCGGGGCCAACCGAGTTGTCGCCGGGATTTGCGCAGGCGCCGTTGCCGGCGACGAAGTCTCCCGCCTGCGGAATTTGCTGCGGTGCGGCGCCACCCATGTTCGCGGCGGTTGCCGGCGCCGGGTTCCCTGAGAGTCCGCCCCGGCCACCCGAGAGGTCGTTTTGGGCGAGCGCCACCGTCGCGACCATCAGCATGCCGCCGACCACTATCAGCGTGCGGAATGACAATACTTTCTGTTTAATAATGCTATGCATGGTAGGATAGCCTGTAACTACGACTAGCCTCGCTTAAACTTCCGCTCACTGCCGGACGTGGCTCGGGATCGCCAAAAATAATCAGCTTATCGGCCATAAGAAGGGCCCCTATATAAGTTAGCGCAGAATATCGGATCGCCATTCCAATCAGGCGCGCGTCCGCCATCCCGTTCAATCAGGAAAAGGTTGTGGACAGGAGCATTTCTCCCTCTGCAGCGACCCGATTCTACGTTCTCGCTCTGCCCGGCGGGAACACTAAAATTAACCTGTTCTCGCTTATGCTTAATTCAGTTCAGAACCCCGAAGGCGTCATATAACACGCTATATACTCAAGGATCAAGAAATCATACCACGCTGAAGATTCTTTTCGGCGAGTAGCTAAAGCCCATGCCAGTGATAGGCCCGCGAATCAAAGCCGGTGGCATTTCGGCTGCGCTTCATCTTTATCGGGAGACGCCTTCGGGGAGAAATTTGGACCCCGCAACCGTCCGTTACGGCGGTCAGGATGTCGACCGGTTAGAGCGCACCGTTCGCTTCCCGAATTGCGATGTCCTGCTTGAGCGGAGAGCCTGCCGGACCCAGCATCTCGATTCGACGATTCGGGCCGTCGAAGCTGACTCGCTCGCCATGCGGGAGATCCCAAGTCGCCTCGATGCTCTCCGCGCCGCGGCCCCCGGACGGCTTCTGGGCGGTGGGTGCGCCGAGCGCCTGCTCGAGCTCGTCGAAAACGCCTGCCGTGGAATCGGCCGCGGAGGTCGCGATTGCGAGCTGCATCCCGGTGTGGGCGGTGAATTCATAAATGACGGTGTCGTAGCGCAGGTGGTCGGCGCGCAACCGTTCGATCCGGTACGCCTCGGCGCCGTACGGACTGGTTTCCACCGCACCCATCGGATAGCGCTCCTGGACTTCGACGAGCTGGGCGCCGAAATGAACGTCGAGGAACGACGTCAGGCTGGGACGCTTGGGCTGCGCCCACTGCGGCATCTGTGTCGCGGACGCACATGCCGAAACGGCGCCGGCGAGTGCTGTCGCAACCGCGATGCGACAGCACGCGGCGCGCGCCACGCCGAGCCGCGAAAGAATCGAAGCGGGCAGGCGGGCTCCTGGAGCGCTCGAACGGCGAGTCGTGCAGCGGAAACTCACGGGCCAGCGAGTCAGCTCTGCTTGGTGACTGCCGACGCCGGCAGCACCACCCGGAGCCCGCTTGCTTCGACAGCGCTCAGCAGAATCGCGACGCGCTCGGCACCAGAGTAGTAACGATCGAAGATCGCCTCGAAGCCCCGGAACGGTCCTTCCACCACCACCACGCGCTCGCCACTGTCCAATGGCTTCTCGACGATTTCGACCACGTCGTTGACGCCACGCCGGCGTATCTCGGCGACGATCTGCGCGGGCACGATCAGCGGGTCGTTGCCTGCGGAGACGAGCCCGCGCACGCCGGGCAGATACTTAACGTCGAAGTAGCGCAACGGCAGGTTGAAGCGGGCGAACAAATAGCATGGGAACAGCGGGCCGACCGACAGCGCCATGCGGCTCCATCGCGGGGTCCTCGCGCGCAGCAGCGGCAGGAACACCTCGGGCAGCATCATGGCGAGCTGATCGCGGACCCATCTTTCCTTTCCAGTCTTAGTGCGGACCAGATACCAGTTGTCGGATTCAGTCGGGTCACTCATTGCGGACTTCGGACGCGCGCGCACTCCTCGAGGACAAAAAGAAAGGCGGCTGCAGCATACGCCGCAGCCGCCTTGTGAGTCCAGTCGTCGAAACTAGATCTCGTAAGTGAGCGTGAACTCGAGCAGGTTGGACCTCGACTGACGGCTAAACAGGAACGGGTCGGTATAACGGCCGCTGCGGCCCAGGAACCAGATTGAGTTGACACCGAATAGAACGTTACGCGAGTAGCGGTACACGTTCGACGAGCTGATCGCCCCGGTGTTGTCGTCGATGTCGTCCTCGACCACGTTGGTCGAGGTCAGCTGACCGTTCATCAGCCAGTTCGTGATCGCGAGGAATGCGAAGTTCGACGTCTCGCGCAACTTGCCTGCTGCGAGGCCAGGAACCGCCTCGCCTTGCGCTCCGGGCGGGCGATCGGGATACCAGGTGTTGGTGTACTGGGCAGTGATAAACGTGTGCTGCTTCGACAGCCATGGAATGTAGGTCGGACGGTCGCCCGCCACGATGAATCTCAACCGTTCGGTGTCCGTCGCGCCCGAGACCCTGTGCGGATCTGAAACCGCTCCGAATTTCGGCTCATACAGAACGTCGTAGCGGTACACTATGTCGGTCAAGTCCTTGTCGTAGTAGGTGCCCGTCAAGCCGAAGAAGTTGTTGCGCCGATAGTCGGTGTCGGAAAGGAGGACGATCGTGCCCGCCTTGAGCACTCCCGGACGCGGAAAGCCGAACACGTACGCGCCTGTAACAATGGCCTGCCCGGGCGCGACTTTTATGACCGAGGACTTAGGAAAGCCTTTGGCGAAATGCCCTAGCGCATTGATAAAAGTCTGAGGACCGGCCCACGAAGCCGCGTCGGAGCGATCGTCGCGAGCCTCGAACAGATAGATGAAGCTGGTCTGGAGTCCGTTTCCGATCGGGATCAAGGTGGAGTAGCGGGCGCCAAATTCGCTGTTCTGGAGCGACTTGCTGGGCCGCGGAGTGAGCCCGATAATGGCGAGGTCAGTGAATCCCAAACCCGGGATGGCCAGCATGTTCTTCGCGCCGAAGTTGGGGACAGTCTGCAGCCGGAACGGCTGACCATTCTGGTTGTATGCTTGGTGGCCTGGCACCGAAATGGGCGCTGGAACCGACCACGGGTTGCGAGGGTCGATCATGACGTTGATGCCGTTGCCCTGGTAGTCTCCCGGAATCCAGAAAGCTTCTACTTCGTTGTTCGCCGTCTTCAGGAAGTCCGGAAGGATGTAGTTCAGCTTCACCATCTGGAGGTTCTTGCGCACGTCTTCCGGAGACTCCGCGCCGTAGACCCCGTGGAAAGTCGCATCGACGGTGTTGGTGACCTCGGTGCCGGACAACGCGTCCGCTTCTGACCAGATTACCTGCTGCTTGCCGATGCGCGCCGAGAAATTGTCGGTGAAGTTGAGCTGCGCGTAATACTCATGCAGGTCGTCTTTGAAGTACTGCTGCTGCAATTCGCGATGGTTGTAGTTGGGAAAGTCGCGGTTGGTTTCCGCAAGACCTTTGTTCTTCAGCGTGCCGACCGCGTCGTACCATGGACGATAGAACGCGAACGCGTCGGCGTCTTTGAGGAAGATGGTGTCGAGCCGTCCCAGCAGCTTGTAGTTTTTTACAATATGGTAGTCGGGCCGGATGTCGGCGAGCTGCCGCATCTCGTCCAGATCCCAATGGTTGAAGTCGAAACTGCCACCGGTTTCCGTGGAGGCTCTGCCCGGAATCGCCGTCGGCAGGGGGCCGGTGTGCGACACTCTGGTCAGCGTTCCGTTGTTGGTGGAGCTCCCCTCGCCCCATCGCCCTTCCTCGCGGGTCTCGAGGAATCCGAACACCGAGAAGTCGCCCTGCGTGATCGTTGCTCTCGCGGCTGAGGACCACAGCATCGCGAATGTGGCCGCTGCAACCACCATCAGAGCCCGCCACCGCGTACCGAATCCCACTCCCAATTTCCCGTTCAGCATAAACACCCCCAAGCCAGTTGGAGCCTCGTGGTTAGTTAAGCGCTTATGTCTAACCAGCTGTCCTGTCCCAAAACCCCGCGAAAACCGGCGCGTACACCGGTAGCCCGTCAGGAAACTACGAACGGGCGTTAGCTACCATTGAGCGGCAGCCCTTGTCAAGCGGGTCCCTCCGGCACGTCACCGGGTCGTAATTACACGGCAATCAAAACTCATCATACAAAACTCGTCATATGCAAAACTCATCGTGGCCGAGATTCCGCGCTATCACGAGGCGCCACGCAAATGGCCGCGAGGCGGCTTTTCCAGCCGCCTCGGAATCTCGCACTTGAATTTGATATCCGATCAGTGTAGGTAAGGCGACCGATACCTGCGTCTGGGGACGCTTGTAGAATTCTTTGGAAAAGATCTTTTCCGAAGGCGGAGGAACAAGTCGTAACGCAAGAACGGACGAGTCTCGAAGGTAGTGTCATCAGGCGGACACTGAATCGACTCAGCGGGGGTTAGGCTATGACTCAGAGAGGGATGCATACAATGATTGAGGGGAAAGGCAGGTTTTCCCTGGCGCTCAGAGCCGCGTCAGGAATTCTTGGCTCCGCGCGCACAATGGTGATCGCGGTCGTCGCAATTGCGTTTTCCTTGACGATGGTCACCAAAGCTCAAGCGGTCCATCATCGACCCCCGACTCCGGCGGGACCTGGTGGCTCGAGTGGAGTGCCGTTGCCCAATCCTGAACCGCTCGAAGATGCGATCCTGGTGGATAACTACGGGGATTTGTTCGGCGGCTCGTGGTTGGTCTGGCCGGCCGGCCAGAAGGGCGGCAATTTTAAGCCAACGCAGAACGTGGCCGGATCGAAGACCACCTTGATCGGCCCGACCGGCATAGCCTCGGGTCCGGCATTGCTCGGTTTCCCGGTTTACGTCGATGTCGTTGCGGCTAACGGGGTCTTTCAATTCGCGGTTGTATCGAATCAGAATACCGGTCCAGAGGGCGCCGTTATCGGGCCGCTCACCGGAATCGATGCGCCTTTCGGCATTACTTTCGGAAGCACCGGCCCGGGGCCATTCGAGGAAAGTACAATAAGTGACGGAATGTGGGTTACCAACGGAGCGGTTCAGGTATTCAAGACTCCTCCATTTGGAGCACCCTGCTCAGTCGGCACGATAACAGTATTCAATCCTTTCAACCCTAATCCAGACCAGGTGCCGCAGAACAATCATGCGGTCCTGCAGGCGAACGGGGCTCCGATTAACTCCACGATCGGCGGTTGCAATACGGGACTGCTCCTCCCGGTCGGAATAGCGGTCCACTCGGAAGCGGTCGCCTTAAATACAGCGACGAAATCCAAGCCTGCGGTATCATTGCCGCCGGAAGGTGCCGTGTACGTCGTGAATTATGCACTAGCTCCGACCCCGGCGCATGGTAAAACGCCGGCCTCGCCTGGACTCAACGGGTACTTGTTGGTTTTCGAACCGGGGGAGACTGGTTATGGCAACGTGACGCCAGTAGGAGCGTTTGGCGCGCCAGGACAGACGGGTACCCAGAACATACTGATCAAGCCGGAGTATATCGCATTGCAAGAAGGAGTTTCGTTGCTTGCGGCTTCCAGTAAATCAAACGCCGCGGTAGCTCCTGAAGACGACATCCTCGCGGTGACCGACATCGGCGACGATAGCATCAAGTTCTTCTCAGCTGCTCAGGTGGGGCCTGAGGTCGTATTGACTTTCCTCGGCTCCATCGTCGGCCCTCAGACCAGACTGCACACCCCGATGGGTATCGCCGCCGGTTTCGGGGGCGACGATTACTATGTGGCGAACCAATCGACCGCGGCGGTCACGTTTTACGACCTGGACTCCCCTGTTGGGACGGGCACCAATTTCCCGCCCTCCGCGATCATCCAGGGCGACGTGACCAGTCTGAACTTGCCGACCGGCGTCGCGATTGACGTCCCGCTCGAGCCGGCCGTGCTATAGAGCTGGCTACCTGGCAAGCGGCATCACCGCTGAATTGCATAAACCCCGAATCCGGACGGCCGGATTCGGGGTTTTCTTTTGCTCCTCTCGAACCGATCGCTGGATCTTGTCGATTGGAATAATCTCCGATGGCACAATCCGGCATGCCCGCGACGGTCGGGCCTGAAGTAGTATTACTACCAAGAACCGCCTTACGGAGAACTTTGATGTCCGCGGCGCTCGCGAGTATCGCCCCCAATTTGTGGACCGCCGAACGGCCGTTCAAGCTGCCACTCATGCTCGGCGACATTGGTACCCGGATGACGATCGTGAAGCTCGCCGACGGCGGCCTGTTCCTCCACTCTCCGGTGCCGCTCGACGCCGAGACCCATGCAGCGCTCGACGATTTCGGCCCGGTGCGAGCGATCGTGGCGCCCTCAAAAGCGCATCACCTGTTCGTTGGCGACTACGTCAAAGAGTATCCGGGCGCAAAGCTCTACGGCGCGCCGGAACTCCCTGAGAAGCGCAAAGATCTGAAGTTCGACTCGACCCTGAGCGACACGGCGCCGCCGGAGTGGCAGGGCCAGCTCGAGCAACATCTGTTTCGCGGCGCGCCGTTTCTGAACGAGGTGGTTTTCTTCCACGCGCCCACGCGCACCATCATTTTCACCGACCTGGTATTCAACGTGGCTGTGCGTGATGCGTCGCGGGCGCGCGTGTTCAATTGGCTGACCGGCGCCGCCGGACATTTCGGTCCGCATCGTCTGATAAGGCGTGCCATTTCAAATCACCAAGCCGCGCGCGAATCGGTCGAAAAAATCCTGCAATGGAATTTCGAGCGCGTCATCGTCACCCACGGCGACGTGCTCGAGACGGGCGGCCGCGAGCGCGTGCGCGCCGCCTTCTCCTATTTGTAAGCGCGCGCTGGATCGAACTTCGCGCCGCCGCCTTTTGTTCGGCGCGGCCCTCTGTTAAACGGCAAGCATGAAGTCACGCCACCTCGCCGCACTCGCGCTTGCCGGTTGGTATCTGATGCTGCCGCACATCAGCCGCGACTTCCCGAAGGGAAATGTCGACGCTCCCCTCAGCGAATGGGCCAGACGCCCGGTGACCTACCGCGACAAAGATGAATGCGAGCACGTACTCGACAAGCAGCGCAGATTGACCAACGGGCGCAACCGGCAGACCGCGCTGAACTATTACTCGAATGCGCAGTGCGTCTCCGCCGACGATCCGCGCCTCAACAAAAAGCCCGCGACTCCGAAACCGAACTTGTGAGAAGATAATCGCGATGGAAACCCGGGTCGACGAGATCGCTGACCGGATTTATCGGTTGTCTACCTTTGTGCCTGGAACCGCCGGGCCGGCCGGCCTCACCTTCAACCAGTTTCTCATCGATGCCGACGAACCGCTGCTCTTCCACTGCGGTCAACGATCGTTGTTTCCGTCGGTGTCGTCCGCAGCCGCGCGCATTCTGGCCATAGACAGGTTGCGTTGGATCACCTTCAGCCATGTCGAGTCCGACGAATGTGGTTCGATGAACGAATGGCTGGCCGCGGCGCCGCACGCGACCGCCGCACACGGCGCTATCGGCTGCAACATCTGGCTCAACGACACGGCCATCCGGGCGCCGCGCGCGCTCGCCGACGGTGAAGTGCTCGATCTCGGCGGAAAGAAAGTCCGCCGCATCAATACGCCGCACCTTCCGCATTGCTGGGACGCCGGACTGATCTATGAAGAGGTGACCGGCACGCTTTTCTGCAGCGATCTTTTCACCCACGCGGGCAACGGCCCGGCACTGACCGACGGCGACATCGTGGAGCCCTCGATCACGCTCGAGCGCAGGCTCGGGTTTACCAGCCTCACTCCGAACACCGCGCCGATTATCCGCAAGCTCGCCGGATTGGCGCCGCGCAAGCTGGCCGTGATGCATGGCTCGTCGTTCTCGGGTGACGTGAGCTCGGCGCTCGAATCACTGGCGAGCCACTACGACGCGCAACTCCGAAAAGGAACCATCGACGCGAGCGGTTAGTTAGTCGGCTGGCTTTTTTTCCCGGTCGAGGAATGCCGCGAGATTGTCGATCTGTCCCGCCAGTTGCGGCAGCGCACGCATCGCATGCGTGGTGCGCTTGGGATGGTAGCCGGGCGGATAACTGAGATGCAGCACGCGATCCTCGATTAGCTCGCGCGAGGAACCGGCGATCGCGGGCCCCTGGCTCCCATCGAGACTGGGATTCGGATTGTGGCAGACCACGCAGTTGGTCATATACACGATGCGCCCCTGCTGCGCCGGCGTCAGCGGTTGCGACTTGCCGCACGCGGCCGCAGCGACCGCCAGCGCAAGCATCGAAATCGACGCGCAAATCGTTCGTGCCGATCTCAACTCATCCTCCTCGTCAGCCAAGCCGCTTGGGATCATCAGACCGAAGGTCTAACCGCGCGTAGCGGCCGCGCCGCCACTTGCACCAGCATCGGGAGCTCCATGGCCGGCGACTGCGGAGCCGGCTCCGCCCCCCGGGTCCCGGTGCTGGCAGCTGGTCAGAGATCGCGTCGCCCGGCGAGCGCGCTGGTGAGCGTCGCCGAGTCGCTGTACTCGAGGTCGCCTCCCGCCGGGAGTCCGCGCGCAAGGCGCGTGGTTTTGATCCCGAACGGCTTGAGCGTGCGCGCGATATAGAGCGCGGTCGCCTCGCCCTCGACAGTTGCGTTGGTCGCGATTATAACCTCGCTCAGTTCGGCCGGCGGGCTCACGCGCGCGACCAGTTCCTTGAGCTTCAAGTCATCGGGGCCCACTCCGTCCAGCGGCGCCAGCGCACCGTGCAGCACGTGGTAGACGCCGCCGAAACTTCGCGCGCGTTCGATTGCCATCAGGTCCGCGGGCCCTTCCACGACGCAGATGACGCCGCGCTCGCGCGCCGGATCGACACACACCGCGCACCGCGGCGCGTCCGCGAGTCCGAAACAATCCGAGCACAGGCCGACGCGCTCCTTCATCTCGAGCAGCGATTCGGCGAGCGCGATCACTTCATCGCGCGGGCGGTTCAGGAGATTGAAGGCGAGCCGCGACGCGGTCTTCTCGCCGATTCCCGGAAGCCGCGAGAGTTCGCGCACCAGCCGCGTCATCGCGGGCGGCAAGCCGTCCTGGCGTTTCAGATTTTCCGCCATCCAGAAGTCGTCAGTCGGTGCCGAAGCCGGGGAGCTTGAGGCCGGCGAGCGGCCCAAGCTTGCCCATCTCTTCCGCGACCATCGCCTGCGCGCGCCCGAGTCCCTCGTTCACGGCCACGACGATCAGATCCTCGAGCATCGGGCGATCGTTGGCAGCGAGGATCGCCGGATCGATTTCGATTCTGCGGATTCGCATCGAGCCGTCAGCGACCACGCGCACCATCCCACCGCCCGCTTGCGCCTCGACGGTTCGCGCGGCAGCGGCTTCCTGCATGTCTTTGAGTTTTTCCTGAAGCGCCTGCGCCTGTTGCATCAGCGCCGCGAAATTCAACTCTGCCACGTTGTCTTACTCCTCGCCGCAGCCGAGTCCGCGGCGCATCGTTACTTGCCTGATTTGGGATCGCCGACAGTGCGGTTGCCCGCGGCGGTGTCTACCGCGTCGTCGCCAGTGACGACAGGCGCGGGATTGGGCGGCGGTTTCACTTCGACCAGGCGCGCTTCGAAGGTGTCGAAGATTCGGCGCATCGCGGGATCAGTATAAATCGCCTGGCGCGCATCCGCGGGCGCGATGCGCCGCGCAGACACCGACTCCGCCGCCGGTTGCGCAACCATGGCTGCGGTCATGCTTCCATTGGACGGCTCCGGCTCGGTGGCAGGCGGCTCCGCTTCCGTGGCCGCTGGTGCGGGCCGCGCATTCTCGGCGGATGCATTCTCGGTCGATGCGTTCTCAGTCGATGATGTTCCGCCGAGACCAATACTGGCGCGGCCGACGGCCTGTCGCGCGGGATCCACACCCGCCGTCGCCGGCCGGGCGCCGCCTACCGACGACATCTCGACGCGAATCGGACGCCCGAAAAACTCGACCGCCAGCTCCGCGATCGCGCCGCGATTGTCGCCGAGATAGCGGATGTAGATGTCGTTGCGCGCGGTGACGACCAGCACGTCGCCGTCGAGATGAAGTCCCGCGCCCTGTTCCATGAATCCCGCCAGCGCGGCGCGGCGATTGCGGATATGGTCGCGTAGCTCCGGCATATCGCGCATCGGCTCGGGCTCCGGCGCGCGCGGCGGCGCGGCGGCCTTGACCTCGCCTTCGACCGGGAGCCTTCGTGCGCGTGCGCCGGCGGGCGCTTCACTCGGTGCGGATTGCGCGGCCGCGCGAGTTGCGCCGCCGCCGCCGGATGGCGGACTCGAGCTCGAGGGCGCGGGCGCTCGGCCGATCGCGCGCAGCAATTCGTCGGCATCGACCACCGCCGCTAGCGAAGCCATCCTGACCACTGCCATCTCGAGCAGCAGGTCCGGATACGGCGAGCGGATTACCTGCTCCTGCGCATCGGCCATCAAATGGAACAGCCGCATCAGGTCGCGCGCCGAGGCACGCTCGGCAAGGCGCTTCACTTCGGCGGCCTCGTGGTCTGGAATGTCGCCAAGCGGACTCGTCGCATCGGTGGCTGGAAGCTTGGCGATCGCGAGGTTGCGGATGGTCTCGAGGAGATCGCGTCCCAGCGATTCGAGATTTGCGCCGCGCACCGCAAGCTCGCGCACCGACTTGAGCGCCGCGGCTCCGTTCTTGGCGAGAATCGCGTCCATGATCGCGAACACCGTGGCGCGGCTCGCGACTCCGAGCGACGCTGCCACCTCGGCCTCGCCCACCTTGCCATCGACCGAAGCGATCGCGGTCTCGAGCATCCGCTCCGCATCGCGCATGCTGCCGCCCGCCTCGCGCGCGAGAATCCTGAGCGCCGCCTCCTCGGCGTCGATTCCCTCGCGCGTGGCGAGATCGGTAAGCCGCGCTAAAATCGTTGCGTACGCGATGCGACGGAAATCGTAGCGCTGGAGCCGCGAGAGAATCGTCTCGGGCATCTTTTGCGGCTCGGTGGTCGCCAGGATGAACTTGACGTGCGGCGGCGGCTCCTCGAGCGTCTTCAGCAGCGCGTTGAAGGCCTGATCGGTGAGCTGATGGGCCTCGTCGATGATGTAAATTTTGAAGCGGTCGCGCGCCGGGCGGTAAGACAAATTTTCGATTATCGCGCGCGCGTCGTCGATCTTGCGGTAGGTCGCGCCGTCGATCTCGCTCACGTCGAGCGCGTTGCCGGCGCGAATCTCGACGCAGGCCGCGCATTCGCCGCACGGCTCCGCGGTCGGACCGCGCTCGCAGTTGAGACATCGCGCAAGGATGCGCGCCGCGGTGGTTTTGCCGACGCCGCGGATACCGGTGAACAAAAATGCATGCGCGATGCGACCGCGCTTGAGCGCTTCGCTGAGCGTGCGGGTGACGTGCTCCTGGCCGACCAGTTCCGCGAAGCGCTGCGGGCGCCATTTTCGCGCGAGTACCAGATGGGGCGGAGGAGATGCGGCCATCGAGAAATCTTCTACCCGGCACAGCCCGTCGAATGATAGCCAGGCACCCCTGCGGCACAGGGTGGCGGCCGGTACCGTTGCTTCCTTCCGGACCTGGCGGGGTTCGCGGCCTTCCCTTGCGCAGGACCCGGCTATCAGCGGCGGGCAGTGCCGATTGCGGATTTAGTCGGCGCTTTTCAAATGCGCCGGCTTATTAGATTACCACAGGCGCGCGCATGCAAACGATCGATATGATCTTGCTACGATTCTGATCGCGAATCTTCGCCAGCGGCGGTGAAAAATCGTGCGGCATCGGCGCGCGCGGTGGCGCGGCGCGGGCGCGGCTGTTATCAAGATGTGAGATGGCGGATGCGGCGGACAAAGTTGCGGTCGGGCTGGTGCAGATGAGCTGCGCTGCGGAGCCGCGCCTCAATCTCGACAAGGCAATCGATCGGATCGAAGAAGCGGGCAAGCGCGGCGCAAACGTGGTCTGCCTGCAGGAGCTGTTCAGCTCGCCCTACCCCTGCCAATCCGAAGACACGCGATTTTTCGATCTCGCCGAGCCGGTTCCCGGGCCCACCACCGTCGCGCTGGGCAAAGTCGCGGCGGCGCGCAACCTGGTCGTGATCGCGTCGATCTTCGAGCGACGCGCGGCCGGCGTTTATCACAACACCGCCGCGGTAATCGACGCGAACGGAGAAGTCGTCGGGCGCTACCGCAAGATGCATATCCCCGACGACCCCCGCTACTACGAGAAATTCTATTTCACGCCCGGCGACCTCGACTTCACGGCGCATCGCACCGCCCATGGCACCCTCGGCGTGTTGGTGTGCTGGGATCAATGGTTCCCCGAAGCGGCGCGGCTCACTTCGATGGCGGGTGCGCAGATCGTGTTCTACCCGACCGCAATCGGATGGCATCTCGCCGAGGTCCCCGAGGTTCGCGAGCAACAGCGATCGGCATGGGAAACCATTCAGCGCAGCCACGCGATCGCCAACGGCATCTTCGTCGCGGTAGTGAACCGCGTCGGGGTCGAGGACGGACTCGAGTTCTGGGGCGGCTCGTTCGTCGCGGACCCGTCGGGTGAGGTGATGGTGCGCGCGGGCGCGAAGGACGAAGAGACGATCGTCGCCGAGTGCGACTTGCGCAAGATCGAAGAGGCGCGGCGCAACTGGCCGTTCCTGCGCGACCGGCGAATCGACGCGTACGGCGACCTGCTGCGCCGGTTTCGATCATAGACGTGGCTCCCATCCCGCGCGAACATCGCCGGCTCCTCGCGTCCTACCGGATGCCCGCGGAATGGGAGCCGCATCTCGCGACCTACCTGGGGTGGCCGCACAATCTCGAGACGTGGCCGGGCAAGTTCGAAGTCATCCCGCCGGTGTTCGCGCAGATGGCGGCGGCGATCGCGGCGTTCGAGCCGGTGCGGATCCTGGTCAACGACGCGGCGCAGCTAGCGAGCGTCCGCGCGATGATTCGCGCCGCAGCCGGCGGCGACGGCATCATCGCTCGGCGCGTCGACGTGTTTCATGTGCCGACCAACGATTCGTGGATTCGCGACTACGGACCCATCTTCGTAAATCGCGTGGGGACGCGCGGCGGCGGCGGTGCGAAACAAATCGCGCTCGACTTCATCTTCAATTCGTGGGGCGGGAAGTACGCGGGCGGAACGTATGGCAGCCCCGAGCTCGACGATGTGGTGCCGCAGCGGCTCGGCGAGCGTTACGGCTTCGAAGTCGTCGCGCCGGGAATCGTGCTCGAAGGCGGATCGATCGATGTGAACGGGACCGGCACGGTGCTGACCACCGAATCGTGCCTGCTCAATCGCAATCGCAATCCGAAACTGAGCCGCGCCGAGATCGAGGACTACCTGCGCGCGTATCTCGGCGTCAGCACCGTGCTGTGGCTCGGCGACGGAATCGCGGGCGACGATACCGACGGCCATATCGACGACCTCGCGCGCTTCGTCGCGCCCGACACGATCGTCACGATGGTCGAGAACGATCGCACCGACGTGAACTACGCGCCGCTGGCCGACAATCTCAAGCGGCTGCGTGCGATGCGCGACGCGGCGGGCAAGCCATTTCGCATCGAGACGCTCCCGATGCCGCCGGCGCTGGTGCACGACGGCACACGGCTGCCCGCGTCGTACGCGAACTTCTATCTCGCCAACGGCGGCGTGGTGATGCCGAGCTTCGGATGCGCCGCCGACAAGGCCGCGGCGGCGACGCTCGCGCGCTTGTTCCCGGGCCGTCGCGTCGTAGCGATACCGTCGTCGGACCTGGTCTGGGGTCTCGGCGCGATTCACTGCCTGACCCAGCAGCATCCGATGCCGCCGGGCCGCTAGTCCGACAATCCGAGGGCGACCAGGTTGACAACATGTAGTTGATGGCGCCGACGTTGTTCCCGCATTGATGTCGACTATGCCTAATTATATTAATTTTATACTTGACAATCTTAATATTTTGACTAGAATCCCTTCATATGCGGCCGGTTATCCTCAAGTGCCCCTCCTGCCAAGGCAACCTGACGGTCTCGCAGCTCCGATGCCCCAATTGCGAGATCAATATAGATGGCGAGTTCACCCTGCCCGCCTTGCTCCGCCTCAGCCCCGCGCAGATGGACTTCGTCGAGGTCTTCATCAAGAACCGCGGCATCATCCGCGAGGTCGAGCGCGAGCTCGGCGTCTCCTACCCCACCGTCCGCGCCCGGCTTGACGAGGTCGTAGGCGCGCTCGGCTTCCAGGTCCGGGGCGATGTCCGCGGCGACGTCCGCAATGACGCCGAGGCTGAGTCCGCGGCGGCGGCGGGCGCGGCGAATCGGCGCGCGGTGCTCGCCGATCTCAAGGCCGGCAGGCTCACCCCCGAACAGGCGCTGAACGCGCTCGGCGAAGGCCGCAAGAAGTGATTCGCCGCGGCAATTCGCATCCGGTGTTTTGCGCTCCGGCTTCTGCAAGGCGGTCTCTGCGAATTAATTTCTGGCAATTAATTTCTGGCGATCAATTTCTGGCAATCAATTTTTGGGAGGTATGCCCCGATGATCGAAGCGAACCTTGAAGGCGTGGAGTCGCTGCGCGTGCTGCGCGCGTCCGGGAATCTCAAGCTCAAACGCGCTGACGGAGCGGCGCTGCTGGTCGAGTGCGACGAATCCCCGGAGGTGCGCCGCAACGCCGGCAAAGCGGAGGTGCAGCTGCGCTCGAACGCCGAACTTCGCATCCCCGCGGGGGTCGCCGTCGAGATTGTGGATTGCGCCGGCAACCTCGACGCTGAGGATATTTCCGCGCCGCTCCTGATCGGCCGCGTGCGCGGCAACTTCCGCTCGCGCAGAATCGGACCGCTCAAGGTTGTATCGGTGGTGGCCGGCAACTTCGAGGCTGAGGGCGCGCATGCGATCGAACTCGCCAAGGTCGCCGGGAATGCGCGGATTAGCGACGTCGAGAAGACCGTTCGTATCGAGGCTGCCGGCGGCAATCTCGAAGCGCGCAACGTCGGCGCGGTCGAGGCCGGGACCGTCGGCGGCAGGGCGCGGATGTCCGACGTCGGCGGCGCAATCAAAATCGACACGGTCGGCGGCCGCTTCAAGGCTGACGGCGTCGGCGGCGACATCGCGGTCGAAACCGTGGGCGGTCATGCCAGCGTGGTGAACGCGCGGGGCGCGCTCCTGCTGCCACGCGTCGGTGGTGCGATCGATCTCAGCGGTCCCTTCCCGCCCGCGCAGCGCTGGAGCGTCAAGTGCCGCGGCCGCGCAAGCGTCCAGCTCGACGAGAACGCGTCGATCGATCTCGCGGCGTCCGCCGGATGGGGCCGGGTGCGGCTCTACGGCGCCGACGCGAGCAGCCTCAAGTGGGTCGATCGCAACCGCGCCGAGGGTAAAATCGGCGTCGAGCGTCCCGACGCGGAGCGCTTGCGGCTTTCGATCGAGACCAGCGGCGCCGACGTGATCATCAGCGGCCCCGACGCGGCTCCGCACGATTTTTTCTTCCGCGTGAACAAGGCGCGCTTCGGCCGGAGCTTTGCGGCGCCGTTTGAAATGTTCGCGGAGGAAATCGGCGAGGAGATTCCCGGTTTCGTCAACGCGGTGATGGGCGCGGTCGGCAGGTTCGCTTCCGACGCGGGCGCCTTCTCGGGAAAAATCGCCGCGGACGTGACGCGTGAGCTGAATTCCGCCCTCAATGAAATCGAGCGCGCGCTGGACGAGGTCGGCGAGCGCATCCCGGGCGACGTCTCCGAGAAAGTCGCAAAGCTCGGGCGCGAAATCGCCGAGATGGTCGCCAAGGCGATCAAAGAGGGACGCTGCCGCACGCGCGATGAAGGCCGCGAGATGCGCGAGCGGGTTCGCGAGGCGGCGCGCGAGATGCGCGACACGATCCGGCAGGCCGCTCGTGACCTCCGGACCGGATCAGACGCGTCCGAGCGCTCCGCGCAAGAACCTCGCGCCCAGGAACATCAGGAAGGAGCGCGCGCGCGTCGCACGCCGGGAGCAACCGTGCCGCTCGACGCCGCCGCGCGGCAGAGCGAGATTCTCGAGATCCTGAAAAAGGTCAAAGAGGGCAAGCTGCAGCCCGAAGAGGCCGACGACCTGATCAGTGCCTGGATGGAGGTCGATCCGGAATCCAGCGCAGAAAAACGCAGCTCCTGACCTCGCGCCTGCACGCGCGCAGAGCGAACTTGTGAAACCCCTCACGGGTTTCACGCTTCCCGGTCAAGAGGCGCGCTACGCGCTGCGAGAACCAGCGCACGGACGGCAAGCACTTGGACGTTGATACCTCATCGAGGCAAGACTTCCATATGGGTAAATAGGGAAGCGCGAAACCCGGGTGGGTTTCGCATAGTCTGGATCAAATATTTAGCTCGCGATTCTACTGGACGGATTAAAGGAGCCCTCGACGCCTGCCAACGCTGCTCCATTTATCGTAAGGGTTACGTCAGTTCACGCGGGGAGCTCGTCTGCAGATATTGCGGCAACCGATACAAGTTGGAAACAATGGAATCGGGGCTCGCTTCGTGCGTCCCCCTCAAACTGCCGTTCCGGATGACTGGGCACATAGTCTGCGTCGAGCCAGCGGATCTTGAACTCGAGCGAGGGCTGTTTTAGAAGTGGACGCTGCGGTATGAGGTACTGGTTTTCAAAGACTGACTTGCGGGACCTGAGTTTAATCCTGGCCATCGTCCTGTTGCTGGCCGGCGCTCCCTCGACTGCCGGCTTTGTCGTCGTCTCTGGAACGAGCCGTCCACAACTGACCATCAACCTTTGCCAGCCGATTCAAATGTTCGACCGCGTGTCGAACACATTGCTTGCACGCCCCGCGGCAGTACTATCCGAGTTCGTTCTCCGCGATTTTGGCGCGAGCGTGGCGAAGCAGGTGGTGCGATTAATCGAGCTCAAGGTCGCCCCCGACACCCCGCCCCCAAAGCGCCCCGTCTAAGCACCTTCACCGTTCCCTGATTTGGTTTTGCGACGCCGCAAATCTTGCGGCATCGGGCTTTTGCTTTCGTACAGGCGGCGCGCCACAAGGCGTCCGCCGGGAGATGTTCTATGCGACGGATCTCTAAGGTTGCCAATTTGGTTAGAGCGGCCATTTCTCTGCCCGGCCTCGGGAAGACCTGCATACGTCTGTTGGCGGCCGCCATTTTCCTCATCGGTCTAACGCCCAGCCTGAGCTGGGCTTGCGCCTGTGGATGTGGCGTCTTCGAGGTCGGGACGGCCTCGTTGTTTCCAACCAGCGGAGGCGGAACGGTCTGGTTGGAATATGATTTCCAGGATCAGTACCTGAATTGGCATGCGACGCAGATCGCAACGGGGGCAAATAACGGCGACAAGGTAATCCGGACGCACTTTCTCACTCTTGGTGGACAGTACATGTTCAATCGGCAGTGGGGAGTGATGTTCGAGCTTCCTTACTCATTTCGCTACTTCAAGTCGACCAACGACAGCGGCCAGATTTTCGGGACTAACTTCAATACAATCGGAGACATTCGTATCTACGGCATGTACACCGGTCTCTCGGAAGACATGTCGACCGGTCTCATCGGCGGCGTGAGAATCCCGAGCGGATGGTGGACCTATCCGCACGCCGATCGAGACACACAGCTTGGCTCAGGGAGCACTGATCTCCTTCTCGGCGCTTACCATCTTGGGACGTTTCCGTCCCAGTTGGGAGATTTACCGTTAACCTTTAGGTCCCGTCCCTTCAACTGGTTTGTACAGGCCTACGATGATTTGCCGCTTTTCACGCAAAACCACTACACCCCGGGCAGGGAATTCGACTCGGCGTTGGGAGCATACTATAACTTCGGCTCGGTTGGCCCTCTCAAAGAACTCGCGCCGATGCTGACCTTCCTTGCCTCCGATCGAGCGCGCGACCAGGGCGCGGCTGCCAATCATGAGAACAGCGGATACACGCGGTTGCTGGTTGCTCCCGGCGCCGAGATCAAACTCGGAATACTGCGACTATATGGGGACGTCGAGATCCCGTTTTTCCAGAACTTTATCGGCAATCAAATAACCGCGCCGGTCCTATTCAAAACGATCCTCAGCTACGACTTCTAACCCGGAGCGATCCGATGCACTCACAAATGCTTTGGCGCGCCGTCCTCGCAGCGGTGATTCTCGCGCTTACAGGCTTGAGCTCTTTTGCAGGTGCGGCCACCGAAGTCGGTCAAACAGCACCGGCGCTCGTCGTGCCGGAACTGGACGGTCAGGCATTTGATCTAAGTGCGCAGCGCGGGAAAGTCATAGTGGTGAATTTCTGGGCCACCTGGTGTCCTCCTTGCCGCGAGGAAATGCCGGCGCTCGACGCTTTCTATCGGCGGTATCATGGTCAAGGCGTTGAAATGATTGGTCTCAGTGCCGACCGGCCGCGCGACCGGTCCGATGTGAGCAAGGTCATGCAATCATTCAGCTATCCGGCGGCAATGCTGGATGACGCCAAAGTCAACGATTTCGGCACACCCGACGCTCTGCCGATGACGGTTGTCGTCGATGGAAATGGCGTGGTGCGCGCAAAGCTTACACCCGACCAAAAACCGGTTACGGAGAAGAGTCTTTCGGACGTGGTGCTACCGCTCCTGCAGAAGACCGCGGCGGATGCTTCACTCGAAAAGAGTGACGGCACTCCCAACGCCAAGCCCTGACCGTCAGGAGGAATCTCATTGCAACCGCATAGTGCCTCAGTTCATCGTGACCATCGGTTCAAGAACCCTGACGGATTCCAATGAAGAAGCTCGCTCTAATCACCGTCATCGTGCTGGCCGGATGTGCTGCGACCAGAACCCCGACCGGTGGCTTGGACCCAAGGCTCGCGGGTTTGGAAGAGAAGAGGCAAATGATCGCCGAGCGTGAGAAACACTGCATCGACGAAACGCAGACACCTAGCCGTGATGAAATGGCGCGGATAGCAGCAACTCCTGACTACTACGTTGAATTGCGGATCCAGCGGGAAAACGACGAGCGCGATCGGGAAGTTTCGGAATGCCGCGCCACAGGCGACATGGAAAACGCCGGAATCTCGGAGCAAGAGCGCAAAGAATATGAGCTTCAGGCGCAGCAAGAGCACGATCGCGCCGCGCTCATGATGACGCTTACAACCACCAAGCAGCATTGAAGTCTATGAAGAGAGGCGCGATGCATTCTCAGCGAAACATTTCGTCGATCACCAAAAGCTTGCTTCTGACAAATTCTCGTTGTCCTCGCCCCGGTTCTCGGCTGGTTTGCGCTGTTGGCCTACACTTGCGCCGCCGCATTGAGTAACGCACGCTTAGCTAGTTAAGGACGTAATATGAGTATTCATCGTGATCTCAGATCACTCGTCATCATGGTAGTAATGACGTCGAGCCTATTCGCGGCTGCTGGATGCCACCGCGACTCGGAGGGTGGCGTCGCCACCGCAAGCTGCCTCACCGACACCAAGCTGGTCGATCAGAATGGCAACACGGTCACGCTCTCTTCGCTCAAGGGCAAGCCGATGGTGGTGGATTTTATCTATACGTCGTGCCCGGGACCGTGCCTGATGGAGACGGCAAAGTTGGCCAACGTCGCGCTGCGGCTCGGCGGCGACCTGGGTTCGAAAGTGACGATCGTTTCGCTCAGCGTCGATCCGGAGCATGACGGACCCAAACAGTTGCTCGATTACTCACGTCAGCAAGGAGCGGACGAGAAAGGATGGTATTTTCTGACCGGAGGTTCCGGAGACATCGATAGGGCGCTGGCGGGTTTCAATCTCAGCCGGCAAATCCAGCCGGACGGCTCGGTCGGGCACCTGGTCGATATGATGCTGATCGGACCGGATGGACGGTTGATCCGCGAATACAACGGCGAAATCGTAAAGGCGCAGGACATCGTCGATGACGTCAAGAAAACCTTGAACAAGGGTTGATAGGTGCAACCGTCCCTCCCACTGATTTGCTCAATATGACTTCAACAGTATCGACCGTCACCGCTGATTCGGCGGGCCTGCTTCCAGCGCGAAGTCTCGGAGCGCAGATTCTGCGCGACCTCGGCGGCGTCGCCCTGCTTGCAATCGCGTCCCTCGTGGCTGGACTCGTGATGAACCGTTTTTCGTCCGCACCCCTTCCGATCGCCTATCAAACGCCGGAACAGCGGTTCGATGTCGAGTTGACGACTCTGGTCGCGGCGCCCCCGTTCAAGATCGCGCCCGCGGCAACCGTCGGACTTGAGGAATTCCATTCCGCCGTCGACAGCAAAAGCGCGCTCATCCTGGATGCCCGGCCGTCGGTGTTCTTCGAGCAGGGACACGTCCCGGGAGCGTACAATCTCGCGCGAGACGACTTTGCGCACGACTATCGGGACCTGGCCGGGGTGCTGCGGGCCGCCCATGACAAGCCGATCATCGTGTACTGCTCCGGCGGCGACTGTCATGACAGCCGCCTGGTCGCAAACGCGTTGCTGAGCCTCGGCTTCAGCAATGTGAGCATCTTCACTGGCGGGTGGGAGGCATGGTCGGCGGCGGGACTGCCGGCATCGACGGGGAGCGGACGATAATGTCTCCCGACAATTCGCGCCGCTATGTCGTGGTCGCGATCAGCGTGGCCCTGGCTGCTGTATTCATCTACGCGGGCATCGACAAGATCCGCGACCCGCTGCAGTTCGCGGATAGCATCGCTGGATTCGCGATCCTGCCGGCGCTGCTCATCAACCTGCTGGCGCTGGGTCTCCCGCCCTTCGAGATCGCATGCGGCCTCTTGTTGCTCGGGCCATGGACCAGGCGGGTCGGCTCGCTCGCGGTCGCTGTCATCTCGGTAGTATTTTTCACGGCGTTGGCGTCCGCACTGCTTCGGGGTCTCACACTCGACTGCGGATGCTTCGGGACCGGCGCGCCATCGCGACCGCGAATGTGGCTGGAGCTTGCACTGGACGCGGTGTTGTTTTCGGGCGCGCTGTTCGTCTATCTACGCTCGATAGAAGGTCTCACGACGAACGGCCGGCGGCTCAGGCGCCATGCAGGCGTCGCTTGATCTGAAGCACGCGCGCTAAGCGGGCGAGGCGCAAATGAATCGGCGCGCCGTAATCGTCGCAAGTGCACTCCTGGGCTCGCTGCTTTGCATTCATGGCGGCGCGGAAACTTTTTAAAATTTATACAGAGAGAACCAGACTTTTAGTATGAAGCACTCCCTTCTTCTCATGCTCGCGGCCTGTTACTTCTAACCAATACGGTGGCCGGTTCCGCGGAGTCTGTGACCTCTCCAGCAACTCCGGAAGGTGAGCAAGAAGAGGTTTTGTTTCAGAAGACTTTGGAAAGTAATCCACCGAAAGACATAGTGCTGATGACCGTCGAATATGCGCCGGGAGCTGGCGACTCCCCTCACCTACACCCCGGCTACGCTTTTGTTTACGTGATGGCTGGCGAAATGGTTTCTCAGCTCGATGGGCAATCAAAACAGGTATATCGCAGCGGTCAGTCGTGGTTCGAACAACCATACGAGCATCACGTAACCTGCAGGAACGCGAGCACCAGCAAGCCTGCGAAGATACTGGTCTTTTTTCTCCTGGAGCACGGCTCCAAAAACACCATCGACTTGCCTGAAGCGGAACATAAATAGGCAAATCCTGCTCAAGTGGCGGCGTGGCCTATGAAGTCGATGCGCGTGCCGGAATTGCCCGAATTTCCTGAGGGCCTCGGCAGCAAATAGCGAATCGGCTGCGCGCGAGGCCGCTTGACCTGGCCGAAGGCCGCGTACTAAGCAGGCTAGGCTCAAATGAATCGGCGCGCCGCAATCATCGCAGTCGCATTGATCGGCGTGCTGCTTTGCGTTCGCGAGGCAGCGCTCGCCGAGCTTCCCATCGACCAGATGAAGACGCTCGAGCTCGGCGCGCCCGCGCCGAACTGGGTATATGTACTCGATGCCCAGTATCCCGCCGCGATGATTAGTAAAGTACATATTATCGATGGCGACTCGCGGAAACTCCTCGGTCAAATCAACGGCGGCTATCTGAGTAATTTTGCGCTAGCGCGGAACCATCGCGAAATATACATGATCGATACTTACTACTCGCGCGGATGGCGCGGGACGCGCACCGACGTGGTATCTATTTTCGACGCGAAAACACTCACGGTAATCGGCGAAATAGAAATTCCTCCCAAGCGAATCCTGATCGTTCCAAAGCCTGACACCACCGCGCTCACGCCCGATGGCAGGTTTCTGTTCGTCGCCAACATGACGCCCGCGACCTCGGTGAGCGTCGTCGATCTGAAGGCGCGCAAATTCGCCGGCGAGATCGACATCCCTGGATGCGCCCAGGTGCTGGCCGCCGGCAATCGCCGCTTCGCCTCGATATGCGGGGATGGCTCGATGCTGACCGTGGATATCGACGATTCCGGCAAGCTCAGGAACCGCAAGCAGGGCAAGCCGTTCTTCGATCCGAACCAGGACCCGGTGTTCGACCAGCCGGTGATGATCGGCGCCAGGGCGTACTTCGTTTCCTATCACGGGATGGTTCACGCGGTCGATCTCGCGGGCGAGCAACCGGTGGCGGAGCCGCAATGGCCGATTCTGTCCAGCGAAGATCAGAACCAGTCATGGCGGCCCGGCGGATGGCAGGTGATCGCGGCGGACCAGAAGTCCGGGCGCCTGTATATAATGATGCATCAGGGCGGCGAGTGGACGCACAAGCAGTTTGGCAAGGAAGTGTGGGTATTCGACGCGGCGACGAAAAAGCGCATCAGACGGATCCAGTTGAAAACTGAGGCATACTCAATTCTCGCGAGCCAGGGTGACAAGCCTATGCTATTTGGTTTGTCGCTAGTGCAGAGCCAGCTCGAGACCTATAGCGCGGCGGATGGAAAATACCTCGGCGTGTATCAGGGCCTCGGCACGCCATTCGTGCTGTACGGATCGCAATAGTCACAAGCGTGCAATCGAAGTTGCAACTGAGTTGAGATGAATGTGCTAGTGCCGATAGACCCGGTAGCAATCTGGATCGCAGCTCTTTCGTTGGCGATCATATTCGTCGCGTCGGCGGCGCTGAAGCTCGCGGATCTGGGACAGTTCCGCGGCGCGGTGGTGAACTATCGGATTCTTCCCGAGGCGATCGCCGGCGCGGTCGCGTCGATGATTCCAGTCGCCGAGCTTGCGGGCGCCGTCGGGATTTTGCTGCCGGAGACGCATGCGATGGCCGCCGCGCTAATGGTCGCGATGCTGATCGCGTTCACTGCCGCAATCGCAGCGAACCTGATCCGCGGCCGGCGCCACGTCGATTGCGGATGCTTTGGCGCGGCTCTCCGCCAGGAGCTTAGCTGGTGGCTGGTGGCGCGCAACGCCGCGCTTGCGATTCTCGCGATCGTCGCGGCGGATGGCGGCGACGGCCGCGTGCTGGCGCGCTTCGATATCGTCACGATCGGATTTGGCGCCGCTTCCATCGTCCTGCTTTATTCCGCCGCGAATTACCTGCTGGCGAATGCGCCCGCGATGCGAGCGCTGGTGACGCAAGATGCCTGAGGCGCTGTACGTTTCGCAGGCGGTTCTCTGGATCGTGGTGGCGGTCCTCGCCGCGATGGTGCTGGCGCTCGCCCGCCAGGTCGGCGTGCTGCACGAGCGCGTCGCGCCGATGGGCGCGTTGATGATCGATCGCGGTCCGCGCGTCGGCGAGAAGGCGCCGGTCTTCGAGCTGCCAGATCTCGCGCGCCGCGCGGTGAAGGTCGGCGCGCCGAATCCCGACGGCAGGAGCACGCTGCTGATGTTCGTGTCGCCGACCTGCCCGGTCTGCAAGAAGCTGTTTCCGATCGTGAAGTCGATCGCACAAGATGAAGCGCGATGGCTCGACGTGGTATTCGCGAGCGACGGCGAGGAGGCGGAGCAGCGGCGCCTGGTTCGCGCGAGCCGCCTCGAGTCGTTTCCGCTGCTGCTCTCCCGCGAACTCGGGATGACCTACCAGATTGGCAAGCTGCCGTACGTGGTGCTGATCGACGAGGAGGGCGTGGTGCGCGCGAAGGGGCTGGTCAACACCCGCGAGCATCTGGAGAGCGTGCTGGAGGCCAAGCAGATGCGGGTCGCGTCGCTCAATGAATATCTCGAGAGCCGGCATGATCATGGCGCGGCCGGCGCGGTCCTTTCCAACGGGGAGAGAGGCGGCAAGCATCATGGAAATGGATAAGCTCGTCGAGCGGATGACGCGCGCGGTCGCCAGGCGGACTTCGCGGCGCAGCTTCCTCGCCTGGGTCGGAAGGGTGGTGCTCGGCGCCACCATGTTCCCGCTATTGCCGGTCGACCGCGTCGCCGCCGCCGCGAACAACCCGGGGCCCAACGCCAACCTCAATGACGATACCGCATGTGACTATTGGAAGTACTGCGCGATCGATGGGTTCCTGTGCTCGTGTTGCGGCGGCGGCTCGCACGATTGCCCGCCCGGCGCGATACCGTCGCCAACTTCGTGGGTCGGCACCTGTCACCATCCGGGTGACGGCAAAGACTATATAGTCAGTTACCGCGATTGCTGCGGGAAAACGCCGTGCGGACGATGTATCTGCGGCAACACGATCGGCGATATGCCCGTCTACCGCCCGCAGCTCGACAGCGATCTCGTCTGGTGCTTCGGCGCTCCCAACATGGTCTATCACTGCTCGACCGCCGAAATTGTCGGAGTGAAGTGACTAATGCCGGAGCGAAGTGACTATTGCCGGCTGAACCGAGTTTACTATTATCGGAGTGACGTGGCGCGTTGAAGCTTGCGCTCGCGTCCATCGTTTTCGCCGCCGCGACAGTCGCGTGCGCGCGCGGTTTCGCGGCGGAGAGCGTCGTCTACCAGGCCAAGTGCGCGGTGTGCCATCAAGCGGCGGGTCAGGGCGTCGCCGGCGTCTATCCTCCGCTTGCGGATTCGATCGGCGCTTATCTCCGCGTCGCCGAGGGGCGGCGCTATCTCGCGAGCGTGGTTGTATTCGGAATGTCGGGACCGATCGAAGTGGCGGGCCAGACCTACAACGGCCTGATGCTGCCGCAGGGCGATTTGACGGACGCCCAGCTCGCCGGCGCGCTCAACTTCGTACTCGAATCGTTCGACGCGAAGCTACTGCCCCAAGGATTCAAGGCCATTGCGCCGGAGGAATTAAAGAGAGCGCGCGCGGCGCATCTCACGGCAGGCGATCTAAGTCGCCAGCGCCAGGCGATGCTCGAGGCGCTGAAGCACGCTGGGGGCGCGAGCGCGGCTATCCGATGAAAGCGTTGCAAAGCCGCGCCGCGGTGCTCGCGATGGTGATCGGAGTGCTCGCGCCGGCGCACACCGCGCTCGGGCAACCGGCAAGTCAGCTCTACCTGCTCAACTGCTGGGGATGTCATCGGCCGAACGGCGAGGAAATCCCAGGCACGGCGCCGTCGCTCAAAGGCGCGGCGGATTTTCTGCGCGTGCCCGGTGGGCGTGCGTACCTGATTCGGGTGCCGGGAGTGGCAGAGTCGGCGCTCGACGACGCGCAAGTGGCTGCGGTCATGAACTGGATATTGAATTCCTTCAGCAAGGATCGGCTGGCGGCGGATTTCACTCCCTACGATGCCGCCGAGATAAGGAAGTATCGCGCGGAGCGGATGCTCGACGTGGTGGGAACGCGCAAGGCGCTGGTCGCGAAAATGATCGCGCTGAAAGTGCGCTCGCGAGATGAGTAGCGACAGATACCGGGACGCCCACAGCGCATCGAGTATCCGAGGGACTAGTCACTTGCGCCTCTCGTGAAGAAGGGCAGCGCGGGCGGCTTTGATCTCTGCGCGCCGTGCGGCGTCGACCTTTGGGAAGGACAGGTTCAGGCTTTCGAGTGCGTCAACGATCGCGGCAGCGACCACTATGCGTGTGAACCACTTGTGATCGGCCGGGACTACATACCATGGCGCATACTCAGTTGCGGTGTGGCGAATCATATCCTGGTAGGCATCCATATAGTCATTCCAATATTTGCGCTCGCGAACGTCGGCGGCGGAAAATTTCCAGTTCCGCTCCGGCACGTCGAGCCTTTTCAGGAACCGCCGTTTCTGCTCTTCCTTCGAGAGGTGAAGGAAAAACTTCAGCACCACCGTTCCGTTGCGCGCCAGGTAGCGCTCGAAGGCGTTTAGATCTTTGAAACGCTCCTTCCAGATCTGTTTCGTCACCAGAGAGGCAGGCAGCTTCTGCGCGGCGAGCATCTCGCGATGAACTCGCACAACCAGAACTTCCTCATAGTAGGAGCGATTGAAAATCCCGATGCGACCGCGCTCCGGCAGACGATGGTTGGTTCGCCACAGGAAGTCGTGGTTGAGCTCTTCGGCGGACGGCGTCTTGAACGCGGACACTTCGCATCCCTGGGGATTGACGCCGGACATCACGTGGTTGATCACGCTGTCCTTGCCGGCCGCGTCCATGGCTTGCAGCACAACCAGCAGCGCCCAACGCTCCTGCGCGTAGAGTTGATGTTGCAGGTCGCGAAGCGGTTTGAGACCGCGTTCGAGGAGTTCCTCCGCGCTCTCGCTCGACTCGATGCCCAGGGTATCGGCGGGATCGATCGCCTGGAGGTGAAAGCTCTTGCCGTCGGTCACTCGAAACGGCTTGGCAAATTTGCTGAGGTTCATCGGCAGAGTTATATCAGCCACGATCCATTTCCGGTATTGACACTATAGAAAACAGCAACAGATGAGCTCGGCGATGGAAGCGTTCGACGTCGTGATCCTGGGCGCCGGTGCGGCCGGGTTGATGTGCGCGATGACGGCAGGGCAGCGCGGCCGCCGCGTGCTGTTGCTCGAACGTGCCGCGCAGGCGGGCGCCAAGATCCTGATCTCAGGCGGCGGACGCTGCAACTTCACCAATCTCGAGGTGGCGCCGGAGCGCTTTCTGTCCGGCAACCCGCATTTCTGCAAGTCGGCGCTCAGCCGCTATGGGCAGAGGGACTTCATCGCGATGGTCGAGCGCCACCGGATCGCGTATCACGAGAAAACCCTGGGACAATTGTTCTGCGACGGCTCCGCGCGCGGGATTCTCGACATGCTGATGGCGGAGTGCGCGGCGGCTGGCGTCGATGTGCGTCTCGGTCACGACACCAGCGCGATCACGCGCGCCGATCGTTATCGCATCGAAACCAACCGGGGCAGCTTCACCGCGCCGGCGATCGTGATTGCGACTGGTGGTCTGTCGATCCCGAAAATGGGCGCGACCGGCTTCGCTTACGACCTGGCGCGGCAATTCGGCTTGCCGATAACCGCGCCGCGGCCCGGGCTGGTGCCGCTCAAGGCCGCGGGCGAGACGCTGAGCCTGTGTCAGTCGCTCACCGGAGTTTCGGTCGACGCGGTGGCCTCATGTGGGCGGGACAGCTTTCGTGAGAACATTCTGTTCACCCATCGCGGGTTGTCGGGCCCGGCCATCCTGCAGATTTCGTCTTACTGGCGAGAGGGCGAAGCGATCTCGCTCGACCTTGCACCCGCCTTGGACGCGGAGAGCTTTCTCAAGGACCGTAAGCGCTCGCGTCCGCGGGCCGAGCTCAAAACCGTGCTGGCCGAAGTGATCCCGACCCGTCTGGCGCACGCGCTTGCAGAGGGCGCGCGGCATCCGGGCTCGATAGCGAACCTGCCCGATCGCGATCTCGCCGCGATGGCCGCGAGGCTGAAACGCTGGGAGGTGCGGCCAACACAATCGGAGGGATGGGCGAAGGCCGAAGTGACGGTGGGCGGTATCGATACCGCGGCACTGTCTTCCCGGACGATGGAGGCGCGCAACGTTCCCGGTCTTTATGCGATCGGCGAGGGCGTCGACGTCACCGGCTGGCTCGGCGGCTACAATTTCCAATGGGCATGGTCGAGCGGATGGTGTGCCGGCCAGGCCATATAGCTAATGATCCGGCGAACTGACTAATGTACCGCGCGCCCATAAGCCGAATAGTCAGTCGTCTAATGACTATTCGCGGACTGGCTCCGGTTACGGAATCAGCAGCACGCGGCCGACGGCCTGGCGGCTTTCGATGTAGGCGTGGGCGGCGGCCGCCTCGGAAAGCGGAAAGCTCCGATCGATAACCACCTTGAACTCGCCGCGCGCCGCCTCGTCGATAAGGCGCTGAATCATGTCGTGCGCGCGGTTGGTCGCGATTTCGGCGCCCAGGAAAACTCCGGTCAGCGAACGATTGCCCGCCATCAGAGGAGAGACATCGACGGTCATCGCTTCACGGCCTGCCGCGCCCACCATCGAGATTCGTCCGCGATAGGCGAGCGACATGATGCTGCTTTGCAAGGTCGAACCGCCGACCGGATCGACCACCAGGTTAGCGCCCTTGTTGTCGGTCAGGCGCATCACTGATTTGGCGACGTCGGCGGTGCGATAGTTGATCCCGTGATCCATCCCCAACGGACGCAGCCGCTCGAGGCGTGCGTCGCTCGAGGCGGTGGCGAGAACCAAAGCACCCGCGCGCTTGGCGAGCTGGATGGCGGCGACGCCGACGCCGCTGGCGCCGGCTTGCACGAGGACCGTCTCGCCAGCTTTGAGGCGGCCGAATTCGAACAGGCAATCGTCGGCGGTGCCAAAGGGGACCGGGATGGCGGCCGCAAGCTTCACGTCGAATCCTTTCGGGATCGGCCACGCGTTGCGGGCGGGCACCGCGCGCAAGGCGGCGTGTGAGCCGAAGTTAAATACGGTGGTGACTTTCTGGCCGACGCGGAGGTCGGAGACTTCCGCGCCGACCGCTATGATCTCGCCGCCCGCCTGATAGCCCACGACGTGGGGCGTGGTCACGAGAGGGCCGCGCCATCGGTTCAGCGTATCGCCGCCCTCGATACTCACGGCCTCGACGCGAATGACGACGCCTTTCGGATGGCATACCGGATCGGCAACGTCTTCGTATTTCAGTACGGCGGGATCTCCATTCTTGTAATAGACGGCGGCTTTCATCGGGCGACCTCCAGGTTAGGATGCTGCACTGTCGCGGCTGAAAACGCAAAAGCTATGTGCGGATGGGATTTGTCAGCGACCTAAACGAAAATGGCGCTGTTCTGCGACTCTAACTCTTGGTCGCGAGTAGATTTGAACGTAGAATTGCGAAGCTCTCGCTGATACACCTTGAGGCGATGGAATTCTCGTTCAGAAAAGGCTATTTAAGTAGTGTTACAGCTATCATCACTGGCAAGCAGGAGGAGTAATTCTTGGATATCAGCAGAATCGTCGCAGACTTGAAACGCGAGAGGGAACGGCTCCGTCGAGCAATTGAAGCCCTTGTGGGAATCGGGGCGGCCGGGGCCGGGACAAGGAAAGGCGCCCGTAAAGGCACCATGAAAAGAAAACGACGCGGTGGCATTACGCCCGCGGGCAGAAAGCGCTTGTCGGAAATGATGAAGAAGCGGTGGGCGGCGCGCAGAAGAAAGGGTTTATAAAGAACAGAGTTAGCGGCAGTGTGGCCCGTCGGTCTGCTCTCATGCAGAAGATCGGCTGACCGGCGCGCGGATCCGGATTGAAGACCTGAGGCGACTCGACCAGGGCGGACGCGGCACGCGTGCGACGCCCGAGCCCCGCAAATGGCATCGCCGCCGAATGTATTGTTCATCACGGCCGACCAATGGCGTGGCGATTGCCTGTCAGCGCTGAGTCATCCGGTCGTACGCACACCGCATCTCGACGCCCTTGCGGCTGAGGGCGTACTTTTCCGGCGTCACTTCGCCAACGCGGCACCGTGCGGACCCAGCCGGGCCTCGCTTCACACCGGAATGTATCTGCAGAATCATCGTTCCGGGACCAATGGAACGCCTCTTGATGCGCGGCATACGAACTGGGCTAAGGAGGCGCTGGCGTACGGATACGATCCGGTACTGTTCGGCTATACCGACACGAGCCAGGATCCTCGCGGGCTCGAGGCGGGCGATCCGTGGCTCAAGAGTTACGAGGGGCCCCTGCCCGGCATCCGGCCCGTATGCCTGATGATTGGCACGCCGACGCCGTGGACCGATTGGCTAAGGGCGCGTGGTTTCGAAGTACCTTCTGATATTCGCTTCGCCTATGGCTATCGCGCGCCTGGTCCGGACTACGAAGACGGCGCGCCAAGCCCCAAGCCGCTGAGGTATCCGGCGGAATTCGATGACACCGCGTTTCTCGTGAACCAGCTTATCGACTACGTCAACACCGCGTGCGGCCCTTTCGTCGCACACTTGTCACTGCTCCGCCCCCATCCGCCCTTTGTGGCCCCCGAGCCCTACAACGCGATGTACGATCCTGCGCTAGTGCCGGGTTTCACGCGTCGGGCCACGCCGAATGACGAGGCCACTCAGCATCCGTGGCTCGCGCATCAGCTATCCCGCCGATTCTTCAGGGCGCCCGCCAATGAGAAGAAGCTTCGGCGGCTGAAGGCCGTTTACTATGGTCTCATGAGCAGGGTTGATGCGGAGATAGGAAGGCTGATTCGGTTTCTCAAGGAAACCGGGCGCTGGGGTTCGACAGTCATCGTTTTCACTTCGGATCACGGCGAGGAAATGGGCGACCACTGGCTGCTCGGCAAGTGTGGCTACTTCGACGGCTCGTACCACATACCGCTGATCGTTCGTGATCCGCGGCCGCAAGCTGATTCTACTCGAGGCTCCGTCGTTTCGTCCTTCACCGAAAACGTCGACATCATGCCGACGCTACTGGAAGCGATCGGCGCCGAAATTCCGCTGCAATGTGATGGAATGTCACTGGCGCCTTTCCTCGAAGACGCGGACCGCCCCGACACTTGGCGCAGCGAGGCGCACTGGGAGTTCGACTTTCGCGATCCTGGCGACGACTCGGCGGAGCGCGAGCTCGGACTCACGCTGCATCAATGCACGATGAACATCATCCGCGGCGAGCGCTACAAGTATGTCCATTTCACGAATCTGCCGCCGCTCTTCTTCGACCTGGAGACGGACCCCGGCGAGTTCGTGAACCTCGCCGGCGAAATTTCCTGCGCGCCACTGGTACTCGAGTATGCCCAGAAGCTCCTTTCGTGGCGCATGAACCATGACGAGCAGACACTGACCCACATCAAGCTCAGCGAGCACGGACCGATCTCGCGGCGCGCCGCGCGTCATTGAGCTTGACCGCGGAGTCCCTACAGCTAGGGACGCTCGCCGTCGCGGAGCCGTGCCTCGATAGCGTCGAGGGCAGGCTCGCAATCGGTGACTGCGTCGATCACCTGATGCGCGCCGGCCTCCGACAACTTATTGCGCGCGTTCTCGAGACGAACCTTTTGCTCGGAGGGCGCAAGCGCGCCGAAGTCTTCGGCAGACAGGCCGATCATGTTACCGGTGCGGGCGACTCCTATCGTCCATACACCCGCCCGCAAGCCTTCCTCGACGTCGATGACCGTGTCGCCGATTTTCACGATCGCCTCCAGCGGCTCGACCTGCAGGCGGATGGCGTTGGCGAAGATCATCCATGGATAGGGGCGGCCACCACCGACGTCATCCGGAGTGATTGCGCAATCAGGTTGGTAGCCCTGCTCGGCCGCGGCTCGCAGTAGCGGCTCGAGCATCGCGCGAGTGTACCCGGTGGTGCTCCCGATCTTGATCCCGCGTTTGCGCATGCGCGCGACGGTTTCCGCGACGCCGTCGATCACGGCAGAGTGTCTCACTATGCGCTCGAGCTGAAGCGGCTCGAAGCTCGCGAACAGGCTTTCCACATCCGCCTCGCCAGGTTCGTGACCGACCGCGATGCGCCATTGGGTCGCGACGTTGGGCAGAAACAGTATTTTCCTGATGTGATCCTTTTTCAGCACGCCCATATCGCGCCGCGCATCGGCCTCCGATATCGGGGCGCCGCGTTGAAAAAATACTTGTTGCAGAACGCGGACCGGCGCGAGGCTCCCGTGATCGACAGTCGTTCCCGCCCAATCGAGAATTACGGCCTTCACCAGTCCAGAATAAGATTGCCTGCGCGCGGAAGGATTTCGGTTCGGCGCCGTCACTGGATAGTCATCTCGCGAATCATCTGTTCGGCCAGGCCGAACGACAGGGTCATACCGGAGCCGCCGACTGCCGTGACGATGCGCACTCCGGGCGCGGCGTCGATCGCGACATAGGATTTGTCCGGATCCTTGGCATACACGCCGTACCATCGCTCCGCGATCGAAAGATCGGGTGCCAGCAGAAACCTGCGCAAGTCTTGCAGCACGAGTTCGTCGATCACCGTCTTGTTGAAGACATCCACGGCGAGACCGTACTCGTGAGAATCGCCCAGAGTCAGGGCGCCGTCCGCGGTCTGCGAAACCAGCGTGTGAATGGCCCAACGATCATACTCAGCCAGTTCGCGCGCGACTCGCTCCTTGTATTTCGGCAACGTCGCCGTGCAGATCTCAAACGCGGGATAGAAGCGCAGCGTGAGGCCCGCAGCGAGCGACGGACCGAGTTCCCAGCCGTTTGGTTGTGGCGCGGTGCGCATCATCTGCAGCTTGCATCGATCGATCGCGCTGGTCGCAAACAATTCCGGGTAGAGCGTTTCGAAATCGTCGCCGCCGCAAACGATTGCCTGCGCGGCTTCCCAGACCTCCGAGCCGGCTTCGATGCGCGGCAATTGAATTGATCGCACCGCAGTCCCGAAACGGAACTGCACGCCAAATTTCTCAGTGAGATATGCCGGCAGCCGAGCGAGAATCAAGCGCGGATCGACGGTCATCTCGGTAGGACTCCAGATGCCGCCGAGAAGTCCTACCGGATTTACCGCCTGGCTCTTCTTCACCACTTCGCGCGGCGGAAGCCAGGTGCACGTGTAACCGAATCCTGGCGCGCGTTCCGCGAACTCGCCTGCCACATCGGCCTCGTCCTGATGATAGACGACGTGGAGAGAGCCGGTCCGGCGATACGGCAAGCCGCAGTCGTCGAGAATCTCCTGCCAAAGTTGACGGCTACGCGTCGCCATCTGATGAACCGCGCCAGCCTTCTGTCCGATCGGCCATATCATGCCGAAGTTACGCACCGAGGCCCCTTGTGCTTTGGGGGTGCGCTCAAAGACCACGACTGCCTTTCCACGCCTGGCCGCGAAGTAAGCATGCGCCAGGCCGAGGATGCCGGCGCCGACGATCGCCACGTCCGCTTTTCGATTTGCACTCATCGCATGCCTGAGGAATCTCTACCGCCTATGCCGCGCTCAGGATAGGCGCGCGGACCGAAGCTTCGCGGCGAGATTGCCCCGACGTCTCACCTCGATCCGTTCGAGGCCCAGCCATGACGCGAGGGTCACCAGCTCCCGCGTCATCGCCTCTGCGACTTTGGAAGGACGAACGCCGGGTTCCGCATGCGCTCCCAGCACGCGCAGCGTCCGGGTTGCGCGATCGGATTTCAGATCGACGCGGGCGACGAGCCGGTCTCCAAGCAGGAACGGCAACACATAGTATCCGTGTTTGCGCAGCGCCGAGGGCGTGTAGATCTCGATTCGATAGCGGAAGCCGAAGATTCGTTCGGTTCGCGATCGTTCCCAGATGAGCGAGTCGAACGGCGACAGCAGCGCCTGAGCCTCGAGCTTGCGCGGTGCTCGGGCATCGCGTGCGACGAATGCCGGCTGAGCCCATCCTTCGACGGTGACCGGGATCAATTCGCCGCCTTCGACAAGCTCGGAGATGCGCTGCCGTCCGGCGACGCGACGGATGCGAAAGTAATCGCAAAGGTCTTGCTCGGTTGCCACGCCAAGGGCGCGCGCAGCGATCCTCATTAGTGCGCGCTGCGCGTCTTCAGTTTTCGGAGTCGGCATCGTCAGGACGTGAGCCGGCAGAACTCGCTCAGGAAGATCGTACAGCCGCTCGAAGCCGCGCCGACCTGCGGCCGCGACGCGACCAGCCGCGAACAGCGCTTCGAGCATCCGCTTGCCATCGCTCCAGCCCCACCATCCGCCTTTGCTTGCGCCGGCGTCGCTGAGTTCGCGAGCGCTCAAGGGCCCTCGCTCTGCGACCTCTTTGAGCGCGGACTGCATGAAGCCCGGACGCCGCCGCACCAGACTCGCAATCCTGGTGTCACTGTCATTGACGCGCTCGGAGGCCTCCGTCATCCGCCAGCGCAGCAGCGGATGCAATTCCAACGGCATCAACGACGCCATGTGTCCCCAGTATTCGAACAGCTCTCGGTCGCTTGGGGAGCCAAGCCACGCCGAGTCGAGCAGTTCCGACGCGTAAGAACCCAGCCGCGAAAAAAGTGGCAGGTAGTGAGATCGGACCAGGATGTTGACCGAGTCGATCTGCAGCAGCCCGATTTGCGCCAGCACGCGTCGCAGATGTTTGCGATCGGGACGTCCGGATGGGCGGGGATTTGCGAATCCTTGTGCGGCCAGCGCTATCCGGCGCGCTTCGTCCGCCGACATGCGTGTGGCGGGTCTCCCGGTCTCCGCATGCTTAGTCGCGTGCGCGATCGGTTCCTCCTTGACGTGACCCTTCTTCGCCGGCATGACCCTTCCTCGCGGCTGCATTATGCCGGATTATTTACTAGGCCGCCTATTCCAGTTCCGATCGATCGCGACTTCAGGAGTAACTCCACCGCCTGCATCTGCTAGCCTCGCGTAGGCATCCGGAGGTTTGCGGCTCGGGAGTTTTCGGGTCGGGAGGTCAATCATGATGTTCACCGGACGGGGCAAGCAGCTCACCATCTTCTTCGGCGAGACCGATAAGTATCATCATCAGGCGCTGTACATGGCGCTGATTGAAATGCTGCGGCGCGAAGGATGCAGCGGCGCCACCGTGACGCGAGGGATCGCCGGCTTCGGCGCTTCGTCGCTGATCCACACCTCGGCGGTCCTTCGTCTCTCGATGGATATGCCCATCACGATCACGGTGATCGATCGCCCGGAGCGGATCGATCGGGTACTCGGTGCCGTGCTGGAGATGGCTCCAGGAGCGCTCGTCACGGCTCAAGAGGTCGACGTCCTGCAGTCGGGGACGCCCTTCAAGGAAGGTTTGCCGGACGTCAAGGTATCCGAGGTGATGCGCCGCGAAGTCGCATCGGTGCATCCCGACAGTCCGATCGCGCAAGTCGTCGAGTTGCTGCTGACCAAGGATTTCACCGCCGTGCCCGTGGTCGATGACCAGGGCAAGGTGGTTGGAATGGTCAGTGACAATGACCTGCTGACGCGCGGCGGGATGACCGTGACCATCAGCCTTAAAAAAGCGGCTGATCCCGACTACGTGCGCGCGCTTCACGAATCGCTGGAGAACCCGAACCGCAAAGTGTCCGAAGTGATGACGCGTGAGGTGGTGACGATTGCTCCCGATACTATTCTCGGCCGCGCTGCGCGCGTGATGGTCGAAAAACATTTGAAGCGGTTGCCGGTGGTCGACCCCGACGGCAAGCTGGTCGGGATTCTGGGCCGCCTCGATATATTAAATACCATCGCAGCCGTCCATCTGCCGGAGTGGCATCCGCAAGCGCATTCGGCCGGCCCGCAGGCAACCGTGGCCGAGGTGATGACTCGCGAAGTTCCGACCGTGCACGAGTCCGCGACCGTCGAGCAGGTCTTCGATCTCCTGGTTTCGTCGTCGCACAAGCGAGTGGTGGTGGTGGACGACAATCGGCATGTCGCCGGCATCATTGCCGACTCGGATTTGATCTCGAAGCTCAGCCGCGAGAGTTCGCCGGGACTCATGGAGATACTGGTCTCCAAGGTTCCACTCGCGAAAATCAGCGGCGACGCGCGCAAACATATCCAGCGGCTGCGGGCTCACTTCGCGAAGGAACTCATGACGCCGGAAGTCATAACCGTGCGCGAGGAGATGCCGGTCGCCAGCGCCCTGGCGCTCTCCGCAGAAAAGCGCATCAAGCGCCTGCCGGTGGTGGACGCCACCGGCGCGCTGGTTGGGATCGTGGGGCGGACTGAAATGATGCGGGCGCTGCTGGCTTGACGATGAGCTGGGAAGGATTCGTAGCGTGCTAGGAGTTTTGTTTGTCGCGCTGGGTGGCGCGATCGGTTCGGCTGCTCGCTACCTGGTCGGCGGCTGGATCGCGAGTCGCTTTGGTAGCGCGTTCCCGTACGGAACCTTCGTGATAAATGTCACCGGAAGTTTCATCATCGGTTTCTTCCTGGCGTTCGCCCAGGAGCGCGTGTCGCTCAGCCCGTTCTGGCGGATGTTCTTCGCGATCGGTGTGGTAGGCGGGTATACGACCTTCTCGACGTTCGAGTATGAGGGCATTCGCTTGCTGCAGGACCGGGAGATGCTGCTCGGCGCCGTCTATATCCTCGGGAGCGTGGTCACCGGCGGCATCGCCGCGTTCGCTGGAATCGTGCTCGGCACCTGGATTTGATTTTCGTCGCGCTCCCTCCACGACCGCTCGTTATAGTCGCGCGGCGCCACAGCTAAGGCCGATTCCGACCCCGCAGTCGCAGATCAATGATTCGGGTTCACCGCGATCGTCTGCAATTGCGCGGCCTCTCCATGCGGTGCGAAGGTCACCGTCATTGGCACGCCCGCGCCGACCGTCCAGAAGTCTCCCGCCCTCCGCTTTTCGGATTTTCCTGCGATGTTAGTAAAGACGTTTCCCGAACGCAGCTGCGCAACATAGAATCCCTGCGCGGGAAGCTGAAACGCCTTCGCAGTTCCCACCAGATTCCACTCTCTGACCTCGATGCGCATCGGTGCGGCGGCGGCACCCGCCATTGGTACACTCAATACATCCGAGAACCGTGCGATGTTCCCTGACGGCTCGTACAAGGGCTGCCCGGAGACTGGGCCGATTGAGGCGAGCACCACCGCGACGGCCATAGCACCTAATGCGTATCGCCCTTTTCGCTTCATCTGATTCGCTTCACGGCCAGAGCGCATAGACGTGTCCCTGATTGGTGGCCACGTAAAGTTTGTCGAGCGCGATCGCTGCTTCCATCCGCAACCCTACCGCGTTGCCATTGTCGTCAAGCGCGACATCGCGCGATGCCGGGACCGGGACGATCGAGTACCCCGCGCTCAAGCAATCCGACACCCATGTCGTCGAGGGCGGCCCGAAGTCGATGCTGGTGCAACGGAATCCCACCGGAGCCGCCACCGACGGGTCGGCCAGGGCTACCACATGACCCGTCGAAGTAGTGACGTAGACGATGCCTCCGGTCACCACCGGCGCCCCGATCGAGTATGACTGGCCGGGCAGAATATCGGCGATCCACCGCACCTCGCCGCCGCCGCCATTGCAAGCGTCGAGGGCGTGCAGTCTCCCGTAACCGGCGCTCACCCCGTCCGTGGTCAGAGCGTCTCCGCCGGTTTGGATAAACAGATAATCGCCCCACGATGCGCCAGGCTGTTTATAATTATCATCGCCGTGCGAGTGAGTATCGCTGGACGAAAACGTGCACCCAGGCCCTGCGGTCGGCGGGAATTGCCATTTGCAGCTTCCATCCGCCGGATTCACAGCATAGGTCCAGCCGTCTTTCTCTACGGAGGCCACTAACTGGCCGCAACTTGTGAGCATGCTCGTAGGACCAGCGGCCCAGTCGGGATCGGCGTCAAGCTTGTATGGCACCGCACGGAAGTTCCAGTTGCGGGAGCCTGTTGTAGGATCGATGCTGACGAGGCTGAGAGAATAGTCAGGGGAGGGTTGAGTCTCGCACTCGGGGGTATTGTAGTAATTGGCGTCGCAAACGTTGCCCGTGGTGAAGAGGATGCTCTTCCCGTCGGTTGCCGGCGAATCCCAGACCCCGCCGCCGCAGACGCCACCGCAGGAGGGATCGCCCGGCGCGCCATCGACCACAAAGGGAAACCCTGAAGCCAGGTCTCCGCTATTCAAATCTACGGCGACGATCTTGCCCTTCTGCACCGGATCGTCCCCCGCGTCGTGAACTCCGACGAAAACTCTTCCAGAGAATACCAGCGGCGAGGAATAGGCTATGCGCTCGTGGAGCGTACCGGGACATCCGTTGACGTGCGCGACCACTTTACTCTTCCAAATTAGATTGCCGGTGGCGGCATCGAGAGCCCACAAGCGCGCGCTGCCGTTGCCCCCATCCGTGCCAAGGTCGGGATCCGGTGCGCCAACGATCACCGCATCCTCCGTTCCGATGCTCGCGTACGAGGCGCTCGACTGGATGCCGTAATTGCCCCAGCTTCCATTACCGCCCTGCGTACAGGAACCGTTTAGCGCTCCAGTGGGCGGGTAGCGCCAGCGAAACGTTCCGTCCTGGGCGTTAATCGCCCAGAAAACGCCGTTGACGTCGCCGATGAATATAGTCCCATTGAAAACCACCGGAGCGGCGCGGAACGGCCCCGGTTTCAGTCCTGTCCAGGTTGGGTCGGGCGATCGCCACCCGACGTGGAGGCTGCTGAGGACCGTGGTCGGGTTCGAGAGCGCGCTGCCGAGGAATTGTTGCCCATACCTTCCTGGGTTGTTCCGGTAACTCAGCCACTGCGCCGGGGGTGGATTACAACCCTGGCAGCCGACTGCATTGGTGCACGCGCTAAGTGCCATCGCCGCGATGACTGTGAGCATCAGGGGCCTGACGTGAGCCATCGTCTACCTCGCTCGAATCACATACAGCCGTAGCATCGTCGGGTGAGCGTCGGGATTTTCCACCTGTACGGTCTTGCCGCCGGAAAGCGATCGCATCGCACCGCTGACCATCGACTCCGGTTTTTCACCCAACAGTATCGTGGCTGCTCCGGTCGCAAGTTCCAGCACTGCGGGTCCCGGAAGGGCAGCGATCTGGCTCTTGGTGCGAGGTGGGATTAGAAGATCGCGTATCTCAATCCGGGAACTGTTCGGCCCATCGGTTTGAAAAACCGTCCGCTCGAAGACGTTGCCCGGCTCTTTATGGAAAGGATGCTCGGGCCACGCGCCGGCGAACTTCAGTTGTCCGGATGGCGGGGATGGCAGAGGCCCGTGAGCGACGAAGGCATCATGGCTTCGCCTGCAGGCAGTCAGACCGCCCACAACGAACATGATCACGGCTGGCAGAAGGACGAGAGCTGGGCGTCGCATAGAACCCCCAGGCTAAAACCTGGCGGATGCTACCCACAAAGTGGCGGATTCGTCAACAGATAGTTATAGGAACAATCATGCTGTGCCGTCGAAGCGGCCTGGATTCATTCGCGGTCGCTTCGGGTCAGCGGGATACAAGGCCTCGGCCGAGGAGTTGGCGTAGATGCCGGCGTCCGCGACGCGCGCATTAGCCAGTTCCCATTATAAGCGGCCCGGTCGCCCGCACCTGCATAGATGATCCGCCAGCCGTTGACACTGCGCCCGAGGCTGGCGACTTCCTTCCCAATCTTCTTGAAGCCGTCCTTCATCGCTGCCGCGAGTGCTTCTTTCCTCTCCGCCGGGAGAGCCGTGACGTCGAACGGTTTGCCAGGACCAATTCCGATCTTTGCGAACCGGGCGTCGGATTGCTGCGTCTTGCGGCACGCTCGGGCAGAACTGGAAGAGGAAATTCAGGAAGCGGAAAGTATCGGTCTTCAGAGCCGCCTCGTTCCACGCGGGGAAGTCGGGCTCCGGCGGCGCCGTCGCAGCGGGTTTATTCAAGTAAGCCGACAGCGTCTGGACCACTGTCGTCCCGCTGCGCGGTAAGAAGAGGATGTCATCCTGAGAGTCTGTGATTTTTTTGAAAGTAAAAGTGAAAACGGAAATGCTGCCCGGGTCGCGACCGCTGGGAAACCACTATCGTCCGCTAAGTCAGCAAAGAGAGCACGTCATCCTGAGCGAAGGCTGCCGGAGTCGAAGGATCGCTACGTACGTATGGTTTGAATACTCAGCGATGGTTGTCCACGCGCCGCTGCTCGCCTTGCCGTTGCGTCGATGCCAGGCCGGTCGCATGACGATGCACCAATGACACACGCTGCTCGTTCACCGTGAGTGCCTCGCGCACTGCTCCTCCTATGCCATCACGGGTCGCCAACTTTCATGTGTACATCCTCTTCAGCGACAGTTCCGTTCCGAGCAGCGCTCCAAGCCAAATTCACTTTCACTTTTGAAAAATTCACTGACTCTCAGGATGACGGAGCTTCTTTTGTTGAGCCAGCTGGGTCAGCGCTCCGCTTGCAAGCTTACTAAGCTCAATTTAAGGAGTCTTTGCGGAAAAGAACCCGGAAATTATCTCAATTGACCCGACTATATGTTCATTGAATTCCTGGAGGTCTTCCCCCGGAATCCAATACTCGAGGTACTGCGAGCCACCGGCGGTCCGCACTTGATAGCGGTTCAGGAAAGACCGCAAGACCGCAAAGCGTGTTACATAGCCCGCCCCAGAAGCCTTTACGTTCCAGTCGCGCGCGATCTTAGCTGCGTAGGCCTCTGTGAGTACCGGATAAAAGATGGGTTGTTCAGGCAAGCGGGGCGGGAAACGCCGAAAGCCACTCTCCCGGATCAGAACAAGCTCCTCGGGACCAACCGGTCGATAGAGGGTACGGTCTCATCCGCACTCATTGGACAAAACTCTTCTCATTGCGCAGGGCATCGAGTCGAGGGCTTACGTCGGCTTTCGATGCTTGCTACCAGGCCGTTTTCGGATGACTACCCAGTATTCTTCACGAGCATCTGCGTCTATCGGAGTCGGGCGCGGCCCATACAGACCGTCGCTACCATCTCTTCTTGGGCCCGAAATCCAATACTCTTCTCCGCTCTCGATGTCGTAGTAGTTGGCTTTGTATCCGTGGCCCTTAAGGCTTCTGAAAGTCTTTCCATTGTAATAGAGGCTCTTGCCTGTTTTCGAGAATGTCACCCGACCTATGCGGGCAGGACCCTGCACGCCGGATTGTCCCGCGGGCTGAGCAGACTTATTTTCGATGTACATGATACGAGGCGGCAGCATCGCACTATCTTAAAGTCTTTTCCCAAGGTCTCTGTCGTGGAGCTTGGCGCGGTCTTCTTCCGCGACGCCTTGCCGAAGTCAGCCGTCGTGCTCGCCCCGACCCACCGCGACCATGCCACTCACCTGCTGGTTATCGGACGCCAAAGTCCGATCGCAAGGAACAAGAACCAGCCGGATAAGTAGAGACCGCCTAGGTCCGCTCCCGCGAACATCAGGCTGAAGAAGCTCAGACCTCCAATACCTACATGCGCGAGTTCGTTTCCTAATCGCGACAGGCCCGCAACGGATACATAGAACATGAAAACGATGACGCCAAGAGCGAGCCACCGAACCGCAACCGGCATATCCTCAACGAAATCGCCGAACCATTGGTTGCGCGGCCGAGGTTCTTTGTTCCCCTCTACCTCAACGAGTCCGCGGATAGCCGATCGGCGCCACAGGGCAAAGGTAGAGAATAAGGCGGCCCCGACCACAGCAAAGGTCGCGTAGCTGAATACCCAGATGGCGGCCGATTCAGGAATCCCCATTCGAGTCTGAAGCCATGTCCACATGGGAAAAGTGAGCACGAGTAGAGCAGAACCAAGAATCATAGCAATAAATCCGGTGACAAGACCTACGGCCTGGCCGTGTCTGACAAACGAACGCAGGGCCTGTTCCGTGCGAGTGTCCGGCACGAGATAGCCGTTCCGCCTTCGTCCAGGATAGAAGGTCAAGTTCCCGTCCGTTGTCCGCTCGAAGCGGCGGTCAACGGTGTGACTAAACGCTGTGGGCGAACGATAAGCTCGAAACGCTGCGAACACCAGAGCCAAGATACCGACGCCAAAAAGGCCCGCGTAAACTTTGCCCCACCAGATGCTACGTTTCCCTTGTTCCGCCTGGTCCCGGTACTTGTAAACTGCCTTGTAAGCCGGATCGGCACGGATGGCCTCATTGTAGTCGGCAATGGCATCGTCATAAGCGAAGAGTTGAGCAGCGGCGAAACCTCGAGATGTGTAGGCCTGAGCACTCGCGGGGTCAACTTGTATCGCCTTGTTGTAGTCATCCCATGCGCGATCGTAGTTTCTCTTCGCGAACCAGGCGTTCCCGCGCAAGCAATATAAGACGCTTTGTGACGGATCCAGCCGGAGCGACTGATCGTAATCAGAGATGGCACGATCGACCTGTCCGAGCTCAGAATAAGCTTTTCCACGGTATGCGTATACCGGAGCGCTTCGAGGGTCGAGCCTTATCGTCGTATCGAAGTCTGCAATCGCTCGTTCCAAGTCGTTTGCATGGAAATAGACATATCCACGCCTCAGGTAACCCTTGGCGGAATCCGGCGCCAGCTTGATAGCCTGATTGCAATCGGCCAGGGCACGATCAAAATCTCCCTTTTGCGCGTATGCTTCTCCGCGTCTGCTCAGCGCTTCAGCGTTTTCTGGCTCGAGAACGATTGCCGCAGAAAGTTGCTCGACGGCAACATCGTACTTGCCTTGCTCGAGTGCGCTTATGCCTTGCGCGACGAGATTCCCGGCATGGGGCTGCCCACACTGGCTAGCGGGGCTCGGCAGCGACACCATCATCACGACCGCGAGCGAGAGCCAGATCCCGTTGCGGAGTCGATTTCCGACAATCCGAAGCTTTGACGCTTGCTGGCCTGTGGTGGACATATCGAATCTGACAAAGAGTTACCACGCTCTCCGAAGTGCGGACAACGGAGTGGACCAAAAGGCGAAGACGGAAGGAAAGCATGTAGTACGCCACTCGATCCCAATACTCAACCGGACGTCCCTGGGCCGCATTTTCACTTTTACTATTTAAAAAACTCACAGACTCTGAGCGAAGGCTGCCGGAGTCCCTTCGGCAGGCTCAGCGCAGGCTCCGGATCCCAGCCGTTGCTGCGATGCCAGGCCGTCAGCAAGGCGATGCAGTTTTTTCCCCGGCGACAACGGAGCCCGGCTTTCCTGCGTGGTAGTGGGTGCAGGGGTCAGCCCCTGCCAGCGGTCAACCCATGCAGGGCGGGAGAGTCAGCTTGCCCAGGATTGCTGGCGCGCGGGCGCCGGTTACTGACGGGAGATTGCCTGCGCGGCCGCGGATCATGTTGTAGCCCAGGATCGCGAACGCCACCGCCTCCAGCGCGTCGGCGTCGACGCCCACCTGGTCGGCGCCGAGCACCCTGACCGTGCGCAGCTCCTCTGCCAGCATCCGCATCAAGGTTGGATTCCTCGCGCCGCCGCCGGTCACGATAAGTTCATCGACCCTGCCGCGCGGAACTATGAATCGCCGGTACGCATCCGCGATCGATCGGGCGGTGAGCGCCGTGATGGTCGCGATCAGATCGTCGCCCGCGACCCGCAGGCGGCGCGCCTCGCGCCCGGCCCGCTCCAGG
>DATDGX010000020.1:0-11233 GCA_036521875.1 Binataceae bacterium (SeqCode)
GTTCGCTGCTGGTCGGGCTGATGTGCGCCAAGGGCCTCGCGCAGAGCGCCGGCCTCCCGATGGTCGGCGTCAATCATATCGAAGGGCATCTGCTCGCCCCGATGCTCGAGCATCGCGTCTCCTTCCCGTACCTGGCGCTAGTGGTATCGGGCGGACACACCGCGCTGTTCGCGGTCGAAGATTTCGGGCGCTACCGCCGCCTGGGCCAGACGCGCGACGATGCGGCCGGGGAGGCATTCGACAAAGTCGCCAAGCTGATGGGCCTCGGTTATCCGGGCGGCAAAATCATCGACGACCTCGCCCGGCGCGGTAATCGCAAGAGCGTCAAAATTCCCCGCGCGCACGTCAGAGGCGCGCCGCTGGACTTCAGCTTCAGCGGGGTCAAAACAGCGGTCGCAACGATGCTCGCGGAAAGAGGCGGCGCTCCGCTCGCGCGCCAGCATCCCGCGCCTAGGAATCTCGCGGTCAAAGGTCCAAGCGCCGGAAATTTTGCGCTCCAGGATCTCGCGATCGAGGACCTTGCCGCGAGCTTTCAGGAAGCTGTCGTCGATATGCTGGTCGCGCCCACCCTCGCCGCCGCGCGCGAGCTCGCCGCTGATACCGTCGTGTTGACCGGCGGCGTCGCCGCGAATTCGCGCCTTCGCGAGCGGCTGGCCGAGGCGCTGGCGCGGGAGGGCCGCACGCTCATCGCGCCCTCACTCAAGTACTGCACCGACAACGCGGCGATGATCGCGCTCGCGGGCAGCTACCGGCTGTTGCGCGGCGAGCGCGACGATTTCTCGATCGACGCCGCCGCGAGCCTGCCCCTGTAGCGCGGAATCGCTACAGAGGCAGACTCGCGGGATTCCTGCTAGAAATTTTGTGCCGTGGTGAAACTTGCGCGAAAATCACCGATCACTCCACGTGCGCCCGCGCCGCGGGCGGCCGCCGCACTCTCCGCGGCGGGAGTGCGGCCGAGCAAGTCGCGCGGCCAGAACTTTCTTGTCAGCGCCGCGGTCGCGGATCGAATCGTCGCTTCCGCCAAGCTCCGCGCCGGCCGCGCAGTCGTCGAGATCGGCCCCGGACTCGCGATCCTTACCGAGCGAATCGCAGCTCAGCCGATCCGCCGTCTCATCCTGGTCGAGCTCGACGCGCGCCTCGCCGCGACGCTCCAGGAGCGCTTCGGCGGCGATCCGCGCGTGCGTGTCATTCCTTCCGACTTTCTCGAAATCGACCTCGCCTCTCTTATCGAACATCCGCCAATCACAATAGCCGGCAACCTTCCCTTCAATGCCGCCGCGGCGATCTTGAAAAAACTTTGCGCTCACGCGCGGATGATCGATCGGATGGTGCTGATGTTTCAGCGCGAGGTCGCGGAGCGAATCCGCGCCCATCCTGGCGACGCGGCATACTCGGCCCTCAGCGTCTACACGGCGCTGTACTGGAATATCGACTCGCACTTCCGCGTTGCCGCGGGCAGCTTTCATCCGCGGCCCAAGGTCGATGCGGAAGTCCTGGTCTTCACGCCGCTGGACTCTTTTCTATTCGAACCTGCCGAGGAACGACGCGTCCTCGACACCATCCGCGCGTCGTTCTCCGCCCCGCGCAAAACTTTGCGCAACGCTCTCAGCCACGCACTCGGCCTCTCCGCGACCAAGGCGGTGACGGCGCTCGAGCGCGCCGCGATCTCTCCCGCCGTTCGAGCCGAGACTCTCGCCGTCGCCGACTTCGTGCAATTGTCGCGCGCGCTCTCGCCCGACGCGTTCAATAGTCCGATCTCAGGACGGCCGGGTTCCCGCGATGCCTGAATTGCCGGAAGTCGAGTCGCTGCGCAGAATCCTGATGCGCTCTGCCGTGGGCCGCACGATCGCCGGCGCCCGTATCGGACGCCTTCCGCTGCGCCGCCGCGTCACTGCCAACTTCGGCGCCGCGGTCACCGGCAGAAGAATCGATGCCATCTCGCGGCGCGCGAAATATCTGATCGTCGAGTTCGACGGACCGCACGTGATGCTGGTGCATCTGGGGATGAGCGGCAGCCTGACGCATCGCAGCGACCGCTTCGCCGCGGCCGGAGACTTCGACCCGCGCCACGACCATATCGAATTCGCGCTCGACGACGGCAGCCGGCTGGTGTTCAACGATCCGCGCCGCTTCGGAATCGTGCGGCTGATCGCGCGCGCCGAGCTTTCCACCACCGCGGAGCTGAAAGGCCTCGGCCCCGAGCCGCTCTCGCGCGGCTTCGACGCGGCTTACATGGCAGATAAGACGCGCGGGCGCCGCGTCGCAATCAAAAATCTGCTGATGGACCAGCGCATCGTCGCCGGTATCGGCAATATCTACGCCGCTGAGATTTTGTTTCGCGCGCGCGTCAGGCCGACCCGGCGCGCCGGCCGCGTGAGCCGCGCGGAGCTCGCGCGAATCGTGGATGCGACCCGGGTCATCCTGCGCGCCGCGATCGGAAGCCGCGGTACGACCTTTCGCAGCTATCGCGACTCGAGCGGACGGCCGGGTGAATTCTCACGCCGGCTGCGCGTGTATGGCCGCGAGGGAAAACCGTGCTACACCTGCTCGACGCCGATCAGGAACATGACTTTGGGCCAGCGCGCGAGCTTCTACTGCCCGACCTGCCAGAAGTAGGACCGCTCGTAGCGGCGCGCCGCGCGAACCACAAATGGCGAGGCAGCTACAAAAGAGAGATCGGATCATTCGCATGCGCACAAGAACAATTCCGTCGGTGAGTCTCGCTTTCTTCGCTGCTATTTTTCTAACCGCAGCTTTCATCGTGACCGCGAATCCGCCGCGAGCCATGGCGCAATCCGCCATGGCGGCTCCCACAGCCGTCGTCCCGGCACCGCTCGATTGGAACAAGCTCGACGCCGAAGCGCTCGGCTATTTTCAGACCTATCTGCGTTTTGACACCACCAATCCGCCCAGCAACACCGCCGCCGCGATCGCGTACCTGAAAGGAATCCTCGATCGCGAGGGCATTGCGGCCGAGACTTATCAGAGCAACCCCGGGATGGTCTCGCTGGTCGCGCGGCTTCCCGGTCCCCCCGGAGTGAAGCCGCTGCTGCTGATGTCGCATGCGGACGTGGTGCCGGCGGTCGCCGCAAATTGGAGCCATCCACCGTTCGGCGCCAATCTCGACGGCGGCTACGTGTGGGCGCGCGGCGCTATCGACAACAAGGCGCATGGAATCATGGCTCTGATGACGATGCTCGCGTTGAAGCGCAATGGAGTCGCGCTCAGCCGCGGCGTCGAGATGATGGTGAATCCCGACGAAGAGGCCGGCGGCGAGGGCGGCGCGCAGTGGATGGTGAAAAACCATTGGGACGCGATCGACCCGGCCTTCGCGATGAACGAAGGCGGCTCGGCGACTCCCGATCCATTCGGCAGCAAGACCAGCCGCATGTCGGTCGCGGTCGCGGAGAAGCGCGTGATGTGGCTCAAGCTGACCGCGCACGGACATTCGGGACACGGCTCGTTGCCGAACCCCGACAATCCCAACCTGATCCTGATTCGCGCGCTCAACCGGCTGCTGGCCGAGCAGCCGCCGATGCGGCTGACGCCGATAATGGCCGATGCGATGGCGACCGTCGCGGCCACCGAGGATTTCCCGGTCTCCTTCGAGCTGGCGCATCTCGACTGGCCCCTGGTGCTGGACGGCGCCGCGCGCGGTCCGCTCAAGCCGTACTTCCTGCAGGCGCTGCTGCGCGACACCATCTCCCCCACCATGCTCACCGCGGGCAACAAGGTGAACGTGATCCCGTCCACCGCCGAAGCCGGCATCGACTGCCGCCTGCTCCCCGGCACCGACGCCGACGCGTTCCTCGCGCGGATGCGCTCGCTGCTCGCCGACTCGCGAATCTCGATCGATTTTATTCAGCGCCCCGACATCGGGTCGCCATCGCCGGCCGGCGGCGAGGCCTGGGATGCGATAAAGCGGGTGGTCGCGGCGGACTTCAAGGACACCCTGGCGGTCCCGTGGATGACCGCGGGCGGAACGGACTCGCGCTTTATCCGCGAGAAGGGCGTGCCCGCTTATGGTTTCGTGCCGATAATTCTTAACCCCGCCGATCTCACGCGCGTGCACGGCGTCGACGAGCGCCTCTCGGTCGACAATCTCAACCTCGGCATCAAGGCGACTTACGATTTGACGATCGATCTGTGCGCCGCGAAAAAGTAGTTTCGTACCCGCGATGGCACTAGCGGCCGCGCCATCGTAAAATTTCTCGTGATGGTCGAATTGACGATCAAGACCAACGCGCGCGTCGAGCTGATCGATATCACCGAGCGGGTGAATCGCGCCGTCGCGCGAATCGGGATAGCAGCGGGACTCTGCAACCTGTTCGTGCAGCATACCACCGCAGCGCTGATCGTCTCGGAGAACTGGGACCCCGATGTGGTTACCGACATGCTCGGGCAGCTCGAGCGAATCGTTCCGCGCGCGGCCGGCTATCGCCACGGCGAGGGCAACTCGCAGGCGCATATCCTGTCGGTGATGTTGAGCACGTCGATCAGCATTCCGATCCGCGATACGCGCCTGGCGCTCGGCCGCTGGCAGGGCGTGATGCTCGCGGAGTTCGACGGTCCGCGCGAGCGCTCCATAATCGTGAGCGTGATCGCCGCGGGCGGCGCGCCCGGATGATGGTGCGCGCCGAGCAGATGGTAACTGAAGAACCTTGCCAGTCGCTCCTGGAGCGGGAGGGCTGCCGGCTCTGCTTCTGGCTCTCGGGACCGGAGCGCGGGCCACGCGTCGTGCTCACGCATGGTGCGGGCGTCGATCATCACGAGTTCGACGGGCAGTCCGCCGCGCTGTCGGAACGATACCGCGTCCTCTGCTGGGATGTGCGCGGTCACGGGGATTCGCGGCCGGCGTCGGCGCCATTCACGATTGCCCGCGCGCTCGACGACCTCGTCGCGATACTCGATCATCTCGGATGGGCACGGGCCGTGTTCGCCGGTCATTCGATGGGCGGGAATCTCGTTCAGGAACTCGTCTTTAATCATTCTGAGAGAGTCACCGCGATGGTCGCGCTCGACTGTACGTGCAACACGCTTCCGTTGTCGGCGCTGCAGAACCTCTTGCTGGCAATATCGCCCGCGATGCTGTCGCTATTTCCCTACCAATCGCTCAAGCGCCTCAGCGCCAACGCGAGTTCGAGCGTCCCCGCGGTCCGCGAATATCTCTATGCGGCCTTCAACCAAATGCCGAGAACAGAATTCGTGTCGATCCTGAACGAGACCACCAAATGTTTGCATTTCGAGCCGGGGTATCGGATCGAGCAGCCGCTCCTCCTGATGGTCGGCGAGTTCGACAAAACCGGCAACATCCGCAAGATCGCGCCGCGATGGGCCATGCGCGAGCCGCATTGTCGCTTCGAAATAATCCTCAAGGCCGGACACGCGGCGAATCTCGACAATCCGGAAACGGTGAACAAGCTGATGCTGGAATTCCTCGCTGCGCACGCTGAGGCAGTATAGAGTCGGTCTCATCACGGCTACGGATGGCAATTGGGAGTCAGTGATGTTGAATGGGGTTACGCTATGACGTTAGACGTCCCGCCGGGCCTGGGCGGCACCGTCGCATTCGTACTGGGCGCGTGCGTCGGCAGCTTTGTCAACCTGGTCGCCTATCGCCTCCCGCGCGATCTGTCGATCGTCACCCCGCGCTCGTACTGCGAGAGCTGCGAACGCGCGATCCCGTTCTGGGCCAACATTCCGATCTTCGCCTACCTCGGACTGCGCGGGCGCTGCCTGATGTGCGGCGCGACGATTCCGTTCCGTCACTTCCTGGCCGAGGCGGCGCTCGCCATCACCGCGCTATTCCTCTACTTCAGCTTTCCGCTCGGCGATGCGATCGCGCGATTCGTGTTGTGCGCGGCGCTGTACGCGATCGCGCTGATCGACTACGACTGGCGCCTGATTCCGAATATCATCACCTTCCCCGGAATGCTGATCGGCCTTGTCGCGGGCTCCCTCCTGATGCCTGAGGTCGGATGGAAGAGTTCGCTCATCGGATTGTTAGTCGGCGGCGGCGTGCTGTTTCTGACCGGCGAGCTGTATCATCTCGTGCGCGGACGCGAGGGCGTCGGGATGGGCGACGTGTGGCTGCTCGGGATGGTCGGCGCGTTCGTCGGATGGCAGGGGATGCTGTTCACGCTGTTCTTCGGCTCCGTGCTCGGCGCGATCGGCGGGATCGCGTTTGCGCTCGCGGGCGAGACTTCCCCTCCGCTCGCCGATCCAGCCACGGAAACGGACGCGGATATTTCGATCCTGCGCACCGAAGTGCCGTTCGGACCTTTCCTCGCGCTCGCCGCGGGAATCTTCACGCTCTTTCAGCCGCAACTCGTGCACTGGTATCTTGGCGGCTGATGCCCACCGGCTTGTTCATCACGCTCGAAGGAGTCGAGGGTTCCGGCAAGACCACGCAGGCCGCGATTCTGGGCGACGCGCTTCGCGCCAGCGGACGGCACGCGATCGTTACCCATGAGCCGGGCGGCACGCGCGCGGGCGAAATGATTCGCGCAATTTTTCTCGACCCCGCCGTCTCGCTGCAAGTGGGCGCCGAACTTATGCTGGTGCTCGCCGACCGCGCGCAACACGTGCGCGAGAAACTCAAGCCCGCGGTCGAGACCGGCGAAATCGTGATCTCGGATCGCTACTCCGATTCGACCACCGCCTATCAGGGCTATGGTCGCGGCTTCGACTTGAAGCTGCTCGGCGAACTCAACCGGCTCGCCAGCGACGGGATGATACCCGACCTGACCATCCTGCTCGACTTGCCGATTGAGACCGGCCTCGCCCGCACGCGCGCGCGCGCCAAGGGAGCGACCCGCGGCTTCGATCGTTTCGAGGGCGAGGAGGCGGAATTTCATCGCAAGGTGCGCCAGGGTTTTCTCGCGATTGCGCGAGCCGAGCCGGACCGCGTCGTGGTGATCAACACCGAGCGTCCCAAGGAAGTCGTGAGCCGCGAAATTCGCGCCGCGGTCGACGAACTGATCAGGCGCCGATGCCCCTAGACGGACTCCGAGGTCATCGCGAGCTAGCCGCGCGCCTGTTCGCCGAGATTCGCACGCGGCCGTCGCACGCCTACCTCTTCTCGGGGCCGCGCGGCGTCGGCAAGGCGCTGGTCGCGCAAGGCCTCGCGCACGGCATCCTGTGCGAGCGCTCGCCGGGCGAGAATTTCTGCTGCACGCCCGAGCGCTGCCCGGTACGGGCGAGCGCGGGCGCGGCGCCGGGCGGCCGCGGCCGCAGCGCGGAGCAGCAATCGCGATGCGATTGCTGCTCCGCGTGCGTGCAGGCCGCGCTCGGCGTGCATCCGGATTACAACTATGTCGCGCGTCCGCCCAACCGCGTCGATGTGCTCATCGAGCAGGTGCGCGAGCTCATCGTCCGGCTCGGCATCAAGCCGTCGCGCGCGCCGATTCGCGTCGCGATCATCGACGATGCCGAGACGTTGAACCTGCCCGCGCAGAATGCGCTGCTGAAGACGCTCGAAGAGCCGCCCGGCCACGCCCTCATCTTCATGGTCAGCTCGAGCGAGCGCGCGCTGCTCGACACCGTGCGCTCGCGGGCGCGGCCGGTGCGATTCGCACCGCTCGCGCCCGCCGCTATCGAGGCGATTCTGATCACGCGGGGCACCGAGCCGGGGCGCGCCGGCGCGATCGCGCGCCTTGCGCGCGGGAGCGCCGCGCGCGCGCTGGCGCTGCTCGCCGGCGAGGAGCCGCCGGTCAAGGAGCTGCTCGAGGCGCTGGCGCGCGCGAAGTCGCTCGACTTCGTCCGTGCGCAAGCGCTCGCGCAGGAGATGTTCGCGAACCGCGACCAGGCACGTGCCAATCTGGAGTTGATTGCGCGGCTACTTGAGGAAATACTGTGCTACAAGTTGCTTCGTTCGGAGCTTGCTGCGGTCTCCGCCGACACCGCGCGTGCGATGAGTGAACTTGCGAACAACCTAACCACCGATGCGATTGCCGGATGTCTCGAGGCCGCGCTCCGCGCCTCGGCCGCGATCGACGAGATGGCCAATCCGCGCCTGCAGGCCGAGCAGTGGTGGATGACGGCGGGTCGCACGATGCGAGGAGAGCAGTGACGCCGGAAATCGATCCTTTCGAACGCGAGTCACCGGAGCCGCGGATCGTCGCCGTCAGCCTGCAGCCGACCGGACATCTCTACAATTACCTCGCCGGCGGCTTCGCGCTTAAGCGTGGCGACCGCGTACTGGTCGACAGCGAAGCGGGCACCCGCGTCGCCACCGTCGAGGTCGAGCCGCACGAAGCGGCGCGCACGCTCGACCTCTCCGCCATGAAGCCGGTGCTGCGAATGGCTTCCGACAACGACTTCGATCTCGAGGAGCAAAGCATTCTGCGCGAGGCGCGCGCGCGCAAGCTCTGCGTCGAGCGAATCCGCGAGCGCCGCACCCAGATGAAGCTGGTGAGCGTCGAGTACACGCTCGACGGCCGCAAAGCGACCTTCTATTTCGTCGCCGAGGGCAGGATCGACTTCCGCGACCTGGTGCGCGACCTCGCCAACACGCTCCGGGTGCGAGTCGAGATGAAGCAGATCGGCGCGCGCGACGAGACCAAGGTCACCGGCGGTCTCGGCCCGTGCGGACGCGAGCTATGCTGCTCGTCGTGGCTCCGCGATTTCGAGGCGGTGACCGTCAAGATGGCGCGCGAGCAGGGCCTGGCGCTCAACCCGTCGCGGCTGGCCGGGATGTGCGGGCGGCTCAAGTGCTGTCTCCGCTACGAGTACGCTACCTACGTCGAGCTCAAGCGGGCGCTGCCCGGGCTCGGAAAGCGCGTGTCCTGCGTCAAGGGCGACGGCAAGGTGATCCGCCAGAACATCCTCAAGCAGACCGTGCTCGTCCAGCGCGAGGAAGATGGCGGCGTCATCGAGGCGACGCTCGAAGACCTGGTCGAGGCGCGCCCCAACTAGTCGCCACGCGCGTCCGCGCGCGTTATCCTGTCATTTCCATGCGCGCCGCGACGCCGGCCGCGCTCCTCGACGATGCCCCAGCGGATTCACATCACTACTGCGATCATCTACAGCAACGGGCCGCCGCACGTCGGTCACGCGCTCGAGGCTTTTGCGACCGACAGCTTTGCGCGCTATCAACGCCGCAAGCTCGGCCGCGAGAATGTGACCTTCGTCACCGGAACCGACGAGCACGGCGACAAGAACCTCAAGGCGGCGGTGACTGCGGGTCTTTCGCCCAAGGCGTTCGCCGACCAGATCAGCGGCTTGTTCCGCGCGGCGTGGAAGACGCTCGGCGTGAGCTACGACTTTTTCGTGCGGACCACCGATCCGGTCCACGAAAAGCTCGTGCAGAAGATGTTGCAGCGCACTTTCGATCGCGGCGAAATTTACCTCAAGGACTACGAGGGCCTGTATTGTGTCGGATGCCAGATCTTCTACACGCAGAAGGAATTGCTCGCTGGCAACATCTGCCCCGTGCACAACACGCCCGCCGAGCTGATCAAAGAGAAAAATTATTTTCTGCGCCTCGAGAAGCATCGCGAGCGAATCCGCGATCATGTGATGAACACGCCCGACTTCATCCGGCCTGAGCGCTATCGCAGAGAAGTCCTCAACATGCTCGCCGAGCCAATCGAGGATCTGTGTATTTCGCGCCCCAAGGCACGCCTCGATTGGGGAATCGAGATGCCGTTCGACCACAACTACGTGACCTATGTCTGGTACGACGCGTTCTGGGCCTACGTGAGCGAGCTGCCCGACACCAGCGACGCGGCGCTCCGCGAAGTCTTGCCTGTCAGCCAGCACTTCATTGGCAAGGACATTCTGAAGACGCACGCCGTGTATTGGCCCGCGATGCTTATCGCCGCGGACCTTCCGCTCTATCGCAGCCTCAACGTGCACGGCTGGATGACCTTCCTCGGCTCGCGGATGTCGAAGAGTTCGGGAAATATCCCCGACCCGCTGGAATACGAAACGACTTACGGACCCGACGTGCTCCGCCTCTTCCTGCTGCGCGACGTGGTGTATGGCCTCGATGGCGATTTCTCGGACGAGCGGCTGATCGAGCGCTACAATGCGGACCTCGCGAACGATCTCGGCAACCTGACGAGCCGCGTGCTTGCGATGGCGGCGCGATATTTCGGCGGCGAGATAACTGCGCAGCCGGGCTCCGGAAACGACGCGCTGGATCGCGCGCTATGCGAGACCTTCGCCCCGGGCGCGATGCCCGCGCGGGTGGGCGCATTCGTCGAGGAGCTGCAGTTCAATCGCGCACTGGAAGCGATCTGGCAGGCGCTCGACGCCGCCAACAAATATATTGTGGCCACCTCGCCGTTCACACTCGCGAAGGATCCCGCCCAGCTTCCGCGGGTTGCGCAGATAATCGCGAACCTGGTCGAGGGACTGCGCGTTATCGCGGACACGCTGGAGCCGTTCATGCCGGCGACTGCGCCGAAGATTTTCGATTTGCTGAACGTCGACGCGACAACGGCACGCGCGCCATTCGGCGCGGGAATCAAGCCGGGGCATCGAGTGAAGCCGGCGCTGCCGCTGTTCCCGCGTATCGAGAAAGCCGCGCGCGGCGCGTGAGCCGCACTAACGCAAGCCGCCGATGATTCCGGTCGCCGACACGCATTGCCATCTCGCTGACCCGCGCCTGCGCGACGACGTCGAAGGCGCGCTCGAGCGCGCCAACCAGGCGGGCGTCCGCTTCATGGTCTCCATCGGCGCAATCGGACCGATTGAAAATGATCGCCTGACCGTCGAAATCGCCGAGCGGCACGCGAACGTGTATGCGGCCGTCGGGGTGCATCCCCACGATGCGAAAGATTGCACTGGCGAGCGGCTCGCCGCGCTCCGCGATCTCGCGTCATCGAAGCGAGTCGTCGCGATCGGCGAAAGCGGTCTCGACTTCCATTACCTGCGCTCGCCGCGCGAGGCGCAGGAGTCGTCGCTCCGGCGTCATCTGGAACTTGCCGCGCAGCTCGACCGCCCGATCGTGATTCATTGCCGCGACGCGGAGCAGCGGATGGCCGAAATCGTGCGCGAGACGGGGTTTCCGCCCGCCGGCGGCGTGATTCACTGTTTCACCGGCGACGCGGCCGCGGCGCGCGAATTTCTCGCGCTCGGCTTCTGTATCTCGTTCTCGGGAATCCTGACCTTCAAGAATGCCGGAACGGTCCGCGACGCGGCGAAGATTGTTCCCGACGATCGCGTGATGGTCGAGACCGACGCGCCCTATCTCGCGCCGGAGCCATATCGAGGCAAGCGCAACGAG
>DATDGX010000021.1:0-1649 GCA_036521875.1 Binataceae bacterium (SeqCode)
TTCCTTCATTTCTGTCACAAGTCTATTATGAAGGAAAACTATAGTTTTAACAAGCGCTTTTCCTTCAGTTGTGAGAATATGCAAAATGAAGGAAAATCTCTCGTTGGCTCGGAAACGCGCCGGCTCGCTTCTTCGACGACATCTATGGCTATGACGCTTCGCGGAAGAAAGTGCTCGCGGCTGGCTATCCGCATCCGTAGTTGATCCGGCTCCGAGTTGATCCGCCGCTGGCCGACGATCCATGGCCGGGGGCTCTGCCGTCAACTCTCCTCAGCGCTCAGCAAATCCTGGCGTGCCTGCGCCGCGGCGAAGAGCTTTAGTCTCGTCACCAGGAATACGCCGCACGCGAGGGCGACCATCGAGCAGATAGCTACTGCGATTCGTGGGCCGAAATGAGAGCCTACGAATCCTACTTCGAGACTGCCTAGTGGCGCCATTCCGATGATCGAAAGTGAGTATAGACTCATCACCCGGCCGCGCAGTTCATCGGAGACGAATAGCTGGAGCATCGTGTTGGTAGTCACCATGTGATTCATCAGGCCGATGCCGACGAGCATTTGCGCCGCCATCGCCAGCGCCATCCATTGGGAAACCGCCAACAGGAAAATCCCGGCGGCGGTGCAGAAGATTCCAAAGGTCAGATTTTGGCGCAGATTGCGCGCCGTGGCGCCGCGCGTGTTCATCGCGACCGCGCTCAGCACCGCGCCAAGTCCCTGCGCAGTCATCAGCAAGCCGTAGCCTTTGGGTCCGCTATGCAGCAGGTTGCGCGCGAACAACGGCAGCAGAACCGTGTACTGGATTGCGAAGCCGCTGTTAATCGAGACCAGCACCAGCAGGTAAAACGAAGCGCGATGCCGCCAGGTGTAATGCAGCCCTTCGCGGACTCGCGTCAGCATCGTGCCGGCGAGTGCGCCGAGACCCGATTCCCGAGCCGCGGTGAGCAGCGAGTCCGCATGCAGGCGCGGCAGCTTCATCGCGAGCAGGCTCCAGATGACCGCGAGATAGCTGACGCCGTTCAGAAAGAAACATCCCGCCACGCCGCTGACGGCGATCAACACGCCCGCGAACGCGGGGCCGATCATGCGCGCGCCGTTGAAAATCATGGAGTTCATCGCGATCGCGTTGGGCAGATCTTCGCGGCCCACCATCTCGACCACGAACGATTGCCGTCCCGGCATATCGAATGAGCTGACCAGGCCGTTGAACACCGCCAGGATCATCACGTGCTCGACGCGAACCACGCCCGCCCAGGTCAGTGCCGCGAGCACGAACGCGCTGGTCATCAGCAGCGACTGGGTGACGACCAGAAGCTGGCGGCGCTCGGAGTGATCGACGATCGCACCCGCGAAGACGCCGGTGATCACGATCGGCATATAGGTCGAAAACGAAACCAGCCCGAGCCACATCGAGGAGTTGGTGAGCTTGAGGACCAGCCAGGCCTGCGCGACCCGCTGCATCCAGGTGCCGATTACCGAGGTGAACTGGCCGCCGAAGAAGAGGCGGAAATTGCGATGACGAAAGGCGCGGAAGGCGGCGAGTCGTCCGCTCCAGATGTCATCGGCGACAATGGAATCCGGGCCTGCTGGCGCTGCCTCGACTTCGGGTCCGCTCAAGGTGGGCGTCTCTCCTCGATCCAAAATCGTAGTGTG
>DATDGX010000022.1:0-21345 GCA_036521875.1 Binataceae bacterium (SeqCode)
GTGGGCGCTTAGATAATCCTATCGTTCCCGCCATGAGTGTGAGTGGGGGAGGAGTCATTTTGGATGCGGGCGTCAACGCGAACGATACTGCTTTGCTGCTTGATACTCACCGGATGCTCGCAGTCGTCGTATCTTTCCCCGCAGGTCGGCGTCGAAGGCGCCAAATACACGTACGGCGGTAGCGGCCCAGTCCCGCTCTCCCAAAGTCCGGAAGGCGTCGGGTTTGACGTTTCAGGTCTGCATTTCGTCGTCGGCAACCCGCAATGCGGCAAAAGCATAGGCGGGGTGCCGCCCCTCCCGGTCTGGGTGACGACCGATCATCCCACCGCGACCTTTGGCGTCAAGGTCGACATCAGCGGCGAGGGCATCACCTACGATTGGAAGCAGACGCTGCTGCGCACCAGCTATGGAAGCTGGGTGCAAGCTTCCAGCCCCAATCCCGGTACCAAGGAATCGTCAACGGCGATCGACGATTTCATCGTGTTCGACGCGGAGTGCGACGTCGAGAACACCTACGACCTGCATATCGACGGCGTCAAGAAGAACGGCCAGGTCGTGCAGGTGCCGATAATTCGCTTCGCGCGCGGCGGCGCGACCACGCTCGGTACGATGTAGCGTGCCTGACGTCGCACTGGCGTTCGGACTGACGTTTCGCCGCTAACGCTTGCGACTAGCGTTCGAACGACGGCCCCGAAAATCCCGACCTCCCGATTCCTTCGAGTTGAAAGCGCGCGTTGCCGGTGTTGATTCCACCGTCGACCACCATCGCGGTGCCGGTAATCCAATCGGCCTCGTCGCTCGCCAGGAACAGCGCCATCGCGGCGATATCCTCCGGATGGCCGGCGCGTGGAATCGGCTGCATCCGCGCCATCCGCTGCTCGGCGCCCTCGTAGCCGCCGGGGACGCCGCGATTCACCAGTGGAGTGTTAACGCCGCCGGGGCAGATACAATTGACGCGAATCCGATCGTGGCCGACTTCGATCGCGGCCGCCTGCGTCAAGTTGACGACCGCCGCTTTGGCGGCGCTGTAGGTGGCGAGACCGCCGACGCCTCGAAGGCCGGCTACCGACGAGGTCGAAATTATCGAACCGCCGCCGGCCTTTTTCATTTCCGGGATCGAATACTTAATGCCGAGGAACACGGCCCGCAGCAGGATCGCGATGGTGCGGTCGAAATCCGCGGCGCTCACATTCTCGAGCTTCCCGACCGCGCCCGCGACTCCCGCATTGTTGTACATGACGTCGAGCTTGCCGAACTCCTTGACGGCGCGTGCGACGGCGTCCTTGATATTCGCCTCGTTGGTCACGTCGGTTTTCTGGAACGCGGCACGCCCACCGCCCTCGCGGCACTCGCGCACCACTTGCTCGCCGCCTTCCGCGTTGAGGTCGCAGACCACGACCGAGGCGCCTTCCTTGACGAAGCGCAGCGCGGTGGCGCGGCCCATCCCGCTCGCAGCGCCGGTGATTACTGCAACTTTTCCGTCGATTCTGCCCATGGTGTCCTTCCTTTCACGCTGGCCGGCGTGCATCGCATTGAGATCAGGAGATGTACGATCCGGGCGGCCGCGCGTCCGATGCGTTTGTTCTTGATCGCTTCATAGCAACAATGCGGGAAAATCTCTAAGCGCCGGCCAGCGTACAACGGTGACGCACGCACTTGACGCGAAAGCGCGCACACGCCAGATCCGACACTCGATGATATAATCGACGCCGCAATGGTCTCCGATCCCGAAGATAAAGAGGAAAACAAGACTGCCGAAACTTCGACGGCGCCGGACGTCGCGCAGCCGCAGGCTCGTGAGCAGACTCGAGAGCAGGCTCGTGAGATAGAAGGGCGCCATTACAGCTCGCTCATCGAGTATCCCGAGCAGAGTGGCTCGGCCGACCAGCTCGTATTGACTTCGGGTCCCGAAGACGACGAGCTGGAGCGCAAGCTCAATACCATTCCCCCCCAGCCGGGCGTCTACCTGCTGCGCGATCACGCCGGCAAAGTCCTCTACGTCGGCAAGGCGAAGTCGCTGCGCCCGCGCGTGCGCGCGTATTTCCGCGGCGGCTCCGATGGCGAGGCAGGCGACGGGCGTTTCCAGGTGCGCTTCCTGATGCGCCGGGTGCGCGACTTCGACACCATCGTCACCACCAGCGAGAAGGAAGCGCTGATCCTCGAGAACAACCTGATCAAGCAGTACAAGCCGCGCTACAACATCAGGCTCAAGGACGACAAGTCATATCTGTCCGCGAAGATCACCAATCATCCATGGCCGCGCATCACGGTCACGCGCAAGATCGTAAAGGACGGCGGCAAATACTTCGGGCCGTTCGGCTCGGCGGATGGCTTGCGCGAGACCATCGACGTGATCCGAAAAGTCTTCCCACTGCGCACCTGCTCGGACGCGGTGTTCCGCAACCGCTCGCGGCCGTGCCTCGAATATCAAATCAAGCGATGCCTCGGGCCGTGCTGCCTGCCGGTCGATCGCGACGATTACGGCCGCCAGTTGCACGCCGCGCAGATGTTGCTCGAAGGGAAGAACCTCGAGTTGTTGCGCGAGTTGCGCGATCAGATGAAGGACCACGCCTCGCGCCTCGAGTTCGAGCAGGCGGCCAAGCTCCGCGACCGCGTGCGCGCGATCGAAAAAACCGTCGAGCGGCAGACCGTGCTGCATCACTGGGGAATCGACCAGGACGTGTTCGGCCTCTATCGCGAGGGCGGATTCATCGAGGCGATCGTGCTCATCGTGCGCGGCGGCAAACTCACCAGCACACTCGGCTGGAGCTTTCAGGACCTCGAGTTCGCCGACCAGGACGTGATGGCTGATTTGCTGACCCAGTACTACTCCGGCTCGCGCGCGATTCCCGACGAAGTCATTCTGGGGTTCGAGCTCGAGGACGCCGAGGTGCGCGCGGAGCTGCTCTCAGAGCGGCGCGGAAAGAAATGTGCGATCATCTTGCCGCAGCGCGGTGAGAAGCTCCGGCTGCTCGAGATGGCGACCGACAACGCGCGCCAGAGTTTCGCATCGCGGCGTGACAACGAGCTCACCCGTGAGAAGATGCTCGAGGAGCTGCGCACCAAGCTTCATTTGCGGAACACGCCTAAGCGCATCGAATGCTACGACATCTCGAATTTGCAAGGCTCGATGGTGGTGGGATCGCAGGCCACCTTCGACGAGGGCGAGCCGCGCAAAGACCTGTACCGCCGCTACCGGATTCGCAGCGTCGAGGGTCAGGACGACTTCGCGAGTCTCTACGAGGTGCTCAAGCGGCGCCTCGAACGGGCACTGCGCGAGAACGAATACCCGGACTTGTGGGTGATCGACGGCGGCAAGGGCCAACTCAACGTCGCGCTCGCAGTCCTGCGCGAGTGCAATTTGTTCGACCAGATCGATTGCGTGTCGCTTGCCAAGCAGCATGTGCTGAACGATCGGCGCCAGAAGGAAGTCAGCAAGTCAGAGGAGCGCGTATTCTTGCCCAATCGAAAAGATCCGATCGTGTTGGCGAAAAACTCGACAGCCTTATTCCTTTTGGTGCGGATTCGTGACGAGGCGCATCGCTTCGCCATCACTTACAATCGCGAGCTGCGCAGGCGGGCGCGCCTGCGCTCGATGCTCGACGATATTGAGGGCGTGGGGCCGGTACGCCGGCGCGCGATGCTGCGCCATTTCGGAAGCCTTAAGCGGATTCGCGAGGCGAGCGTTGACGAGATCGCGGAAGTGAAGGGACTCAATCACGAGATCGCGGCGAGGGTCCGGCGGCATCTGGATGAGATGGCGTCGCTACTCGACAGCGAAGAGCGCGAGGACGCGGAACTCGGCGCCTCGGCAGCCGCGCCCTCCGACCTCGCCACGCCGACCCATCCTGCGGACCCTCAGCTTGTTCCGCCGCCCCCTTTGCCTACTCCCGAACATTGAACCGGCGACGCAAAAAGTCGCGACGGATTTGACTCGCGTTAACCACGCGGTTAATTACGAATTAACCAGACGGTTAATCGTCCATTTTGATTGCACAAATGGGCGGAGGCGGGGCACCGACGATGGCGCCAATACGTGATCTGGCACGCACCCGGGAGAAAATTCTTGCGGCGGCACTCGGGGAGTTTTCTGCCAAGGGCTTCGCCGGCGCACGCACCCAGGCGATCGCGCGCCGCGCGCGCGTCAACAAGCGGATGCTCTACTACTGCTTCGGCGCCAAGCAGGATCTTTATCGCGCGGTGATGCGCGCCAAAATCGCCGCCAAGGCCGGCGCTATCGAATCGTCACCGGAGGACTTCGCGGAGGCGCTGCTTCATTGGTACGAAGTGGGCTGCAACGATCTGGACTGGATTCGGATGCTCGAGTGGGAGGCGCTCGGCAGCGGCAGGGCGCGCATGATCGCGTATCGCGAGCGTCGGCAACTGTTGCTGAAAGCAGTCGCCAGGCTGCGAAGGTCGCAGGTCCGCGGGAGAATCCCGGCCGACGTCGATCTCAGCCAACTTTTCATCTCGATGATCGCGCTGACGACTTTTCCCATCGCGTTTCCGCAGATGACGCGGCTGGTGAGCGGCGTCGGCCCGAACCATCCGCGGTTTCTGCGCAAGCGGCTCCGGTTCCTGCGTTGGCTCGGGGAGCGGATCTGCGCGCCCGCCGGCGTGGCCAAGCCGGCCGCAGCCCCCCGGGCCCGGCGAGCGCGCGTGGCGATTCCCGCCTGTCGTAGCGCGCGTCCCGGCCTCGGCCAGGTGATTCGAGCCTGACTCTCGCCGGATGAGTTTGCGATGAGCGCCGCAGCCGTAACCGACGTTGCGCAACTCGACCGCCAACGCCTCGAGCGTGAGTGGCGCTCGCGTCACAACCGCTGGATCGTCGCGATGACGGTGACGCTCGCGACCTTCATGGAAATCCTCGACACCAGTATCGCCAATGTCTCGCTGCCCCATATCGCGGGCGGCCTCTCGGCGGGAATCGACGAGAGCACCTGGGTGCTGACGTCGTACCTGGTGTCGAACGCGATCGTGCTCCCGATCAGCGGATGGTTCTCGAATTTTTTCGGACGCAAGCGCTTCTACATGGCGTGCGTCGCGATGTTTACGCTGAGCTCGTTTGCGTGCGGACTTGCGCCGTCGCTCGGGATGCTGGTGTTTTTCCGCGTGATTCAAGGCGCGGGCGGCGGCGGCCTGCAGCCAAGCGAGCAGGCCATTCTCGCTGACACTTTCACGCCCGAGGAATTCGGAATGGCGTTCGCGGTCTATGGGATGGCGATCGTGCTGGCGCCCGCAATCGGCCCGACGCTCGGCGGTTACATCACCGACCATCTAAATTGGCGCTGGATTTTCTTCATCAACGTGCCGGTCGGGATCATCTCGCTGCTGCTCAGTTACCGCGTGGTCGAAGATCCACCCTGGATCAAAGAAGAGGTCCGCACGCGCAAGTCAGCGTGGGGCATCGACTATATCGGCTTCGGCTTGGTCGCGGTCGGCCTCGGATGCCTGCAGGTGGTGCTCGACAAGGGGCAGCGCGACGACTGGTTTCAGTCGCAGTTCATCGTCGGGTTTTCAATCGTCGCCGCGATTGCGCTGGTCGCGTTCGTATTCTGGGAGCGCACCGTCGAGACGCCGGTGGTCAACCTCAAGCTTTTCAAAGAACGCACGTTTGCGATGACCAACATGATGATGTTCATGGTCGGCGTCGCGTTGTTCGGCACCACGGTGTTGTTACCGCAATTTCTGCAACAGCTTTTGGGCTACACCGCCGAGCAGGCCGGGATGGTGCTGTCGCCGGGCGGCTTCGCGATCATCCTATTGATGCCGATAGTCGGCTCGCTGGTCACCCGCGTCGACGCGCGCTGGCTCATCGGATGCGGCTTCGTGATGATGGCGCTGGCGCTGTTCAAGATGACCAACCTGGATCAGCAAGTCGATTTCCGCACGGCGATGATGTACCGCGTTTACCAGTCGGTAGCGCTCGCGTTCCTGTTCGTGCCGATCACGACGATGGCCTACGTCGGCATCCCGCAGGAGCAGAACAACACCGTGTCGGGGATGATCAACCTGTCACGCAATATCGGCGCGAGCGTTGGGATCTCGATGGTCGAGACGATGATTGCCCGGCGCTCGCAGTTTCATCAGAACCGGTTGATAACGCGGCTCACGCCTTACGACATGACGCTGCGCCAGGCAACGCAGGGACTCGGCGCGCAACTGTCTCATCGCGGCGTGGTCGGCCCCAGCGCAGTGAGCCAGGCGTACAGCGCGATTTACCAGGGAGTCATCGGGCAGGCGACGATGCAGGCGTATATCGACACCATCTGGGCGATGGCGGTGGCCTGCCTGTTCATGGTGCCGCTGATCTTCCTGATGCGGAAAAACGAGCCGGGCAAAGCGATGCAGGCGCATTAGACGACTGGAACCGGCGCCGCGGCGGGGCGCATAATCGCTGAGTCGCATGCGCCGGAGCGAACTGGATTCGACGCTGCGCAAAGGGGGCGGTGGGCGATCGCAGCAGCGTCCACGTTACGAGCGCTGGCAGATCACGGCGCGGCCGAAACGTCAGGCCGCATCGCCACGCGAATCCCCGCGTCACACGCGCTCAATCGCGTCGAACTTCTGCCGCCGATCTATGCGGTCGCGATCGCGATCGCTCTTGGCGACGGCCTCGGCAACTTTCGTATCGCGGCTCCAACCACGCTCGCCGCGTTGCTTGCGCTTGCCGCGGCGCTTGCTTTTATCGGCGCGCGCCGATCGCTGGGCCTGGTGCTCGCATACCTCGCGATCGCAGCCGGCGCGACGATTCCCGCGCGCCAGCTTCTCGATCCGCCGCCGAACCCGGCGAGCATCCGCAAATTCCCCGACGGCTCGGAACTCACAGTCGAGGGCACACTGGTGCGCGAGACTGAGCGGATGCCCGATCTGACCAGGCTGTATGTCTCCCTCACCCGAGCCGGCTACGAAGGTCGCGAGCTCAAGTCCGCCGTGGGCCTGATTCGCGTCGCGGTTCTCGACGCCGAAGAGTTCAGACTTGGCGACGAGGTTCGTCTCACGTCGCGGCTGCGTTTTCCACGCAACGACGGCAATCCCGGCGAATTCGACTACGAGGATTTCATGGCGCGCGAGGGAATCGCGGCGACCATGACGGTGCGCGCGACCATAGGCGGCCCGCCCGGTATCGAGGTGATCGGCTATCAGCCGCACTTCCCAGCCTCGCAGATCGAGGCGATCCGCGAGCACATCGGCGCGTTCATCGACGCGAATCTCCCGTGGCCGGAACGCGCCGAGATGCGCGCGCTGGTGATTGGCGACCGCGGCGGAATCGACGACCGCATCCGCAACGAGTTCGCGCGCACCGGCATGGCGCATCTGCTTGTTATCTCCGGGTTGCACTTGAGCTTCCTCGCCGCCGCGGCGTTCGCGTTCGTGCGCCTGCTCATGATGCTCGCGCCGGGGCTTGCGAGCCGCGGCTACGCCAACAAGGCCGCCGCAATCGGCGCTGCGATCGTGGTCTGCGCCTACGCTTCCATCGCGGGGCATCACGTGTCGACGGTGCGCGCCCTGGTGATGGTGCTCGCGTACATGTTCGCTGTCGTCATCGACCGCGCGCGCGAGGCTCTTTCGAGCCTTGCGCTCGCGGCAATCGTGATTTGTATCGCAATTCCCGGGTCGACCGCCGACATCGGTTTCCAGCTCTCGTTTGTTTCCGTGATCGCGATAATCCTTGGGATGCAGCGCTTCGCGGGCTGGTATCAGCGCCGCGATATCGAGCGAAGGCTACCTGGCGAGACGCGCTCACGTTTTTCCCGCTCCGCCATAAGCCTGCTCGGCTACCTCGCGGTTTCGTTCTGGGCAATGGCCGGCACCGCGCCGCTAACTGCATTTCATTTCAACCAGTTCACGATTATTGGAATCGTAGCGAACGCTGTGGTGGTGCCGATCATGGGCTTCGCTGCCACGCTGAGCGGGCTGATCGCCGCTGCGATGAGTTTCGTCTGGATGCCGGCAGCGCGCGTGTTGCTGTGGTTCGCGGGCGAATTGCTCCAGCTCGGCAACGCGCTCGCAGGATGGTTCGTCGAATGGCCGCTGGCATGGTCGCGCATTTTCACGCCGACGTTTCTCGAGCTCGCGCTCGCATACTCGCTGCTGATGATTTGGCTCGCGGCACCGATCAGAGCGCCGCTTGCGCCGGATCCTGATCGGGATGCGCTCGGTCAAGGCCCGGCAGGGCAGGGCGCGCGCGGCAAGCGACGCGTCGGCTGGCGACTTGCCTTCATAATCGCGATTGTCGCCGCGCTCGCCCTCGACGCGGGATGGTGGAGCTACGATCGCTTCCTAAGTCCCGATCTCCGTGTGATGTTTCTCTCGGTTGGTGAGGGCGACGGTGCGGTGATTCGCTTCCCCGGCTCCGCCGTCATGGTCATCGACGCGGGCGGCGCGTATCCCGGCTATGACAGCGGCGAGCGAATCGTTGCGCCGTTTCTTTGGTCGCGGAAAATCATGCACGTCAACTACATCGTGATGAGCCATCCCGACCTCGACCATTTCGGCGGGTTGGAATTCATCGCCGAGAATTTCGCTCCCCGCGCGTTTTGGACCACCGGCGCGACCAGTCCCGACGTCGCCTTTCCCGCGTTGCTCGCGACCATTGCGCGCGAGCGGGTGCCGATGAAGCCGGTCGACGCGACGATGCCTCCGATCCGGGTTGGCGGGGTCGCGATCAAGGTGCTGAGTCCGGATAGTGCGGATACCACTGGCGCCGCCGGCGTCAGTGGCAACAACGCCTCCTCGATGGTTATCCGCTTCGACTCTCCGGGCGCTTCATTCCTGTTCACCGGAGATATCGAAGCGCCGACGGAACGCGCATTGGTCGATAAGTATGACGGCACGGGTCTTGGGGCGACGGTGCTCAAGGTGCCGCATCACGGTAGCGCGACCTCGTCGACGGCGGCGTTTGTCGCGGCCGTTCACCCAAAGATCGCGGTGATTTCCGACGGTTATCAGAATCGCTTCCATTTCCCGTCGCAGGCGGTGCTCGATCGGTATCGCGACAGCGGCGCGACCGTGCTCCGCACCGACCAGGACGGGGCCGTTATCGCGGAGGTCCGCGGCGGTGCGCTCTCGATACGAACAGTCAGCGGCCCGGCCGATATTATCAATTCGAAATGAGCCTTGCCGGAAGCGGGGTTGACGAATTTTCAGGCCTGTGGGAAACTCCGGCTCGAAACCACTACGACCCTCGCCGCAGGCTCTTGGCGGCGTTCGTCCTATCGAAGCACCCATCGTTCGGAGGAACATTCATGGCTGAGCAGGCTCAGGCAGCAACCAACGGCGGACCGCGTCCGATCGTTCCTTTTCTGAAACTCGATCCCAAACCTCATCTGGTCGGAATCAAATGCGGCGCATGCGGGGCAATCTTCCTGGATCCCAAGCGCGTTGCATGCTCGAAGTGCGGCGCCACCGGCAAATTCCAGTCAGTCGATCTCTCGCAGAAGGGCAAAGTCTACGTCTTCTCCGTGGTCCATCAGTCTTTCCCGGGCATCAAGACGCCTTATGTCACCGCGATCGTCGATCTCCCTGAGGGCGTGAGCGTCCGCGCAAACCTGATTGACGTGGTTCCCGAGCAGTTGCAGAAGGAGCCCAACAAGTATTTCGATCTGCCGGTCGAGATGGTCACCAATGTGGTTGCGAAAGATCGCGAAGGCCATGACGTCGTATCCTTCGCGTTTCGGCCGAGCAAGTAGACGACGTATAATAGCTGGACGGCGAATAAATAGACGAACCAATTAGACGACGGACTCGGGCCGCGTGCCGGGCCGCCAGGAGGTTTCTAGATGAGAAACGTATACGTGCTTGGCACCGGGATGATTAAGTTCGGACGCTATCCCGAAAAGACCGTTCCGGAACTCGGCGGCGCGGCCGCGCTCGAAGCGCTAAAGGACGCCGGAATCGCGATCAAAGACGTCGAGATGTTCGCCTGCGGAAATCTCTATCAGTCCAACGCGATGGTGGGTCAGCGAATTCTCCAGCAAATCGGCCAGACCGGCATCCCGGTCATCAACGTCTCCAATGCGTGCGCGACCGGCTCGACCGCGTTCCGCGAAGCGTTCTTTGCGGTCGGTTCCGGCATGTACGACATCGCGATGGCGGTCGGCGTCGAGCAGATGGGCAAGCAGGGATTGCTCGGCGGTGGCGGCGGCGGCGGAACCGATCCGGCTTACTCGACCGAGGGCAAGGTCGGCTCGGGCCTGATGCCCGCGGTGTTCGGCCAGGCCGGCATCGAGCACATGCGCAAGTACGGCACCAAGATGGAGCACTTCGCCAAAATCTCGGTGAAATCCCACAAGCATGCGACCCGCAATCCGTATTCGCAGTACCGCAACGAGGTATCGCTCGAAGACGTGATGAATGCTCGCATGGTCGCCTATCCCAACACGCTTTATATGTGTTGCCCGACGGGCGATGGCGCTGCCGCGGCGATTCTGGTCAGCGAGGACAAGCTGAAGCAGTATGCCGCCGGCCGCAAGCGTGCGAAAGTCGCGGCATCCGTGCTCACCTCGGATCCGTGGACCGATCGCGATCTCACGCTGCCCGACGTCAGCACGCTGACGCAGCGCGCCGCGAAGAAGGCCTACGAGCTGGCGGGAGTCAGCCCTCAGGACGTAAGCCTGACCGAGCTTCATGACTGCTTCGCGACTGCGGAGCTCGTGCATTACGAAAACCTGTTCCTGTGCAAGACTGGCGAGGCCGGCAAGTTTATCGAAGAGGGCGGCGGTGTGCATCCCGACCTCGGCGGCAAGAGCCCCGTCAACGTTTCGGGCGGCTTGCTCTCCAAGGGGCATCCTCTGGGCGCCACCGGCGTCGCGAACATCTGCGAAGTGGTATGGCATCTGACCAGGGACGAGCGCGCGAAGGAGCGCCTGGTCCCCAATGCCAAGGTCGGCGTGGCTCACGTAATCGGGCTCGGCTCGGCGTGCACCATCCACGTGCTGACCGTATAATTAGAAGTAACGCCTAATTGGCACTCCGAAAGAGGGCCGCCCGAAAAGGCGGCCCTTTTTCTTTCTCGATCGGAACAATAGATTTGACTTTTGAGCTTTGACGTCTCTGACGGTTCAGGACGCGGGTTTTCCGATGGCCAAAAATGAAACGAGCGAACGCGAAGTGACCACGGCCGAGCGGCTCGGCTATTCGGACGAAGCGCGCCTGCTTATCGTCAACGCCGACGACTTTGGGATGTGTCACGACGAAAACGAGGCGACTATCGAGGGGCTGACGAGCGGGCTGTTCACCTCCTCGACGATCCTGGTCACCTGCCCATGGTTCGAAGAGGCGGCTGAGTTTGCGCGACAGAATTCGAGCGCCGACCTTGGAGTTCATCTGACGCTCAACAGCGAATGGAAGCGCTACAAGTGGGGTCCCGTGCTGGGCGCGAAAACTGTCCCTTCGCTTGTCGACGAGCGCGGCTACCTGTGGCCCGATGTGCCGAGCGTGTACGCGAACGATCGCCTCGACGAGGCCGAGGACGAGTTGCGCGCGCAGATCGAAAAGGCGCTGGATGCCAAAATCGACGTGAGCCATCTCGATTGCCACATGGGGCCGCTCCACCTGCGCGGCGATTTTCACGAAATCTACGCGCGGCTCGCGCGCGACTACATGCTTCCGATGCGGCTCACGCCACGCAAGTTCATGCGGAGGATGGGCTTCGACGCGATCCTCGACGGCCTCGATCGAGCCGGGATTCTTTATCCGGACAACTTCGTGGCGCATCCGCAGCGCCGCCCCGACGACACCGAAGCGTTCTGGACCGAGACAATTCGCGCGCTGCGCCCCGGGATTTCGGAGCTCTATTGCCATCCGGGATTCGCGCGAGCGGAACTCAGCGGTTGCGCAGACGACGCGCCTCAGCGCGAGGCCGACTTCGGCTATTTCACGTCCGAGAAGGCGAGGCGCCTGCTCCAAGACGAAGGAATCGAGCTCATCGGCTATCGCAAGCTGCGCGACGCGATGCGAGCGGCGCCGGCGCGGCCCTGAGCCGCGGAATCAAACGGGAACTAATTTTGGAACTAACCAGGCTAAGAGGATTTCGCGATCTAATCGGCGTCGACGCACGCGCGATGAGCATGGTCGAAGACCGCGCTCGCGAGCTGGTGGCGCGCTATGGATTCAAGGAAATTCGCGTACCGATTCTCGAGCGCAGCGAACTTTACCGGCGCACCAGCGGCGAGACTTCCGACATCGTCGAGAAGCAGATGTACGTGTTCAACGACAACGACGAGGCGCATACCTCGGTCGCGCTGCGCCCGGAGGGAACCGCAGGCATCGCGCGCGCATATATCGAAGCGGGCCTCGACCATAGCGATCCCGAGCAGCGCTTCTTCTACGCGGGCCCGATGTTCCGGCGCGAGCGTCCGCAGAAGGGCCGCTACCGTCAGCACTACCAGTTTGGGGTCGAGGTGTTCGGGCGCGCCGATCCCGCCTGCGACGCCGAACTGTTGATCATGATCGATGCGTTGAGCCGCAGCCTCGGCCTGACCTTCAGCTTCGAGCTGAATTCGATCGGAGACGCCAATTGCCGGCCCGCATTCCGCGATGCGGTGCTTAACTGGGGCCGCGCGCACCTGGCCGAACTGTGCGAGGACTGCCACCTTCGCCTCGAGCGCAATCCATTGCGGCTGCTCGATTGCAAAAACGACGTGAAGCTTATGGAGTCCGCGCCCAAAGGTCTCGACTACCTGTGCGACCCGTGCCGCATCCACTTCGACACGGTGCGTTCGCTGATGGACGCGGCAGGTGTCTCGCACGTCGTGAATCCGCGCCTGGTCCGGGGCCTCGACTACTACACGCGCACCACCTTCGAGGTGATGGCGACCGGCCTCGGCGCGCAGAACACTGTGGTCGCGGGCGGACGCTATGACGGGCTGATCGAGGCGCTGGGCGGGGCCGCAGTCGCGGGAATCGGCTTTGGACTCGGCCTCGACCGGATGGCGCTGGTGCTTGCCGAAGCAGGCAGCGTGCCGACCCTCACGTCCGATGCGGCGATAATCGCGCTCGGCACGGAGGCGACGCGGCGCGCCGTGATGCTCGCGCAAATCTTGCGCGCCGCAAATCTCAGAGTCGAGCTGCTCTCGCCGGAACGCAAGCTCAAGGCGCTACTCAATCGAGCGGATAAAATCGGTGCGCGGTTCGCGGTAATTATAGGCGATGACGAACTCGCGCGGGGGGTCGTGCAGCTCCGCGATTTGCGCAAGAGCGTCCAACGCGAAGTAGCACTTGACGACGTGGCGGCGGCGATCGCGCGCGGCGCCGGGGACTGACTATCAAGCCACCAAGCGAGGGCCGGCTGTTTCGCGGCTCGCAGCACGCAGGTATGCTTCATCGCTCCGCACGTCCATCGGGACGCATGATGGCAGCCAACTTCTAATGTCCAACGACGAACGCTATTCGCCGCTGCCGCCGTGGCAGCGCACCGATTATTGCGGCGCCATCCGCGCCACCGACGCCGGCCGCGAAGTCGCGCTCTGGGGATGGGTGCAGACCCGGCGCGACCACGGCGGCCTGATCTTTATTGACCTTCGCGACCGCGAGGGAATTGTTCAGCTCGTCTTCAATCCGGAACATAACCGCGCCGCGCATCAGGCCGCGGAGAAGGCGCGCCCCGAATTCTATATCGCAGCCAAAGGGAAGGTCGTCCGCCGCGCCGAAGGAACCGCCAACGCCGAGCTTCCGACCGGCGAGATCGAAATCGCGGTCAGCGAGTTCGAGGTGCTCAACACTTCGCCGCCGCCACCGTTTCCGATCGGTGAAGGCGAGGGCGCCGCCGAAGAGATTCGCCTCAAATATCGCTATCTCGATCTGCGCCGTCCCGCGATGCAGATGAATCTTCGCCGCCGCCATCTCGCGCTCAAAGCGGTGCGCGACTACCTCGACCGCAACGGCTTTATCGACGTCGAGACGCCGATCCTTTTCAAGTCGACGCCCGAAGGCGCGCGCGATTACCTGGTTCCGAGCCGCGTCAATCCGGGCAAGTTCTACGCTCTGCCGCAATCACCACAAATCCTGAAGCAGGTCCTGATGATCGGCGGCTTCGACCGCTACTACCAGATCGCGCGATGCTTCCGCGACGAGGACCTGCGCGCGAATCGTCAGCCCGAGTTCAGCCAGAGTGATATCGAGATGACCTGCCCGCGCCCCGAAGACGTGATGTCAATCGCGGAGGGAATGATCGCGGCGGTGTACCACAACGTGCTCGGCGTCGAGGTCGGGCCGCCATTCATCAAGATGCCGTACGCGGAGGCTATGGAGCGATTCGGAATCGACAAGCCCGACCTGCGTTTCGGACTCGAGCTCAGGAATCTCACCGATTCGTTCGCGGGCACGTCATTCAAGGTGTTCGCGGAGATTCTCGGGCGTGGCGACGGCATCTACGGGATCGCGGTCCCGGGAGCGCATCAGCTAAGCCGTCGCGAGCTGGATGAAACGACCGAGGCGCTGCGATCGCGCCATGGACTCGGTCTCGCGTGGGCAAAAGTGGGTGAGGGCGCATGGCAGGGGCCGATCGCAAAGCATCTCGGTGAGGCGGAACGCGCGCGCGCCGCGGCTGCGGCACAACTCGGCGCCGGAGACACGCTCCTGATGGTCGCGGGGGCGCCCGCCAAGGTGCGCCCCGTCCTCGGCGAGCTGCGGCTTCAGCTCGCCGATAAGTTTCAACTGCGCGAAAGCGGCGCACTCGAGTTTCTCTGGATCGTCGACTTTCCGCTGTTCGAATTCAGTGAAGAAGACAGGCGGCTGGTCTCGGTCAACCATCCCTTCACCTCGCCGCATCCCGACGACCTGGCTCTGCTCGAGGCGGAGCCGCTCAAGGCGCGCGCGATCGCCTACGACATGGTGCTCAACGGGCAGGAACTCGGCGGCGGCTCGATTCGTATTCATTCCCGCGAACTTCAGCTAAGAGTATTCGAGCTGCTCGGTATCACGCGCGAGGAAGCGATGGATCGGTTCGGGTTCCTGGTCGACGCGCTTGGCTACGGCGCCCCTCCGCACGGCGGATGCGCGTTCGGCCTCGATCGGATTTGCATGATGCTATGCGGGACCGACTCGTTGCGCGATGTGATCGCATTTCCCAAGACGCAGAAGGCGGTCGACCCGATGAGCGGCGCGCCCTCGGAAGTCAGCGCGCGCCAGCTAAAAGAGCTGTCGATCAAGGTGATCTCATGAGCACCATCCGCCGCGGCGCGATTGCATTGCTCGCAGGATTGCTTCTGATCCTCGCCGGTTGCGCAGCGGTCGCCACCAACATCGCTCAGGGCGCGAACGACACGGTCAAGGGAATAACCAGGAGCAGCGATCTTCAGACTCACGCGGTGCGCTCGATCAAAACTGTCTCGGTGAACCGGGTCGCGGTGATGCCGCTGATCGACGCGGCGCCGCCAGGCGGCGAGCCGCTCGAAGTCAACGCGGGAGAGGCAGTCACTGCTGAACTCTACAGCCAGGTTTCGATCGCCGGCGGATGGGAAGTCATACCGTCGGAAGACGTGGAGCGGGCGATGCAGAAGCTGCCGCCGACCACGCCCGACAATCTCGATCAGAACGCGCTCCAACTCGCGCACGACGTTTCGGCGGACGGCGTGTTGTACGGAAAAGTCGAGCGCTACAAGGAGCGCGTCGGCCTCGACTACGCTGCGGCGAGTCCGGCCGCGGTGACTTTCTCGCTCAAATTTCTTGACTTCAAGTCCAAGCAAATCATCTGGTCGGCAAAGTTCAACAAGTCACAGAAGGCGCTCTCGCAGAATATTTTCGATCTGGCAAATTTCGTGCAGCACTCGGCACGCTGGGTTCGTGCGCACGAAATCGCGCTCGAAGGGGTCACCCAGGCAGTCGCCGACTTGCACGGCAACCTCAACCTGGAAGCCAACTCGAAGCATTTCGAGGCTGGCAGCTATGGCGAGCTGAAATCCGGCCAGCAACGCTACTCGTCGGGAACCCAGGGAATGTTCTGATCGCAATCGCGGTCGCGCTCTCGTTATCCCCACGGCGAATGCGGCTTGAGCCGCAGCGATTCAGCGACCGCCGGATGCACCACCTTCCCGTCCCAGGTGTTGAGCCCATGGCGAATCGCGATACTGTGGCGGCCCGCGTCGAGCACGCCCTGATCTGCGATCTCCAGCGCGTATGACAACGTGGCATTAGTGAGCGCGTAGGTCGAAGTATGCGGCACCATCGCCGGCATGTTGGTCACGCAGTAGTGCACCACGCGATCGCGGATGAAAGTCGGGCGCGCGTGAGTAGTCGGCCGCGAGGTCTCCGCGATTCCGCCCTGGTCGATCGAGAGATCGACGATCGCCGCGCCCGGACGCATCTTGCGCACCATCGCAGCCGAGATCAGCCGCGGCGCGCGCGCACCCGCGACCAGCACGGCGCCGATCACCAGGTCAGCCTGCGTGATTTCCTCTTCCAGTGTCGCCCGGTTCGACATCACCGTGGTGACGTGACCGCCGAGCAGATCGCTCAGATAGCGGAGCCGGGTCGGATTGATATCCATGATAGTGACGTCGGCGCCGACGCCCGACGCGACGCGGCACGCATTGACGCCGGCGATTCCGCCACCGACGATTACCACTTTGCCCGGCTTCACGCCCGACGCGCCGCTGAGCAGCACGCCGCGGCCGCCGCTACGCGCCTGCAGGCACCACGAGCCGGCCTGGATGGCGAGGCGGCCCGCAACTTCGCTCATCGGCGCGAGCAGCGGCAGGCTCCCGTCTTCAAGCTGAATCGTTTCGTAGCCGAGCGCGACGACGCGCCGGCGCAACAACTCGCGCGTGAGGCGCTTGTCGGGCGCGAGATGAAGATACGTGAACAGGATCAGCCCGGGGCGCATCAGGTGATACTCGGGCACTTGCGGCTCCTTGACCTTCAGCACCATATCGGCGCGCTTCCACACCGCCGCGGCCTCGCGCATGATGGCCGCGCCCGCGCCGCGATAGTCGTGGTCGGTGAAACCGCTGCCCGCACCCGCGCCGCTTTGCACGATCACGCGATGCCCATGCAGGCGGCAAGCCGCGGCCCCCGCCGGCGTCATCGAGACCCGTCTCTCGTCGGACTTAATCTCGGTGGGAACCCCGACAATCATGCTGCCGCCTCCGCTCGCGAGCCATCAGAGCGCCGCCGTCGCGCTCGCTCGCGCGGCGTTGCTTGGCACCATGATCATTTCATTAGTGGCGCCGGATGCAAACTTCGGTGATGCCGGATGCGAACGCAATCGCGCGCGTTCAGTCAAGAGACAACCTCGATGCGATCGCGCGTGGCGCTACGATTCGGAACTTGACAACCGGTATGCTCCGCCCTTTAACCTCATTAGTGATATCGCGAACTGCTGCGCGCCGATGTTTTCGCGCGCGCGGCGGAATCGACTTGCGCGAATCCTGGATCATACGGGGAGGCATCATGGAAATCCCACCGGGGCTCAAATATTCGAAGGAGCATGAGTGGGTCGCAACCGAGGACTCGACCGCGACAATCGGCGTCACCGATCACGCCCAGGACCAGTTGGGCGAGATCGTTTACATCGAACTTCCCTCGGTGGGCGACAAGGTCAGCAAAGACGATCCCTTCGGCGTGGTCGAGTCCGTCAAGGCGGTCTCCGACATCTATGCGCCGGTCAGCGGTACGGTTATCGAGATCAACGAAGAACTGCCCGAGAGTCCCGAGGTCGTCAACGAGGATCCCTACGGCGACGGCTGGCTCATCAAGGTGAAGATGAATGACGCGACCGATCTCGACGATCTGATGGACGGCGATGAGTATGCCGAGATGATCGCAAGAGAGAAGGAATGATCGCGGCTATCCGCGCGGCTCAACCGGCGCCGCAGGCACGACAGGCTCGGCCCCGGTGACGGAAATCCGCAGCTTCGCTACCTGCGCGGGCGGGTCGATGAAGATCATCAGCAGCGGCGCCGACTTCTCGGGCTCCAGCGCGAAGTTCTTCTGCGGGTCGAGCCGTTGAAGAAACTCGATCTCGCGCGGCGTCATCTCGCCGATCATTTTCGATGAGAGGCTGTTGCCGCAGTACGACGCCTGGCCGGCCAGCTCGCGTTGCGTGCCGTCGAGCAAATCAACCGCCACCTGCACCACGTGAAGCGGGCGCGAGCCAACGTTCTCCGCGGTCCCCGTGATCACCAGGGCGCGATGACCGCCCTTGAGCGTTCGATACTCGGCCTGCACGTCGCTCAGCGCCACCAGCATCGCGGGGACGATCGGACGCTTCAGATGCTCGCGCATCACCGGAAGCTCGCCGAGCAGCCGCGCGCTTGCCGACGGCGCTCCGCAGATCAGCATGCTGGCCGCGCCGAATCCGATTGCGAAGATAAAGAACAGCGCCAGGAACGCGCCCGACGAATGCAGGCCCCCGCTCGAGGTGACGTAGGCGACATCAGGGTCGGGAACGTACGCCCGCTCGATCGCGTCCGGGGTCTCCGGCTCGTCGAACGTATCGCCGTCAACCACGGGGTCCGGCTCTTCGATCGACAGGATGGGGCGCCGGCGCTTGCGCGGCGGCTCGGGCTCGGGCTGCGGTTCTCCGACCTCCCAGCGATCGTCCTCGTGGCTGCGGATGTCCTTTTCAGTTTCCGGTTCGTGGGTCGGTCCCGCCGACTCTTCGCTGAAATCGAAAGCGAGATTCTCGCCCGTGTCAGGCGGCTGGGTATTACGTTCAAAGGATCGTTCGAGCCGCGCGAACGGATCGTGAGCCGGCGTGGCAGGCGCGAAGCTCGCGGCGGGCCGCGGAGGCGGCTCTGGCTCGGGCTCGGGATCACGCGCGGGCGCTGGTCTCACTTCTGGTCTTGGCGCTGCCGGCGCTGGTCTTATCGGTTGTCGTATCTCTGGTCTGATCGATTGTCTTGGCGGTGCGGCGGCGCGGGACTGTTCTCGCGCGGACTGCGCCTGCGGACGCCGAATTACGGGCTTCTCTTCCTCGGCACGCGGATTCACGTCCGTGGGCGACGATGCGTCGCTGGGCGATGCCGCGTCAGTGGGCGACGCTGCCGGACGCTCAGCTCGTATAACCGGCTTTCTACGTTGCGATGCGAGCGGATCCGCGGTGAACACATGACCGCATCGCGAGCACTTGAAGGTCGGCGTATCCTCGGGCAGGACTCGCTCGTCGATTCGGTAACGCGTGTGACAGCTAGTGCACTGAATTTCGATCATCGCCCCATCTCACATCCGCGGAGAAAAATTAGCATACCGGGGGAGGGCGCGCATCTCGGCCTCCGGCACGGCGCATGGCGATGCCCGCCCGGGGCATGGTAGCGGAGATCGGATGCGAATTGCTCTCCTGACCCGGCGTTTCGATCCGCATGGTGGCGGCACCGAGCGCGATCTGATCGTGACGGCCGAATTTCTCGCCCGCGCCGGTCATGAGATCACCATTTACGCCGCTGAGATCCGCAAACCCTCAGCGCAATGGAAGGTGCGGCGCGTTGGGCCGCGGTTGCCCTTGGGAAGAGCGGTGTCGTTGATGCGCTTTGCGTACGGGGCCGCGCGAATGGCGCGCCGCGACGGCGCCGAGCTGGTGGTCAGTTTCGCACGCGCCCTCGATGCTGACGTGCTGCGCTCGGGCGGCAGCGCGCATGCGAGCTATCTCCGCGCCGCGCGCAAATGGCGCGGCCGCACCGGCACCGCCACGATGCGCCTGACGCCGTATCATCAGGCCCAGATGCTCATCGAGCGCCGCGCCTTCACCTCGCCCCGCCTGAAGGCGGCGGTCGCGGTCTCGACCCTGGTGCGCTACGAGCTGATCCGCGAGTTCGGCCTCGCGCCGGAGCGAACGGTGACGATTTACAACGGAGTCGATCTCGACCGCTTCCGGCCCGCCGCTGACAACACGGATCGCGAGATGGTCCGCGCCCACTATCGTATTCCCGCTGATGCGCGCGTGGTGATTTTCGTCGGCAATGGATTCGCGCGCAAAGGCCTCGGCGCCCTCATCGACGCATGGCCGAGCCTCGCGGGAGAGCCGTACCTGCTGGTGGTCGGCAGCGACAACGCGAGCGCCACCTACGGTAATCGCGCATATCAACTTGGCGTGACGCAGCGGGTCGTGTTCGCCGGTGCGCAGCCCAACGTCGAGGCGCTGTTTCATGCGGCGGACGCGTTCGCGATGCCCTCGATGTTCGAGCCGTTCGGCAACGTCGTGATGGAAGCGATGGCGTCGGGACTGCCGGTGTTGACCAGCGAGCAATCGGGCGTCCAGGAACTGGTTCCGCGCGAGATGCGTCCGTTCGTGGTCGAGAACCCGGACGACCCCTCCGAAGTGGCGCTGCGCCTGGGTTTGCTGCTCGATTCGCGCGAATCGCTGGGCACGCTCGCGCGCGCCGCCGCCGAGCAGCATCCGTGGGATCGCTACGGCAAGGAACTGGTCGCGCTAATCGATTCGCTCGCCTAAGCCTGCTCTAGAAGTTCCAACAGCGCGAAGCGCGCATCTTGGTACCCCAGGAAGCGGACGAAAAAACCCGTGAGGGGTTTCGCTAGGTCGGTGGAATTTTAACTTCGAATCGCGTCGAACATGCCGCGCGCGATGGCCAGACGCCGCTCCTCGCGCGCGATACGCTCTAGGCTTGCGCCGGACGCTCGCGCCACCGTAAGCCGCGCCCATGCGATCGCGGTCTTGCCCACGACTTCGCGCGCCGTGTGAGGCTCATGGATCATGCGGCAGCGCCCTCGTTCGCGCGCGACGCGGATGAAGCGCTCGCGATCGGCGCGCGCCGGATCGACGTCGTGATAGACCACTGCCGCGGGCGCATAGCCGATTCGAAAGCCGGCGCTGCGGAGTCGATGCGACATCTCGGTCTCCTCCTCATGGCCGCCCGCGCCCGGCCCCAGCCGCTCGTCGAACGGGCCAACCTGCTTCAGCGCGGAGGCGCGGAACGCCATATTGGCGCCGAGAACGCCGCGCACTTCGATCACTTGTTCGCCGTGATCGACGATCGGCAGGTCGAGGTAAACCCATCGCGGACCCACCTTCTTAACCGGGTCTTCCGCGGCGAGGATTCTACCTTTCATGGCGGCGAACTCCGGATGCGACTGGAAAAACTCCTCGACCGCGTCGAGATAAGCGGGCGCGACGGTCAGATCGTCGTCGAGGAAGACAATGATCTCGCCCTTAGCCTCGCCAATCGCGCGATTCTGAATTCGGCATTTGCCCGCGCGAGGATCGTGGAGCCGGATTAGCGGCGCGATTCCTTCTGGAAGCGGCACCGGCGCGGGCGTTCCGTTCTCGGCGACGATCAACTCGCGCTCATCGGGTCTGAGCTGCGGCGCGAGACTCGCGACCAGCCGCGCGAGCGAGTCGGGACGGTCATGCGTTGCGATGATGACCAAGATTTTCATCTGTTCTGCTTC
>DATDGX010000023.1:0-1828 GCA_036521875.1 Binataceae bacterium (SeqCode)
AAGCAGCCGCATCGAGGCGTCCGGGTCGATGAACCGATATACCGTCTCGGCCCCGAACCGGATCGTGTCGCGATGCTTGAGTGTTCGCGTGCGGCGAGCACGCTTGTCGTTCACGAACGTGCCGCCGGCCGATTTGAAATCGGAAACTACGTAGCGTCCGCGCCTGCGACTGATGACCGCATGACTATCCGCCACGCTCGCTTCCGCGATTTGCAAGGCGCAGGCGTCAGCGCTGCCGATAACCGCCTCACCGCGCCCAAGAATCAAAAGTCGGGCGGCGCTCGCCGGTGGACCGACCGCGAGCAGACGCGCCGCCTGCGCACGCTTTAGCATTTGCCGATCGCCTCGTGCGAAGGCGTGCGATATGAATATCGCGGGTCAGTTGCGGATGTGGGCCACGGCTCCATTCTCGCATTCAGAACACGAACGCATTCCCCGTGATGGGCTGAACACGGGATCGTTTGTCGCAGGCGGTTGACTTGCGGTCAATCAGGTAGTCAGTCTGTCGCCGAGACTATATTATTTCCAGCGGCACCGCGATACCGAAGCCGAGGACGCGGGGCCAAAAACAGGTGGATGCATGTATCGTTCGAAGCACAAGGTAGCATTCGCCGCGATGCTCGCGCTCGCGCTTGCTCTGCAGGGATGCGTCAGCAACGCAGGATGGAACTACACGCCAAATCCCCCGCAGCTGGCGCCGATGCAGGTGCCAGTGAATCTCGCGGTCGAGCAATTCCAGGATCAGCGCGGCAAGGAAAACTCCACATATCGCTGGCTTTGCCTCATTCCGCTCGTCCCGTATTGCGAGGCGAACTATGATCGGCCCGATACCGCAAACGGCTTTCTGACTGCGAGCTCTTATAACTTCCGTGCCGGCGCCGATCTCGCCGACGCGACGGCGACCGAACTGCGCCAGACCAACTTGTTCCCTCACGTCTCGGTCATCAGCGTCGGCGCGGATCCCGGCCAGCAATTGCTGCTTCGAGGCGCCGTCATGAATACCGAGTGGCACGGCACGGTCTACTCTTACATGCTTGGCCCTTATGGTGGTCTGCTGTGGATTTTCGGCCTGCCGGTCGGCGCCGTGCACAACACTCTCAAGCTCAAACTGGAGTTGGTGGATCCCGCCAGTGGGCGGGTTTTGTGGAGCGATGACGTGAATCAGGACTACGCCAAGACCGTAGGATACTATTACAATTTCGGTCAGGACTTCGGCTATCCGCAGATGTTCAGCGACGGCATCAGGTCTGCAGTGGCGTCACTCGAGACGTATGTATCCAGCCAGCCACCGGGCATGTGGCTGCAACTCGAGCACTCGCCGCGAGCGATCGGCGCTCCAGCATCGCGCGAGTAGATCGCGCCGGCTGGGCTGGCCGGATTCGTACTGAAACCTCATCGAGGTTTCAGACTTCCCGTTGGTGACAAGAGAAAGGGAAGCGGACGAAAAGACCCGGGTGGGTTTCGCTAGCCTGGATTTGGTTTCGCGCTCCGCTTGTGACGCGCGGGGCTAGTGCGGGAACTCGACCATCACCTTGGCGCGCGCGCCGGGCTTGCGCAGCGCGTCGAACATCTCGGGCACCCGCTCGATCGGGATCACGTCGGTGATCATCGGACGGGCGTCGACTTTTCCGGTCACCATCGCGTCGATCGTGTCCTTGAATTCGGCGCGATTATAGGCGGCGCTGAAATCGAGCGTGAGTTCCTTGGCGATGCAGATCAGCGGGACGATCGAATCGGGCTCCAGGCACGCGCCCAGCACCAGCACCTGGCCGTGGCGGCCGACCAGACGTATCGCGGCGTCGAGCGTCGATTTGACGCCGATACATTC
>DATDGX010000024.1:0-4186 GCA_036521875.1 Binataceae bacterium (SeqCode)
GTAATCTGCCCGTAGTTCAAAATGTTCCACTGCAGAGTCGGACCGACCGCGAACGCAAGGCTGTCCGCCGTGAACACGTCGCTGAGGCTGGCCTTGCCGATATTGGTCGAGACCGTACCGACATTGCCAAGCAGGGTCAGACTCGGGAACAGGTCGGCCTTGGCAAATCCAATTTGCGCGCACTGCGCGACCGCTTGCAGCTCCGCGTGGCGGACGTCGGGCCGGCGCCGCAATAAATCCGCGGGAATCCCGACCGCAACCTGCGCCGGTGCGGTCGGAATGTCGGAGGCCCCCGCGAGCAGGCTGTCGAGCGGTCCCGGCGGCATTCCGAGCAGCACGCTGAGCGCGTTTTTCTCCTGCCGTAACTGAATAGTCAGTTGCGGAATCGCCGCTTCGGTGCTGCCCAGGACGTTCTCGGCCTGGTACACGTCGCGCTTGGTGGCCGCGCCGCCTTTCCATCTTGCGGTTGCAATCTTGAGCGCAATGCGTTGTTTCTGCGCGTTTTTCTTTGCGATTACGATCTGCCGTTGGGAGGTGCGGATCTGAACGTAGTCGGATGCGACGTCTCCGGTCAAAGTAACCAGGACGTCGTCGTAGTTGGCGACTGAGGCGAGGTAGGCACTGTCGGCGGATTCAATTCCGCGGCGCAGCTTGCCCCATACGTCCAGTTCCCACGCCGCTTGTGCCCCAAAGGAATCGTTCCAGAAAGTGTTGGTGATGAAGTTGAAGGGACTCGAAAGCGGTATTCGATTGTACGCGACCGCGGCGGTCAACTGCTGCTGTTGCGGATAGAACTCGCCGATCGCGATACCGAGTTGCGCGCGCGCTTCCAGCACGTGAACGCCCGCGCTCAGCAGCGTCAGGTTCTGCTGGTATGCGAGCTCGATTAGACGCGTCAGCGCGGGATCCTTAAATGTGCTCCACCAGTCGCGGTACTCAAGCTGATCTGAACTGATCGCGGAGGTGCCCGATTCGAGCCACTGGTTGGCAACCCGGGTGGGAGGCTGCTTGTAATTCGGACCTAGCATGCATCCCGCGACGAGCAGTGTCAGCGCAATCGCGAGGCCCGCACGCATCGCGCCGAGCGAGATTCTCGTCGTCAGGCGACCATGAAGCATCTTGCCACGGATTTTCATGCCGGAGTGTTACTAGCCATCCTACAAAACGGCATGGTTTTGCAATGCCTGCGTGCGGCCTGCAGTTCAGAGGCGCCTATTGCGCGCAGTTGCTAGCCGCGACGCGAAATACAGCCGCTAACTATTAGTCAACTTTATGCAGTCCACCTGTCGGGCCGATGATTGGTGAGCCGCGCGCTTTGGGTTGACGACCGGGGCGCTGCTTAACGAGACTTGCGATCGACGATTGGTGGCGGCGGTAGGAGTCGAACCTACGACACTGCGGATATGAGCCGCATGCTCTGACCAACTGAGCTACGCCGCCACCGAACCGGTTAGATTAGCGGGAGTGGGGAAGCCGCGAAAGACGCGCTAGCGCAACGGGATGCTGCGCGATCGGACCTGGCGGCCCTTGCGATCGACCTGGTATAGAACGCCCTCGTTGAATTCGATGCAGGTCAGCTTGCCGCCGTAAACCAGCCCGGTGTCGATTCCGATCTTGTACGGCAGGTCGACCATCACGGTGCGCATGGGAGTGTGTCCGAACACCACGGTCGCGTCGATCTGATGCGGGTTGAAGATGAACTCCTGGCGAATCCACAGCAAGTCCTCGGTCTGCTGCTCTTCGAGCTGGCGCAGCGGCATGATTCCGGCGTGAACGAACAGGTACGGTGGACGCAGGTAGCTGGTCGCGAGGCGCTTCTGCATGAAGTCGAGATGACTATCGGGGACGCGCTCGATCGCGCGGCTCAGATCCGCCTCGCCGACGCCATAACTCTCGAGCGTCGCGACACCGCCGTTGAACAGAAACGACTCGCCGTAATTTCCTCCCAGGCCAAGGAAGGAGAGCATCATGTCCTCGTGATTGCCTTTGAGAAACACACACTCGGCGTCGCTGCGCTCGAGCTCGAGCACCAAATCGACGACGTCGCGCGCGGACGGGCCGCGATCGATATAGTCGCCGATGAATACTATGGTGTCGCCCTTGCGCGGCGCGATTCCTTTGAGCAGCGTCGCCAGCTCATCGGGGCATCCGTGGATGTCGCCGATCGCGAACAACCGTCCGCCATGTTTGTCAATCGGAGCCGGGGTGCTACGAGCCATCTAGTTCCCGCTTCCCTTCACCGCGCCGTTGGCGATCAAATCGCCGAGCGACGCGCGGTCTTCAAGCAGCTTGCGCGCCGCGCTGTAGGGATTCAGCTTCCCGGCCCGCACTTCGCTCACAACAGTTGGCGCGCCGCCGCCTGTTAGCGCGCGTCCGGCGCGCTCTTCCAGCTCCGCGCTCAGCACCTCGAGGAACTCGTGCGCGCGGCGCTCCGCCTCGCGCGCGGGGTCGCGATTGTCGCGCAGATAGGATGAATGTTTAGCGATCGCCGCGACCAGAGCCTCGACGCCCTGATCGATGGTGGCCTGGGTCAGGATCACCGGCGCGCGCCATCCATCGCCCGGGCGCAGATGCACGTTGAGCTCGAGCTCGGCTTTGATCCGGTCGGCGCCCTCGCGGTCGGCCTTGTTCACCACGAAGATGTCCGCGATCTCGTTGAGCCCCGCCTTCATCACCTGCACGCCGTCGCCGCTTTCGGGCACGGTGACGACCACGGTGGTGTCGGCCAGGTCCATTATCGAAAGCTCAGTCTGGCCGACGCCGACCGTCTCAATGATCACGATATCGCTGCCGAAGGCGTCCATCAGTTTGACTATCTCGCGCGCGGCGCGACTCAAGCCGCCGTGGCTCCCGCGCGAGGACAGGCTGCGGATGTAAACGCCGGAGTCCTTGTAATGCTCGGTCATGCGCACGCGGTCGCCCAGAACCGCGCCGCCGGAAAAGGGGCTCGAAGGATCGATCGCGAGAATCGCGATGCGCTTGCCCATCGCGCGGTACTTCGCGATGAGCCGGTTGACGATGGTCGATTTGCCGGCGCCCGGCGGCCCGGTGATTCCGATCACCTGCGCGTGACCAGTCTGCGCGTAGATCCGCTCGATTACTTCGCTCGCCTCGGGCCCGCGGTTGTAGACCAGCGATATAAGCCGCGCGAGCGCGACCATGTCGCCCCTGGCGAAGCGGGCAAGCCATTCGTCGAGGGTCGTGCTCGGCGCCGGCGCGGTGGTCGCGGCGGCCTCCGACGGGGTCTGTCGCAGGTCCTTAGCCATTAGGGTTTGGTCACTCGATCATATGCGTTTAAGTTCGCGCCGCGCAACAAAATGTCCGTCGCCGCGTGGGTTGCGTGCTCCGCAGCGATGCTGGCACATCGTGTATCGCCCAAACATTAGATACCGCAAACAATTTGCCGCTCGGGTGCGTGCGTTGTTTTTGCGCAGCAGCCGCCTTATCCTCATCGCACCAATGAAATTACCCGACCTCTATGGCGACTGGCGATTCGTCAGCGGCGTGGCGCTGCTGGTGCTCGGCGCCAGCAACTGGATGGTAGGCTTCGAGCGTACTCATCAGTACAGCCAGATTGTTGCGACCGCCTCGCATTCGCCGCCGCCCACCGACTTCCGCAGCTTCGACGAACTCGACAACGCCTCCGACGCCGCTGTGCTCGATCCCCTCACCGCCGAGGAGCGGCAGGTCTCGTATGCAACCGCGCGGATGGATTTCTACCATGCGACATTCCTGACCGGGCAAGTGATGGTAATCGCGGGGCTGCTGCTGTGGCTGTGGGGCATGATCGCGGTGATTCAAAGCGACGCGCGGAGAGCGCTCAGGCGCTCGGCCGAGCGTTCGCATGCGATGAGTCCGCCCGGCGCTAGAAATCCGCCAGCCTAGGGCCGCATCGGACGCGTCAGGAAGCATCAGATAATGGCGGCGGTGAAACTGCTCGCGGAGCGCGCGCCCGCGAAAATCAATCTGTTCCTCAGAGTCATTGGGCGGCGCGCCGACAACTACCACGAGCTCGATTCGATTTTTATCCCGGTGGCGCTCGCCGATGAGATCCGAATCGAGATTCGACCCGCCGGCTCCAGCTCGGTGGTGATGCGCTGCAGCGACGCGGCGCTTGCCTGCGGAGACGCGAACCTCGCGGTGCGCGCGGCGCGCGCGTTCATGAGCGAGTTCGGCCTCGCAGCGC
>DATDGX010000025.1:0-2300 GCA_036521875.1 Binataceae bacterium (SeqCode)
CTTTCAACTGATCGCGAATCGAGACAAATCCCGCCACCGTGAACACCAGCGATTGCACCATCATCCGGTCGGTCTCGTCCTCGACCGTGCCCCATAGCACCATCGTGTTGCCGTCCGTTTTGAACTGCACCGACTGGTAGCCCGCCGCGTCAAGCGCGCGCCGGAGCATCGCGAGCCGTGGCTGCAGATACGAAGGTTCCCCGGGGTTCGGCACGGCAGGCGGAAAGCCGGCGTCCGGCGCCACATCGCCGGGCTCGGATTCGGAAGGCGGGTTGGAAAGCGAGCCGAAATAGGTGGTGAGCTTTGACAGCACGAGCGCGCTCAGCGCCAACAGTCCGATTATCGGGAACAGCCGATGTCTGCGGCGACGACGCGGCGCTTCCCTATACGGATCCGTCTGCTCGCGATACGAGTACGGCTGGTAGCTGGCGCGATCGGCGTCGCCGAGGACGACGGTCCGCGCCTCGGGCGCCAGTTCCTCCGCGCCGAGCCTGCGAGTCAGATCGTTGGCGCAGAACGAGCAGTAGCGTGAGTCGGCGGGCACCCGCCGGCCGCATCGAGGGCACTGCAGATCGTCGTCGGCGATAGTGCTCAGCATCGTCGGCGCCGACGGCGTCGCCTGCTGGTGGCCGCCGAGCGGAAGTTTTTGCTGCGCGCCGCGCCCGGATTGAGACTGACTGTATTGATTCGCCGCGACACCGCCGTTTGTTTGCGACGCCGGCGACACCGCGCCGGTCGCCATCGCAGCTTGCATGTCTCCCGTTTTGATAGCCTCGAGACGGCGCTTGAATTCTTCCGCGCTTACCGGGCGCTGCTCGACGTCGTACTTGAGCGCCTGATCGACCAGCGCCGCGAGCGCGGACGTCACCTCCGGCGCGACCGCGTTCAGCGGCGGGAAGCTGAACGGCGGCTCGAGCGCGGGGTCGCGTCCCGACACCGCGTGATGCATCGTGGCGCCGAGCGCATAGAGGTCGGAGCGGTACTCGACCTTGCCGCGATACTGCTCCGGCGGCGCGTAGCCTTGCGTGCCAATCATCGTCGCGTTCGAGAGCGGCTGGAAATGCCGTGCGATTCCGAAATCGATCAGCTTGGCCTTGCCATTGGGCGTGAGCATGATGTTCGACGGCTTCAGGTCGCGATAAATAACCGGGGGCTCCAGGTTGTGCAGGTACTCGAGCGTGTCGAGAATCTGCAGCGCGATATCGATCACTTCGCGCTCGCCGAGCTTGCCGCCCGTCGCTCTGAGCTTGTCTTCGAGCGTGATCCCTTCGATGTACTCCATCACCAGGTAGTGACGGTTCTGTTCGCTGAAGCGATCGAACACCCGCGGGATATGCTCGTTGCTGAGCTGCGCGAGCATGTCGGCCTCGCGCTGGAAGGCGGCCACCGCCTGGCGCTGCATGTCGGGGTTGGTGAAGCTGTCGACCATCTCGGCGAGCGCGCATTGCCGCGCCGCCAGCCGCAGGTCCTCGGCAAGATAGACTTGCTTCATCCCGCCGCCGCCGAGCGGCTTGATCACGCGGTATCGTCCGCCGACTATCGTGTTCTCAGCGATCATCTGGCTAAGCCGGCTTTCAACTTTCCGAATCGAACCGCGCCGAGCCGCGGCGCGTGCGCCGTCGGGTGAAAGCGTCTTCCTCGATCACCCCCGAGAGCGCGGCGTTCGCGGCGCAGATCAGGTGAATCAGGAGGCCCAGCGTCACCCCCATTGTGTAGGCGATAGAGACACCGAAAAACCACAGCACGCCTCTTCCGATCCGGCCACGATAAAGATGGCCCAGGCCTGGGATCAAGCTCAACGCCGCCGCAACCATCGGGGTGAACCCCGCGTTGCGATTGGGTAACGGTGTAGTGAGCGGCGCGCCGCATTCTTTGCAGAACGCCGCCTCCGCTACCACCACCCGCCCGCCGCATTGCGAGCAGAACCGCGGCCTTTCAAAGTCGCCATCAGGCACGGAAAGTAAACGGCGCGTCGCCGAACCTGAGCGTGTCGCCGTCGTTGAGGCGCGCCTCGGTCACGCGCTGCTCTCGAACGAAGGTCCCGTTCTGGCTGTTGAGGTCCTTGACCTGAAGGGCGCCGTTTTGCGCCTCGATACTCGCGTGATGGCGCGAGACCGACGAATGGTTGACCACGATTTCATTGTCCAGCGCGCGCCCCACGCGCGTCACCGTGCCCGCGCGCACCGGGTAGCGCTGCCCGGTGCCGTCGACCAGGTACGGTCCCGCAACATCGCCCGCAACATTCGCCGACCGCTGGGCAATCGGAGCCGCGCCGCTCGATCGGTCGAGCGAAGCCGACT
>DATDGX010000026.1:0-4002 GCA_036521875.1 Binataceae bacterium (SeqCode)
CGCGCGTACCAGCTTGGCGATGAGTTCCGCAGGCGCGGCATCCCGGTCGTGTTCGGCGGTTTCCACGCGACGCTGCAGACCGAGGAAGCGTTGCAGCATTGCGACGCGGTCGTGCAGGGTGAGGCGGACATGGTGTGGCCGGAGCTGCTCTCGGACTGGCGCGACGGCAAGCTCAAGCAGATCTACAAGGCGAGCAAGATGCACGACTTGAAGAACCTGCCGCGCCCGCGTCACGAGCTGTTGAAGCTCAACCGCTACCTGTTCAAGGCGGTGCCGATTCAGGCGAGCCGCGGATGTCCCTACCGATGCTCGTTCTGCGAAATTCCGGTCTTCTATGACGGCGCGTATCGCACCCGCCCGATCGAGGACATCGTCAAAGAGATGAAGGAGACCATCAAGACCACCGGCATCCGCCGCTTCCAGTTCATCGACGATCAGATCACCGGCAAGCACAAGTTCGCGCGCGACCTGTTCAAGGCAATCGAGCCGCTCAACATCCGCTTCTCGTGCCTGTGGACGATCAATTCGAATCACGACGAGGACCTGCTCGAACTCGCCGCCAAGGCGGGAATCTTCCACGTGAATATCGGAGTGGAATCGATCAGCCAGGAAAGCCTGCTGTCGATGAACAAGATTCAGAACCACTCCAGTCAGTACAAGAAACTGCTCAAGCGCCTCGAGCACTACGGGATTTACTATTCGCTCAACTTCATGTTCGGCCTCGACGAGGATCGCCCGGACATTTTCGACGAGACCCTCAAGTTCCTGCACGAGGTCAAGGCGCCCGAGGCGTTCTTCAATACCGTCACGCCGCGCAAGGGGACCCCGATGCGCACGCAGCTCGAGAACGAGGGCCGCGTCATCATCCCCGACGCCGACCTCTACACGAACAACTTCCGCTGCATGTTCGTGCCGAAGAACCTGTCGCCGCAGCAGGTCGAAGAAGGCGTGTGGCGTTGCACCAAGGAATTTTATTCGATGAAGTCGATGTTCAAGCGGCTCCTGTATCCGCCCGGGAAATTTACCTGGCAGGGGCTCACCGAGAACATGCTGTTCTGGTACGGCGCCAAGCGGCAGATCGATCCGGTCGACTACTACTAAGCCGTTAGTTTCGATTCCAGGTCATTCGCTGGGGCGCGAGGTGCAACCACCTCGCGCCTCTTTTTTCCGCGCCGCGTATTCAGGGCGCCAGGACGGTGTTGTCGATGAGGCGCGTCTTGCCCACGCGCGCCGCCACCGCGACCAATAGCGGACGTTCGAGCGAGGTCGCCGGCGCCAGCGTCTCGGCGTCGACTGCTTCGACATACTCAATGGCGACGCCCGCAGTGTGGCGCAGCACGCGCGCCGCCGTGAATACGATTTCCTCGACGCAGCAGGCGCCCTCGCGATACTTCTCGCGCGCGGCGCGGAGCGCCAGGCTGAGTGCGAGTGCGCGTTGGCGCTCGTCGGCGGAGAGATAGGCGTTGCGCGAGCTCATCGCTAGTCCGTCCTTCTCGCGCACGATTGGCACCGGCACGATTTCAACGTCGAAGTTGAGATCGCATACCATCCGCTGAATCGCGCGCAGTTGCTGGAAGTCCTTCTCGCCGAAGAGCGCCAGATGCGGCTTCACGATATTGAACAGCTTCGCGACCACGGTGGTGACGCCGCGGAAATGCCCCGGGCGGCTCGCGCCGCATAGGCCGCGCGTCACCTCGGTAACCTCGACCCAGCTCTGCGGATCGTGCGAGTACATCGCGGCGGCCTCCGGCGCGAACACCGCATCGACCGGCACCGTCTCCATCATCGCGCAGTCCCTGGCGAAGTCGCGCGGATAGCACGCCAAGTCGTCGCCCGCGGCAAACTGGGTCGGGTTCACGAACACCGAAGCGACCAGAATCGACGCGCGCCGGCGTCCCTCGCGCATCAGCGTGAGATGACCCTCGTGCAGATAGCCCATCGTGGGCACCAACGCGATCCGCTCGCCGCTCATCCGCGCGCTCTCCGCGTAACGCGTCATTTCATCGGGTGATTTGATGATATCCATAAATTAAATGTCATCCCTTTTTGGCTTCCGCGTAGCAATGTTCCGGGCCGGGGAACGCGCGCTCCTGGACCTCGCGCACGAACGCCGCGCTGGCGGCGGCGGTCTCGCTCCAGAGCCGGGCGAACGGCTTGGCGAAGCGCGGCGCGAACGACTCGCTGAGGCCCAGCATGTCGTGCATCACCAGCACCTGGCCGTCGCAATCGGGACCGGCGCCGATCCCGATGGTCGGGACCGCAACGGCGGCGGTGATTTCGCGCGCCAGCGACGGAGGCACGCCTTCGATCACGATCGCGAATGCGCCGGCGGCTTCGAGCGCGCGCGCGTCATCGAGCAAACGCTCGCGGCATCCGGGCCCGCGTCCCGACCGGCGGCCCTGTACGCGATGGCCGCCCATGCGATGGATCGATTGCGGCGTGAGGCCAATATGCCCCATCACCGGGATGTCGACCTCGGCGATTCGAGCCACGGTTGGCGCAATCGCGACGCCGCCCTCGAGCTTGACGGCCTCGGCGCCGCCTTCCTTGAGCAGCCGTCCCGCGTTGCGCAGCGCATCCTCGGCGCTTACCTGGTAGGAGAGAAACGGCATGTCGGCGATCAGCAGGGCGCGCCGCCGCGCCCGCGCGACGATTCGTGTGTGGTAGATAATCTCGTCGAGGGTGACGCCGAGCGTGCTGTCCTCGCCGCGCATCGCCATCGCGAGGCTGTCGCCAACCAGCAGGACATCAACGCCCGCCTGATCGAAAATTCGCGCGAACGCAAAGTCATACGCGGTCAGCATCGTGATCGGCCGCCGCGCCGCCTTCATCCGCGCAAGATCGGTTACGCGAAACTTGTCGTGATTCATGGTCGCTCCAAAAAATCGCGGGGCCACCGCATTGCCGGCGACCCCGCGAGGAGCGTGCTCGTAGCGAGCGCTCAAGTCCGTCAGGAGTCCCGGTCCATACTTCGGATCCAGGCGTTAGGCCCAAGCTATGTCGCGCCTCCCGAAGGAGGCGGTCCAGTTCATGCCCAGTTCACGCGCCTCGCCGGGAAGTTACTTCCTCAGCGTGCGCATATCCCTTGTAATACGGAAATCGCGCCGGGGTAAAGTGGGAGTGTTCAGTAGTTGGCTGTGTCGACGTCGTTGGGGACCGGCACCGCGATCTGCATGCGCTTGCCGTCGCGCACCACGCTTAGATAGACGAGTTCGCCCGCGCGCAGATCGCGCATCCGATCGCTGAAGTCGAGAAAGTTCGTGACCCGCGACCCGTCGACGCCGATGATCATGTCGTAGCTCTCGCCGATTTGCGCGTAGTCGAGCGCGGGCAGCAGCAGGATCGCCGGCGGAAAGAACATCGCCCCCACCAACGCCGCGCCAGAAAGCGCGTTGTGCACCGCGCGATGGTATCCATGAACGCCGGCGCCCGCGGCCGGACTTCCGTCTTTCACTTCGACGACCAGGAGGCCGTCGGCCTCCTCGCCCGAATTGAGTTTGCGGCGCGCCTCGCGCAACTGGATACCGATAGGAGAACTGATCTCGCCCTCGCTGACGAACTCTTGCAGGCTTCGCAACTGCTGCGCGTTCGGCCCAGCCTGCTCCTCCTGGTATTTCGCGATCTCGCTGCTGTCCTGATACGAGGGCGCAGCCTGCCCGTTGTCCTGATCGGCGGGCGCGGTGTCTACCGTCGCGGTTGGCGGCACTTCGGGGGCCGCCTGCGGAATTTCGGCGGTGCTGGGCGGAGTCGCGCCGATGTCGGGCGGCGTCGGGGCAAGGTTAGATGGGCCAGCGACGAGGCCGGGAGTGAGATATCCGACTGGGGTCTCCTCAGCTTCCGGAGCGGACGGCGACGCCGCAGACGCTGGAACTACGACAGACGGTAGAGTGGCGGCATCCGAAGGTAGAGAGACGGGCGCCGCCGCGCTGCTTGCCGCAACGGCGGCCACGGCCGGCGGCGATGCCGCCGCAGCGGTGGCCGCTGCTGGGGGACGTGCGCCCG
>DATDGX010000027.1:0-2674 GCA_036521875.1 Binataceae bacterium (SeqCode)
GCAAGCGATCGAGCTCGGGATGCTGACCCGAATAGAGGCCGAAGACCGGGCTCACGTTGGTGCGGATCGCGATGAGCAGCTTGAGGCGATCGGCCTTCGCGGCGGGGAAGGTGCGCTCGTGCGGCAGGATCCGCCCATGGCTGAATTCCTCGAGTCGGATTCGTGCGATGAAACCGGCGCGGCTGTGCGTGCGGCCCTCGAGCTCGAAAGTCTGCGTGTACAAATAGATCGCGCGGCGGTGCGCGCGCTCGAGCACTCCCGCATTGCGCCACTCAGCGAGCGTTCGCGCCGCGGCGGCGTAAGGATCATCGTCACGTCCGAGCTCGAGGCGCACGACGTTATAAGGGCTACGCCCGTAGAGTTCGCGCTGGCGAGCGGCGCCGATCAGGTCATAGGGGGGAGCGACGACGGCCGCGAGGTCGCCGACGACGCCGCGATTGTAGAGCAAGCCAGCCATTGGTTCGATTCGCTCCGCGAGCAGGTCGACGCGCTCCGCGAGCGGCTCTATGCTTTTCGCGGGCGCGCTCACTTGAGCGCTCCCTCAGCCAGCGCGGCCGCGAGCTCGCGCTCCGAGATCGCGCCGGGGCGGATCAGGCGCCAGCCGGTGGCATCGATCGCGACCACGGTGCTGGGCGCGGCGCCGGCAAGCAGACCACCTTCAAGGTAAACTTTAACTTTTGCGCCGAACGTGGCGCGCGCCTCGGCAAGCGTCGCGACGGTCGGCATCCCGGCCGGATTGGCGCTGGTCGCCGTTATCGGGCGGCCCAGTCCGGCCGCGAGCGCGCGGGCGACGGGGTGTGGCGACACGCGCACCCCGACGCCGCCGTCGTCGCCGACCAGCTCGGGCGGGGTCCCCTCGCGCGCCGGCACTACGATGGTCAGCGGCCCCGGCCAGAAATAGTCCGCGAGCCGGCGCGCCGCGTGCGGAATTTCACGCGCAAAGAAAAATGCGGTCGTTGCGTCGGACGCGATCAGTCCCACCGGGTTGCCGGGTTCGCGATGCTTGACCGCAAACAGACGCTGGAGCGCGGCGGCCGAAAGCGGATCGGCGCCGATGCCGTACAGAGTTTCGGTGGGATACACGACCAGTTCGCCCGTCTTGAGTGCGGCGATTCCGTCGGCGAGGGTGAAGATTTCCGGCCGCTCCTTGTCCCGCAACTTTCTGCTTTTCGATTTGGGCAAAAGGCGTTCGAGACTCCCGATGGCGCGATGGCCCGCCGTTCAGGCACTCGTTGAAATCCTCGCCAGCGCGCGGCCCGCGATGTCGCGCCGCATCTGCTTTCCTTCAAACCCGATCATGTCGGCTGCCTCGTAGGCAGTCGAGACCGCGGTCGCGAGATCGGAAGCCATCGCGGTCACCGCGAGAACGCGGCCGCCATCAGTCACCAAGTGCCTGTCGCTCAGCGCAGTGCCAGCGTGAAAAACCTTGACGCGGATTTTTTTGAGCGCCCATCTGACCTTCAGGTCCGAGGGTTCGGCGCCGTCGATCTTTTCAAGTCCGCTGATGGGGAAATTTTTGCGATAGTCGCCCGGATATCCGCCCGAGGCGAGCACCAGCGCGACGGCACTCTTCGGCGAGAGCCGAATGTGCGCCGCCGCGGCGTTGCCCTGCGCGATCGCGAGCAGAGCTTCGGCGAGGTCGCTCTCGAAGCGCATCATCAGCGCTTCGCATTCCGGATCGCCGAAGCGCGCGTTGAATTCGATTACGTTGATTCGATCGCCGCTCACCATCACGCCCGCGAACAGCACGCCGCGATATGGGGTTCCACGCGCGGCCATCGCGGCGATAGTCGGGCGCACGACTTCGCGCATGATTCGCTCGCCGAGCTCAGCGGGGAATTGCGGGGTCGGCGAGTACGCGCCCATGCCGCCGGTGTTAGGGCCGCGGTCGCCGTCGAAGATGGGTTTGTGATCCTGGGCCATCGCGAGCGGGACCACGTTGTAGCCGTCAGAGAATGCGAAGAACGAAACTTCTTCGCCGGTGAGAAACTCCTCGACTACGACGCGATCGCCGCCGGCGCCAAACTTGCGCTGTTCCATCGCCTCGGAGATGGCGGCGAGCGCGGCTTCCGTGTCGGCACACACCGTCACGCCCTTGCCGAGCGCGAGGCCGTCGGCCTTGACGACGATCGGTCCCTTGCGCGCGCGCACATAGCTGCGCGCCGCGGCGGCATCGTCGAACGCCGCGAACTCCGCGGTCGGCACGCCCGCCTCGCGCATCAGCGTCTTCGCGAATGCCTTACTGGTCTCGAGTTGCGCGGCGGCGCGGGTGGGGCCGAAGACGGGCATCTTTGCACGCTCGAATTCGTCGACGATTCCCGCGGCGAGCGTATCCTCGGGGCCGACCACGGTCAGATCGATCTTTTTGTCGCGCGCGAAGGCGACCAGCGCTCCGGCGTCGGAGGGCGCGATCGCGACTGGCTCTGCGATTTGATTTATCCCCGGATTTCCGCTTGCGCAGTAAAGCTTGCGCACTACCGGGCTCTGGTTGAGGCGCCACACCAGCGAGTGCTCGCGGCCGCCCTTGCCGATGACCAGCACCTTCATTGCGGATTTGGCACTCCTAGTGGCGGAAATGACGCACGCCGGTGAAGACCATCGCAATCCCGAACTTGTCGGCCGCCGCGATCACTTCCGAGTCGCGCACCGCGCCGCCCGGCTGCGCAATCGCGGT
>DATDGX010000028.1:0-8744 GCA_036521875.1 Binataceae bacterium (SeqCode)
ACCCGCTTGTGCTCGCGCCGCAGCCATCGCACCAGCGGCCGCGCGATCGTGATCGCCTCGCGCGCGTCATGCTTGACGACTACGCCGACCGCCTTTATCGACCGCTTCACCGCCACGCGCTCACGCACCCATCATACCGTGGAAAGTTGCAGTGGAAAGTTGCCGCAGAAAGCTGCGGCTCCGGCGCGATGATTGCGACTTGCCGGTCAATTCGATTCGGCTCAACTTATTTCGGCCGGGGCGGCGCGAGTTTCGAAGAAACTCCGGTGCCCGTCTCTGGGCCGTACACGATTGCGACCGAGTCGATGTAGTAGCCGGTCCTGGCCTCGCTGGTTTGCGACTTGCTCACGATGATGACGACCGCGTCGGCGCCGGACTCGCACGCCTTGCGCAGCAGCGCCGGCATCACCTGGTCCTCGGTCGCGAAGACGTTGCCGGTCGCCTCGATGATCCCGACCTTGCGGAATTCCGCAAGCGGCTCCGAGCGCAGCACCGGCATGTTGCAGCCCGGCGGTTTGGCGGCCTGCCCCGACGGCTCGATTTCGGCGTACTCCACCAGCGGCGGCAACGCGACGCCCTGATTTGCGCATCCCATCACTGCGCTAGTCACCGCCATCATGAGGCCGATCAGAAATGAAGCTCTCACCGCGCTTAAGTTCGCATCCGCGAACGCGGCGGGCAAGATGTTGGAAAGCTTGCGCGGCCGGTTCTCGCTTTCGCCGCCGCATCATATAAAATCGCGGAGCAAATCCGGCGCGAAGCAAAATTAGACAAGAGCGCGCGAAATTAATTCGGCGGCAGCCAGGCGACAAATTAAAAATGGCGAATTCGAATCCATCACGGCGTCCGTTACTGGGCGCGCACATGTCGATCGCCGGCGAAGTCGGTGAGTCGTTGAATCGCGGCAAGCTGATCGAATGCGATTGCATCCAGATTTTTACCAAGTCGTCGCGGCAGTGGGCTTCCAAGCCATTTACCGAAGAGCAGATCGCGAACTTCAAACGCAATCAGCGCGAGACCGGGATCGCGTCGGTCATCGCGCACGATTCTTACCTGCTGAACCTCGGCGCGCCCGACGAAACGCTGCGCAAGCGCTCGGTTGGAGGCTTTGTCGACGAACTGGAGCGATGCGAGGCGCTCGGCGTACCATACCTGGTCGCGCATCCGGGCGCGCACGTCGGCTCCGGCGCAGAGGCCGGCGTCAAGACCGTCGCGCGCTCGATCGACGAGGCGCACGCGGCCTGCAAAGGCTTCGCGACCAAAGTCGCGCTCGAAATAACCGCCGGACAGGGCACCGTGCTCGGCTCCAGCTTTCCGCAGATGGCGCAGATCTTCAACGCGGTGAAGGAGAACGAGCGCCTGCGCCTGTGCTTCGACACCGAGCACGCGTTTGCGGCCGGCTACGATCTGCGAACCGAGGAGGGCTACGAGCGCACTTTCAAGGAACTCGATGAGCATATCGGAATCAAAAGGATCGTCGCATTTCATCTGAACGATTCGCTGAAGCCCTTGAACTCGCGCGTCGACCGCCATCAGCACATCGGCAAGGGCCACCTCGGCGCCGAGGCGTTTCGCCGCCTGCTCCACGACCCGCGCTTTTTTGGCGTCACGATGTGCCTGGAGACGGAGCCCGGCCCCGAGATGAAAGACATCGCCGAAGATCTGGTGACGCTCCGCGGCCTGCTCTGACGCGTGACCGATGCCGAAGCGAATTCTCACCGGCGACCGCCCCACCGGCCCGCTGCATCTCGGACACTACGTCGGCTCGTTGCAGAACCGCGTGCAACTGCAGGACGAGTATGACACTTGCGTTTTGATCGCCGACATCCAGGCGCTGACCGACAACTTCGAGCATCCCGAGCTCCTCGCCGCGAACGTGGTCGAGGTCGCGCTCGATTACCTGGCAGTCGGGATCGATCCCGAGAAATCGAAAATCGTCGTGCAATCGATGGTCCCGGAACTGGCCGAGCTCACCATCTACTTTATGAACCTGGTCACGGTCGCGACCCTCGAGCGCAATCCGACCGTGAAGGAAGAGATCAAGCAACGCAACTTCGCCAAGGGCGTTCCGGTCGGATTCTGGTCGTATCCGATTTCACAGGCGGCTGACATCGCGATCTTCAAGGCCGACCTGGTGCCGGTCGGCGAGGACCAGCTTCCGATGATCGAGCAGACCCGCGAAATTGTGCGGCGCTTCAACCGGCTGTATGGAAAAGTACTCATCGAGCCGAAGGCGATGCTCGGCCGGGTGGCGCGGCTGCCGGGCACCGACGGCGGAGCCAAGATGTCGAAGTCGCTCGGCAACTGCATCTATCTCGGCGATGCGCCGGAGACGGTGCGCAAGCGCGTGATGTCGATGTTCACCGACCCGACGCGGATCCATCCGACCGATCCCGGCCACATCGAAGGCAACCCGGTGTTCACCTACCTGGACGTGTTCAATCCGGACAAGGCCGAGGTCGAGGAGCTGAAAGATCGCTATCGCAAGGGGACGGTCGGCGATGTCGAAGTAAAGGAGCGGTTGCTGAGCGCGCTCAACAAGTTCCTCGAGCCGATTCGCGAGCGGCGCAATCGTTTCGCGGCGGAGCCGGATAAGGTGCGCGAGATCCTGGTCGAAGGAACGCGCCGCGCCCGCACGCTCGCGCAGCAAACGATGGAAGAAGTGCGCGTAGCGATGAAGCTCGACTACAAGCTGTAACGCGAGTGCCGCGCCGTGCCGGTTGATGGCGACCGGCGATGCGCGCGGAAATCCAGGTACGGCTAAATACTAATACGACTTGGCGAAGAACGGGCGGTCGGGGGCTGGTTCGCCGCAGATTAGGCATTTGCCGGCGGGACTCTTGCGTTCGAGCGGGATGGCGCGGCAGGTTGCTTTGGTTTCTTCGCGAATCCTGGTCTCGCATGCGGGGTTGCCGCACCAGTAGATTTCCGCGAGTCCGCCGCCGCCCTCGCCTTCCATCTGCTTGCGGAACGCCGCGTAGTCATCGAACTGGCGCGTCTCGGCACTCATCGCGGCACGCGCCTGATCGTAGAGGCTCCGCTGAATTTCGGTCATCAGCACGACGGAGCGCTCCGCAATGGTGGCGAGCGGCGCCTTGCTCTTCGCCTCCGCACCCTTGCGATCGCGGCGCGCGAGCACCGCCTCTCCGGCGGCAACGTCGCGCGGGCCAATCTCGATCCGGAGCGGCACTCCGCGCATCTCCCAATCGTTGAACTTGAATCCCGGCGTCAGCCCGGTGCGATCGTCGAGGCGCGCGCGAATTCCCGCGCGCTCCAGCGCGCCGAGCACCTCCCGCGCGGCCGCGAGCACGCCTTCGCCTTCCTCGGACTTGCGATAGATCGGCACGATTACCACCTGCGTCGACGCGACGGTGGGTGGCAGGCGGAGGCCCTGGTCGTCGCCATGTACCATCACGATCGCGCCGATTAGTCGCGTCGTGACTCCCCAGCTCGTCTGCCAGACGTATTGGAGCTGGTTCTGATCGTCGAGGTAGCGAATCTCGAACGGCTTGGCGAAGTTCTGGCCGAGGAAGTGCGAGGTCCCGCATTGCAGCGCGCGGCCGTCACCCATCAGGCCCTCAATCGTGTAGGTTTCCACCGCGCCGGGGAAGCGCTCCGCCGCGCTTTTGCGGCCGACTACCAGCGGGATCGCGAGGAAGGCCTCGACGAAGGCGCGGTAGAGCTCGAGGATCATCAGGGTCTCGCGCTCCGCTTCCTCGCGCGTCGCGTGCGCTGTGTGTCCTTCCTGCCACAGGAATTCCGTGGTGCGCAGGAACAGCCGCGTGCGCATCTCCCAGCGCACCACGTTGCACCACTGGTTGATGAGCATCGGCAGATCGCGATGCGAATGGATCCACTGCGCGAACATATGATTGATGATGGTCTCGGAAGTGGGGCGCACGATCAGCGGCTCGTCGAGTTCCTTGCCGCCGCCATGGGTGACCACCGCGACCTCGGGCGCGAAACCCTCGACGTGCCGCGCCTCCTTGGCGAGGAAGCTCTGCGGTATGAAGAGCGGGAAGTAGGCGTTGCGCGCGCCGGTCTTCTTTATCCGGCGGTCGAGCTCGTCGCGTAAAACCTCCCAGATCGCATAACCGTCGGGGCGGAACACGATACATCCGCGCACCGGCGAGTAGTCGGCGAGTTCGGCGCGCAGAACCACGTCGTTGTACCAGGCGGCGAAGTCCTGGCTGCGCGGAGTGATTTTCTTTTCGTCGGGTTTCCCGGCCATTATGATTTGATTTGCGGCGCTTGCCGGTCTGGTCAATTCAACGGGACCAGTCTCCGGAAAATATCATGGCGAATCAATCAATGGATCGCGCTGCGAAATTTCCCATCGCCGCGCTCGCCGCGCTGGCTTTACGCATCGATCCGCGTTTAAGTCATCTGACCACTGCAATGACGAAAAGAATCTGGAGAGGTGCCAATATAATGATCAGGCTCGCAGCCGCATCCGCTCTGCTCGTACTGATGATCCCGCTCGCCGCGGCCGCGGCCCCGATGGACGCCGGCGGCGCTGAGGTTCAGCCGGATCGCACAATCGAGGTCAGCGGCAATGGCGAGTCCCACGCTATTCCCGACGTCGCGAACCTTGAGCTGGCAATCGAAACCAACGCGCCCACCGCTGAACAGGCGGCGAACCGCAACGCGGCGCTCGCGCAGAAAGTCGTCGACGCGCTCAAGGCCAAGCTCGGCGACAAGGGAAAAATACACACCGGCGGTTACTCGCTGAACCCCCAGTACAACGAGCAGTCCCACGGCGAGAAGCCGCGCATCGTCAGCTACACCGCGCAGAACACGATCACCGCCGAGACCGGCGCGATGGATTTGGTCGGCCCGATGATCGATTCGGCGATCGCCGCCGGCGCCAACCGGGTCAACTCGCTGAACTTCAGCCTCAAGGACGACACCAAGGCGCGCATCGAGGCGATCGGAATTGCGAGCCGCGACGCTCAGGCGCAAGCACAAGCGCTCGCCGCCGCGCTCGGCGTAAAGCTCAAGCGGGTCGCGAAGGCGTCGACCATGGCGCAAGGGGTGCGCCCGATACCGATGATGATGGGCGCATACAGTATGCATCGCATGGAGGCGGCGCCGACGCCGATCGAGGCGAACGATGTGACGGTGAACGCGACCGTTTCCCTGACTTACGAGATTGAGTAGTTTTAGCGCGCGGACCCGGACCGATCTCACCATGCTCAAGCCAGGCGACCCAGCTCCAGACTTTGATTTGCCCGCCGCGAACGCCGATCGCATCGAGCACGTCAGTCTCGCGAAAATTTCCTCCGAGTTGATTTTGCTTTTTTTCTACCCGCGCGATTTCTCGTTTATCTGCCCGACTGAAGTCACCGGCTTCAACAACGCGCGCGCGCAGCTCAGCGCGGAAAACACCGCGATCCTGGGCGCGAGCGTCGACGACGCGGAGAGCCATCGCCGCTGGGCTCGTGAGCTCGGCGGCATCGGATATCCGCTGCTCGCCGACCAGGACGGCAAGCTCGCGCGCGCGTTCGGCGTCTTCGATGAAAAGGAACAGGTCGCGCTCCGCGCCACGTTCATTCTCGATCGCCAGCGCACAGTCGCGTTCTCGCTCGCCTGCCCGTTGAACGTGGGCCGCAGCGTCGGTGAAATGATCCGCCTGGTGAGCGCGCTTCGCAGCGGTCAGCTATGTCCTGCCGACTGGACGCCCGGCGTTCAGTTCGGCCGATCCGATCGCAAATTCTGAGAACCCTTGGCGGACCTCGACACGACCCAGCGCAAGCGGCTCCTGGAGCGGCTGTCAAACGTTCGCGAGATCGTCTTCGGAGTACAGGACGGCGTGCTCACTACCGCCGGCGTGCTATGCGGCTTGAGCGGCGCGGTCTCGGATCACACCCAGGTCGTCCTGGCCGCGCTCGCCTCGACCGCGGCCGGTGCGCTCTCGATGGGCGCGGGCGCTTACCTCGGATCGCGAGCCGAGACCGAGGTGATGCGGGGCGAGCTGAAGCAGGTCCGCGCCGCTGCGGCCGCAAAGCCGTACGTTCTGCAGCAGGGCCTGCTCGAGCAACTCGCCGAGGAGGGCCTCGGTCGCGAGGCGGCTTACCGCGTCGTGAAACTGCTGAGCTCATCGCCGGAGGCGCTGCTCACGACCGCGACGGTCAAGATGTTCGGCCTGGGCGGCACCGTGCTGGGGGGCAACGCGGCTATCGACGGCGTCCTGATGGGAATCGCGTTCGCGGTAGGCGCGGTGGTTCCGCTGCTCCCCTACATTCTGTTCACGGCGCCCTACGTGGGGTTGGCAGCCGCGCTCGCGGCGACCGCGCTTACCCTGTTCGGCGTCGGCTACCTGGAAGGATGGCTCGCGCACAGCGAGCGGCGCTGGCCCTCGGGTCTGCGCTTCCTGCTGATTGCGATGAGCGCGGCCGCAGTTGGCTACCTGATCGGGCTTGCGATTTCACCGCTGGGAGCAGCCGCGGGCTGAAGCCGTCCCCCGATGAACGATCGCACCTACTCGTCGCTCGCCGCGTTCCTCGCGCATTACCGGGCGCTGCGCGATGCCGCCACGCTGAGCGCGGAAGAACGCGAGCGTCTCTCCGACCTGAGCAAACTTGTCGAATCGATTGGCGCGCGCGATCTCGAGGCGCTCAACTCCGATTCCGACGCGCCCGCCGCACGGCGTCATCGCGAACGCGCGGAGGTCAAGCTCCAGCGCGAGCTGCTTGCGCGGGACGCAATCGCGGGCTGAACCGATGCTGGTCTACCTCGCGCGGCGGATCGTGTTCGGCGCCGTGGTGCTCATCGGCACCTCGCTCATCACCTTCGCGATCGCATTTGTAGTTCCCACCGATCCCGCGGTGACCATGGCGGGCGCCAAGGCCGACCCGCAGACGCTCGCCGCGATTCGGCACGAGATGGGGCTCGACCGCCCGCGTTACATTCAATACGCGCGGTATCTGGACCGCGCGGTTCACGGCGACCTCGGACGCTCGTACGTCAGGCGCGAGAGCGTGACGCGGCTGATCGCCGAGCGGGTTCCCGCGACCGCGGTGCTCGCGGTCTCGGCGATGATCGTTTCGCTGATTCTTGGTGTCGCGATGGGCGCAATCGCGGCGGCGTGGCGCGGCCGCGCGCTCGACGACGCGTTGCTGGTGATTTCGCTCGCGATGGTTTCGATACCGGTATTTTGGCTCGGCACCATGCTGCTGATCGCGGGCGGGCTTTATCTGCGTTCGTTCCCGCTCGGCGGATACAGCGGACCGAAAAGCCTGGTGCTGCCGACGCTGACGCTCGCGCTCGGCTCCGCGGGCTACTACTCGCGCATCCTGCACACCGGCCTGATCGACACGCTCGGCCAGGATTACATCCGCACCGCGCGCAGCAAGGGAGTTTCGCGCGCGCGCGTGATGCTGCGGCACGCGATGGCAAATGCGATGCTGCCGCTGGTGACGATCGCAGGGCTGGACTTCGCGGGGCTGCTGTCGGGCGTGGTGCTCACCGAGACGGTGTTCAACTGGCCGGGCATCGGGCGGCTCGCGTTCGAAGCGATTTTCAATCTCGACATCCCGCTGGTGATGGGCACCGTGCTGTTCTCCGCGTTTCTGATCGTAATCGCGAATCTCGCAGTAGATGTTCTCTACGCGTGGCTCGACCCGCGGATCCGGCTCGCCGAAAGCATATGAATGTCCGGCGGATGAATGTGCCTACGACGGTTGGGGCGGCGATGGTGCTGAGCCTGGTGATGGTGGCGATTTTCGCGCCAATGCTCGCGCCCTACGACCCGGCGCGCGCGGTCGCCCCGACCTACGGCGATCCCGGCGCGCCCTCGCTAAAATTTCCGATGGGCACCGACGAGCTGGGGCGCGACGTGATGTCGCGAATCATATACGGCGCGCGAATCTCGCTGACGGTCGGCATCGCGGCGATGGCGGGCACGTTGATAATCGGCGTGACCATCGGAGTGTGCGCGGGCTTTTTTGGCGACAGTGTCGACTTCGTACTGATGAGATTTACCGACGTGATGTTGACGCTGCCCGCGTTGCTGCTCGCGATGGCATTCGTGGCGGTCTTAGGTCCGAGCCTTCTCAACGTGTTGTTTGTGATCGGACTGGTGTCGTGGACCCAGGTCGCCCGCGTGGTCCGCGCCGAGACCTTGTCGATGTCGAATCGCGATTTCGTGCTCGCCGCGCGCGCGCTCGGCGCGCCGTCGCGAAGACTGATCCTGCGACACCTGCTGCCCAACGTGTTGCCGATAATTGTCGTGATGGCGGCGCTCGGAACTTCGGGCACCCTGCTGCTCGATGCGGCGCTCAGCTTCCTCGGCCTTGGCGTGCCGCCGCCGACGCCGAGCTGGGGCAGGATGATCTCGGAGGCGACAATTTATTTTCGCACCGCGCCGTGGCTCGCCACTTTTCCCGGCCTCGCGATCTTCTACGCGGTGCTCGGCTTCAACTTGTTGGGCTACGGCTTTCTCGGCAGGCGCGCGCAATGAAGACACTCGCGCGCCGGCTCGCCGACGCCGCCACGATCGCAATGCTCGCGCTCGCGTTCGCGGGATGCCGCAGCGGACCGCCGCCGCTCAAGCTGCCCGCGGGCGCGATGGTGCTCCGGCTCGCCGACGCCGACGATATCCCAACGCTCGATCCGGCCGCCGGCTACGACACCCTGTCGTGGACCTTCGAGCAAGCGCTGTTCGACATGCTGGTGCGCTACGGCGACGACAATATCGAGCTCGAGCCCGACCTGGCGCTCAAGTGGGAATCGTCGCCGGACGC
>DATDGX010000029.1:0-62807 GCA_036521875.1 Binataceae bacterium (SeqCode)
GCTCGATCGCGACACGACGAACTAGGCGGACAAGTATCGGTCGATCAGTTCCGAAGATGATCGATGCGTGTTCGCGCGACAGCATCAGTTGTATTCGATCGCGCCCGAGCGCAGCCCTAGTAGGGTGTTGAGAACGCGCCCAGGTATTGAAGGCTTACGGGCCCTTCTCCCCAACACCCGCCTAGAGGAACGCGCCGGATTCGGACGACGGTCCAAAGATCGCTCCTACGAATCTCTCCAGCTCTAAATTGAACTTTATCAGCACCCGATCGGAGCCGCGCGTCATCCCGATACCCGGTCCGACGCTGTACTCGATTCCATGCGGCAGCGCGCCCCACACCACCGGGAACACGTAGTGCTGCTGCTGATGCAATGGATCGTTGTCGTCGATATAGCCCGGCGCGCCGTAGAACTCGACACCCGGCGACAGGTAGCGCCGCCATCGGTAGTAGATTCCAGCCGCGTAGCCGAACTTGAAGCCCTTGTTGTGGTTCGGCCCGACGAAGATGGGTTTTTCAAACTGCGGATTTGCGACCAAGGAAAACCCGCCAAAATCCTTTTCGATGATCGGGCGCATCTCCAGCTCCAGCTCGTCGTCATCGAATTGCGGCGTCTTGTGCCATTCCAGCTCGAGGTACCAGCCGAGATTGACCGGCAGCACGTCCTCTTCGAACAGCCTGCCGCGCAGGCGATACTTGGATCCCGCGTAACGGTAGCCGGCCGCGTTCGGCATCGCCATGTTGAGGTAGGCCGCCGCCTCGATTCGATCCGTCAAGCCATAGGTCAGCTCGAACTGGTTGTACCAGGTGCTCTGGCTGGGAAACCTTCCCGACGCGGTTCCCTCACCGCCCTGGCTGTGTCCTTTGGCGACCACCGCGTTGTCAGTCTCGAGCTCGACGGTTCCGCGGGTTTCGGTCGCGTAGGGATAGACCTCGAACTCCCACGGATCGACCTGGGCGTTCACGCGCCGCACGCATATGCAAGCACTCATCAGCATCAGGAAACCAATCAGTGTGATGCGCAACAAATTCGTCACTATGCCTACTGCCCTGGTGAGGAAGTTTCGGGTGAAGAAGCGGAAGTGCTGGACTCGATCCAATTTTCCAGCGCCGAGCGATCCGCGTCGCTGAGCCGCGCGCCGGGATGGATCAACAGATATGAAGACGGCGCCATCGCATGCTCGCGCACGGCGCGCTCGCTCCACTGGAGTTTTCGTTTCCGCGTCGCGGGATAGTAGGCACCCCACTCGGAGAAATTGATTTGCCGGCGCCCCCGCTCGACGTCGCGCGCGACCAGCCACGAGACCGGAGCGATGCGCCGGTACCATGGCCACCGGGTTTCGTTGGAATGGCAGTCATAGCAGGCGCGCCGCAGCGTCGCCTCGATCGCGGGCGGCGCGGAAATGTCGCCCTCGGACGGAGGATCGAAATCCTGCACCGGGACCAACTGCGCGAGCAGCAGCGCCACGCCGGCGACGATCAGCACCGTCGATGCGACCCTCGCGAAGTTCATGGCGCAACTTTTCCGCAATCCTTTCCGCAATCATGTCCAAAAATCGTTAAGCGCGCGTGCCGCTCCGGTGCACGCGAGCCGGGTCACTTCGCGACGATGCTTCCCTCGGGAACGTCCTGATGAAAGTCGTCGTAGAAGTCGTAGTTGCCGGGGCTCAGCGCGGGCAGCCGCACGGTAATCGTCTGGCCGGGGGAGATGGCCTTTTCGCGGTTGAGCTTGAAACTCTCGAACTCGATGGTTTCGTCGCTGGAGTTCACCACCTTCAGCACCAGCGGCTGTCCCGCCGGCACCGTCAGCGTCTGCGGCGCATACTGATGGTTCGCGAATCGAATCTCGCCGGCGTCGGATTGGGCGTGACCCGGAACGGCGAACGCCAGCGCGGCGATCGCAAAATTCCCCGCCAGAAAAGACCTGAAAGCGAGCGGCCTGGAAAGTAGAGGCTCGAAAAGCAGAGGCTTCGAGACTACGGGCTCGGAAAGCAGGGCCTCGGAATGCAGACGCTCGGAATTTAGCGCCTTCGAAACTCTAGCCTCGGAAAGTAGAGCCTTCGAAACTAGAGGCTCGGAAAGTAGAGCCTTGAACCGGCGCAGCAGCACTGACACGCTGGCGACCTCCAACCGAAATTGAGAATGATTCTCAATCGCAGAATAGCAGGACCGCCGACTTTGTCAACCTGGTCGCCCTCGCTCACCTCGCTCGCGACCGTCCCCTCACCGGAGCTTCTTGCCCGCCCGCCGCTTCCTCGCCAGCGTCTCGACTCCGCCCTCCCCGGCCCATCGAATCTGGCGCGCCATCCCGTTCAGGATGTCGAGCTCGCGCGCGGTCAATCCGCTGCGCCCGAAGATCCCGCGGATCGCGAACATGATGTGCTCCGGGTTGTCGGCGGGCAGGAATCCGATCGCGACCAGCGCCTCGGCCATCCGCTCGAGCATCGCATGCGTCTCGCCCGCGCCGACCAGCTCGAGCGTCGCGGCGCTCCGGTTCGCCGCGCGCGCCGCCATCATCAGCTCATACGCGACGACCACCACCGCCTGCGCGAGATTGAGTGATGCATAGTCCGGCGCAGTCGGGATGGTGATCAACCGATGGCATCGCTTGAGCTCGCGATTGGTAAGTCCGCGATCTTCGGGACCGAAGATGATCGCGATGCGATTGGTCGTCACGAGTGTGACCAGCTCCGCCGCCGCCTCGCGCAGTGGCTGCGCTGCGCTGCGATAGAGGCCAGTGCGGCAGGTCGTACCGACGGTGATCGTGCAATCCGCCACCGCCGCGCCGAGGTCCGGATACGTCGACGCGCCGGCGAGCACGTCCGCCGCGTGCACCGCCATCGCGGCGGCAGCGCGCCGATTCAAATTGCCGGGCGCGACCAGCCGCAGGTCCGAGAAGCCCATGTTCTTGAGCGCACGCGCTGCCGCGCCGGCATTTCCCGCCAGCTTCGGCTTGAACAGCACGAACGCGAAGCTGTCGCCGCCATCCATCAATTTGGTTATACGATGTCTGGCTGAAAAATGGGCGTAGGTCCGCATGCCGCGCGACATTCGGATTGTCACGCTGGCGCAGGCGAATCGCCGTCTCTATGATACGGGGACGCTGAATTTCCGCATGATGCTTCGCCGCCCACTGGAAACCGCAATTCTCGCCGTCCTGTTCGTTGCGACTGCCGCGCTCGGCGCATCGACGTCGACCGGCACGCTCAAGCTCGACGTGCTCGGCGATATCGGCGCGGGCGCGAAAAACGCGGCGCACGTAATTGCCGCGAACGGCAAGGCCGCCGGCGACGTCGCGGCCGGCGCGCAGATCGATCTCGCGCCCGGCGACTACAAGCTGGTGCTCCCGATCGTCGGAGGCCAGATAATCAAAGACGACATCAAGATCGAAGCGGGGCGCACCCACACCGTCCTCATCCAGAACGTCGCGGTGCTGCAGGTCAGCGTGAAGGATCGCACCGGGAAAGATCCCGGCTTCGGCGTGACCGTTACCACCACCGACGAGCCGCACGCCAAGGTCGCGAGTTTCTTGAGCGGCGAGAAATATCTGTTCGCGCCCAACGAAGTCGACGTGAAGGTCGACGCTCCGCCGCAGGGCTACGATTGGCACGCGGTCAAGCTCGAGCCCGGGCATCGCGCACGGCTCTCGCTCGACGAGGTGGTGCCCGCCGATTTGACCGTCCAGACCACGATGCAGAAACTCGAGATCAACGAGGCGACACGAGTGGTGATTTACCGGGCCGGCACGCAGCGCCAGGCTGCCGAGAGCGTGCCCGGCCGCGATCACCATTTCACGCTCGAGCCCGGCGACTACGACATCTACGTCGAAAACCGCATGGGCAAGGGCAAACCGTACGCAACCACGACCGGAGTGCATCTGGACTCTGGCGCAAAGGTGGAACGGACCGTTCCACTCGACTAAAAGAGGTATCGATGGCATCCGAACGGCAACGCGAAATCAAGCGCCGGCGCAAACGCAAGGAAAAACGGATCAAGGCGAAGGTCCGCGAGGCGCGCAAGCAGCGCAAGAAGAAGCGCGCCTGATCATAAGCCGCGCCGGGCGCCGACGGGGCTCCGCGTTCACATTCGCGTTCGCATCGTGCCGTCGAGGATTCGCGGGACTGACTTGAAATGTTGACTTGCTGAAATAAAATTTCTCGCACGCACGCTGGCTCTGAGGACGATCTATGACTTACGAAACGATTCGCTATGAGGCGGCCGACGAGGTCGCGACGATTACGCTCGACCGTCCCGCGAAGATGAACGCGTACACCACGCAGATGGGCGTGGAGATTGCCGAAGCGATGCTGCGTGCGGACGCCGAGAGCGACGTGCGCGTCATCGTGATGACCGGCGCGGGCGATCGCGCGTTTTGCGCGGGCGCCGACATGGGAATGTTCGCGCAGGACATCAAGTCGCGCGAGGCGCATGAGGCGCACGACCAACCGCGCGAAGCGAACGCCGGCGAGTCCTCGCAGCAGCGCCGCGCCGGCATCGGACTGCCCTTCATCATGCGCAATCTCTCCAAGCCGACCATCGCCGCGATCAACGGCTTCGCGCTCGGCGTCGGATGCACGATGACGCTGCTGTGCGACGTGCGGATCGCCTCCGACAACGCGAAGATGGGTGTGATTTTCCCGCGCGTCGGCCTGATGAGTGAGCTGGGCTCGAGCTACCTGCTGCCACGGCTCATCGGCCTGTCGCGGACCGCCGAGATGATGCTGACCGGGCGCCAATACACCGCGCCGGAATGCCTCGCGATGGGACTGGTGAGCCGCGTCGCGCCGCAGGGCGGTCTCGCCACGGCGACTCGCGAGCTTGCGGGCGAGATACTGCAGTGCTCGCCGACCTCACTCGCGTATACCCGCAAGGCCATCTACTCCGGGCTCGACGGCACGCTGGAGACCGCGATGCAATTCGAGGGCTTCGCGCTCGAGAAATGCTACGTGAGTCCCGAGCACAAAGAATACGTGACCGCGTTCCTTGCCAAGCGCAAGCCCGACTTTCGCGGGCTCAAGCGCCGGTAGGCGGAGCGTCGGCGCAGCGAAGGCTCGCGACCAAGAATCGCGAAAATCTCAATGATAAACGCGTGCTTGCCTCCTAAAGACCGCGCGACTATAAATAGATGAGTTAGTTGGTCTGATTCATCACATTCTCGTTTATAGGCATTGTGCCCCAATCGATGGATTCTTTTGGATGAAGCGCAGGAGACCCGTTCTGAGGCTTCGGCGAGCGCGGGATTTGTGGTTAGGTTTCGACTCGAGAGCATAGAAAAAAGGATCGAGAAAACAGAAAAGCGATAAAGAAAAAACGCCTTGTCCTCGCCGGCTGGCGGGAACGAGAGAGGCAGGTAAAAAAATGGCACTTCATATTGGAAGCGTGGCGCCGGACTTCACTCAGGAATCGACCGAGGGACCGATCAAGTTTCACGATTGGATTGGGAACGGATGGGCGGTCCTGTTCTCCCATCCCAAGGATTTCACTCCGGTCTGCACCACCGAGCTTGGCCGGGTCGCGAAGCTCAAGCCCGAGTTCGACAAGCGCGGCATTAAGGCGATCGGCGTCAGCGTTGACAACGTCGAGTCGCACAAGCGCTGGATCAAGGACATCGAGGAAACCCAGCACGTCAAGATGAACTTCCCCATCCTGGGCGACGCCGACAAGAAGGTCTCCAAGCTTTACGACATGATTCATCCCGAGTGGAACGACACGCTGACGGTACGCTCCGTGTTCGTGATCGACTCGAACAAGAAGGTGCGGCTGATCATCACCTATCCGGCCAGCACGGGACGCAATTTTGACGAGATACTCCGCGCGATCGATTCGCTGCAGCTAACCGACAAGTATTCGGTGGCGACGCCGGTGGACTGGAAGCATGGCGAGGATTGCATCATCGTGCCCTCGATCACCGACCCGGCGGTGCTCAAAGAGAAGTTCCCCAAGGGATTCAAAGAGGTGCGCCCCTACTTGCGGATCACGCCCTATCCCGGCAAGTAAGCTCCTCCATATCTGACACACCAAAACCCGGCGCCGGAAAATTCCGGCGCCGGGTTTTTCTTTTCCGACCCGCGGCGAAGCCACGGACGCGCTGAGCTGGCGCAGCGCACGCGGCGAAGCCACCGGACGCGGCCCGCCGCACGGCGATGCTCGGCTGCCCGAGCATCGCGGCGCGGCCGTCACGCACCGCGGTGCCTGCGGCGCCTGCGCCGCGACTGAGTTCTGCGGCGATAGCGCGAGTGCGCGGTCGTAATCGGCGAGCGCCTCCTTTGCGTGGCCCATCCCGAGTTCCGAGGCGGCGAGCAGAATCCACAATTCGAGCCTGTTCGAGCTGCGCGCCGCGAGATCTTTGAGGATCGCTTCCGCGCCGGCAAAATCGCCATGCGACAATCGGAGCTGCGCCCGCGTGATCATCGCCGGCTCGGGACCCTCGGGCATCGCAGCCGCCCGCACGAGCGCCCGCTCGCTCGCGGCGCTGTCACCCGCTTCGTCGGCGACGCAAGCCAGCTCGAGGTACGGTTGCACCGGCGCGTCGGGCGACAGCCTGAGCGCGAACGCCATTTCATCTTCGGCCTGCCGATGAGCTCCAAATCGATCGTGTAGCAGCGCCAGGTTGTAGAGTGTGCCCCCGTCGTCGGGATGCAACCGTTCGGAAATTTCGAGCTCGGTGGCCGCGCGATTCCACTTGCCCGCCTCCTCGTACGCCATCGCGAGCCGCCCGTGACACAGCGTCGACTCGGGAAATATTTCGATACATCCGCTGAACAGCGCTATCTCGTCGTGCCAGTAGTGCTCGACCCGCCACAGCGACGCGCCGTATACGATCGCAAGCGCGCCGACCGCCACCACGACGTACCGGGAATATTGCGCGCGCGTCTCCAGCAATCTCGCCGCCATCGCGCCGAGAAAAATGCACCATCCCACCGACGGCAAGTACAGGTAGCGATCCTCCACCAACGCGAGCGGGCTCAGCGCGCCAAGGTTCAGCACCGGCACGATCGGAATCAGGATCCACGCTGCGCAGAAGAAGTAGAGCCGCCGATGCGGACTGCGGCCGATCAGAATCGCGACCGCGGTGAGAGTCGCGGCCAGGCCGAGGAGCGGCAGGTAGAACTGCGGCGCGAGCGCGCTATTTGCGGGCAATACCGGATGCGCTGGGCCAGCGCGCCATGGCGCGAGCAGCAGGATCAAATAATTCGCGAGAACGCCGGGAACCGTGAGCAGCTTCTCGGCGAGCGGCATGTGGTTGGTGCGATTGGCGCGGCTGATGAAGCCGAGCACCCACCATCGGATCGCCAGGTACACGAGCACCTCTGCGAAGAACGGCGCTGCCACGATCGCACTGCGCCAAATTCGATCCAAGATACGATCATGGAGAGGGTCGGCCGTGTCGCCGGCGTCCTCACGCATCGGTTCGAGCAGGAACGCGTATGCAATCAGGATAAACGGAAACACGATCGACGACTCGTGGCTCAACAGCGACGCAGCAAAGAACACGAGCGCGAGGGTCAGGTAGCGCGCCGGCCTTTGCGCGCGCCGGATAAAAAACAGCATCGCGGCCATCTCGAATACCGCGCTCATCGGGAGCGGAATCGCCGACGGCCACGCGATCGCTTGCGCGTGAATCGGAAGCAGCCCGAACAGGGTCGCCGCGATCACGGCGCCCACCCGGCCGGCGATGAACTCGCGCGCGAGCACGAACATCAGCCCCACCGCGACCAGATGGACCGCGATCATCATCGCGTGCCATCCGGCCGGGTTGGGTCCGAACAGATGATAGTTGAGGCCGAGCCACACATCCTGGAGCGGCCGGTAGTAGGAGCTCTGCGGCAGCCGCAGCGGATCGCGGAACCACCACGAGTCGTTTACGAACGACTTCCAGATGAACGGCCAACCGCCGATGTAACGATTGAGCGTCACCATCTCGTGGTCGTCGTAAACGAAACCGTTGCGCAGACAGCGCAGGTACGCTGCGAGCGTCAGCAGAATGGGCAGGCCCATCGCGAGCGCTTCGGCATGGCGCTCCGCGGTGGTTCGCGGCGTGGGACGCTGATGCGATGCGATGCGCGACGGGTCGAAAGAGCGTGATCGTTTTTGGGTTTGCGAGGACAATTTAAATTCGCGAAAATGTTCCTGGACTTCTATAGTCGCTATACTGTTGAGCCCTCGCTGGAAATGCACGCGTCAGAAAGCCGCGCCCGTGATAGCCTGAATGCCATCTCAGCCCTGGACGGTTGCGGCGGCGCGATCCAAATCCGCGCCGCATCGCAAATTCATATGTTTGACAAGGCGCCGGCATCACCGGAGAATTGTACACAATGGCAAGAATAACCGTCGAAGATTGTCTCGAGAATATTCCCAACCGCTTCGAGCTGGTGCTGGGAGCGGCGCGGCGCGCCAAGCAACTCTTGAAGGGTGCCCGCCCGCTGGTCGAATCGGACAACAAGGAAGTCGTCACGGCGCTGCGTGAAATCGCCGACGGCAAGGTCACGATCGAAGAGCCCGAAGAGGAGTAGCCGCGCTCCCGTCCGCACGATGCCGAGGTAAGTATCGAGGCGGACTTTTTTTGCTTTTTTCCTCATCCGCACGACACGGCTGCGGATTTCCCGGCCGGCCGGAATCGTCGAGTGGCCCGCAAACCCGGTAAGCACCGCAAAGCGAAGCGCACGGCGTCCCTCGCGCCCAAGATCAAACCGCGCTCGGCTGCCGTCGAAACGCTTCCGTCCATAGAGCCGGCGCTCGACGACGAGCCGGTCATCGAAGTCGAAGAGTTTCATCCGATCGAAGGCGGCGAAACCGCGGACGCAGCGCCGGACGTTTCGGCCGCCGAGCCTATCGAGCCAATCGAGCCGATCGAAACCGACGGCGATCATCCTGCTGCCGAGGGCGATAGCGAAAGCGACGGGAGTACTGCCTCGAGCGCGAGCGAGCGCGGCGCACTGGTCACTGTCGATCCGCTCGGACGCTATCTCGCCGAGATCCGCCGCTTCCCGCTGCTGAGCCGCGAGGACGAAACCGTAGTCGCCAAGCGCTACGCGAAAACCCACGACGCCGCCGATGCGTACCGGCTGGTCACCGCGAACCTGCGCCTGGTGGTGAAAATTTCGCTCGAGTTCGCGCGCGCGTCACGCAACGTGCTCGACCTGATCCAGGAGGGCAACGTCGGCTTGATGGAGGCGGTGAAAAACTTCGACCCCTATCGCGGAATCCGCTTCCCGTCGTACGCGGTCTGGTGGGTGCGCGCGTATATCTACCGTTACCTGATCAACAACTGGCGGCTGGTAAAAATCGGCACGACGCAGGCGCAGCGCAAGCTGTTCTTCAACCTCCGCAAGGAAAGTGATCGGCTCGAGGCCGAGGGTTTCACGGCGCAGCCGAAGCTGCTGGCGCAGCGCATCGGGGTCAAGGAAAGCGAGGTGCGCGAGATGCAGGAGCGGATGGCGCAGAGCGAGGTCTCGCTCGACCAGCCGACCGCGGGGTCGGAGGACACCCGGCTGCTCGACGTCATTCCCGACGGGGCGCGCAATCCCGAGGAGGAGACCGCGGAACGCGAGTGGCGCACCTTTGCGCGCGACCGGGTCGAGGAGTTCGCGGCTACGCTCCGCGACAAGGAGTTGGAGATTTTCCGCAGCCGGCTGCTCGCCGAAGAGCCCGAGACGCTGCGGGAGATCGGAGAGCGATTCGGCATCAGCCGCGAGCGCGTGCGCCAGATCGAGACGCGGCTCAAGCGCCGGCTGAAGGAGTTCGTCAGGGTGAAGGCCGGCGGCGTCGACGTCCCCGGCGCGTCGTAGGCCTTTCGCGTCTGTTCAGAACTTTCGGCTGAAGTTTTTGCGCAGAGCTTTCGGCTCTCTCCCGACTCGCACGGCAGCCGCGTAGTCGCGCATCGACTGAATCAAGCGAATCAACCGCTTTTGCGCGCTTCCAGCACCATCTGCGTCTGCGTAACGATTGCGACCAGGCGGCCGTTCTCCGCGGTGACGCGCGTCTGCCACACCATCGTGCGCTTGCCGCGATGAATCGGGAGACACTCGCCGGTTACCGTGCTGCCCACCGGCACCGCCGCTAGAAAATTGGTCTTCGACTCAATCGTCGTCGTTCCCGCGCCATCGGCAAGATTGAGCATGGTTGCCGAGGCGCCAAGGGTGTCGGCGAATGCCATGATCGCGCCGCCGTGCAACATGGCAGGACGCGTGCAGATTTCCTCGCGTACCACCATCTCGGCCTGCACGCGGTCCGGCGCCGCGCTCAGGAACCGGATTCCGAGCAGCTTCGTGAGTGGCAATGGATTTAGATTGAGGTCCGTCGCCGAGTCCATTTTTATTTCAATACTCCCGGTTGATGATTGTCGCCTGGCAGCGAATCGGTATCATCTAACTGTACGCTATCGCGGTAATGTGTACGCATCGCGGTAAGGTGTACGCCAGCGTACGTCCTTGCCGCACGCGTGCGCGGATTGCGATAATGTGGGGACGCTGCGAATTGAGGTTTCATGCCGATTCGGGAACGCAGTTGCGCGCTGGTGGTGGTGGGGAATGAAATTCTCTCCGGCAAAGTACAGGACAGCAACGCCTACTTCGCGGCTCGCGAGCTGCGCAAGATTGGCGTCGCGCTGCGGCGTATCGTGACTATTCCCGACGAGCTTGCACTTATTGCGGAAGAAGTGGCGTATTGCTCGCGGCGCTTCGACTTCGTGATCACGTCGGGCGGGGTCGGCCCGACGCATGACGACCTCACGATGGAAGGCGTCGCACGCGGCTTCGGGCGCAAGCTCATCGCGCATCCCGAGCTGGTGCAACTGATCAACCAGTACGCGGCGGGACGCGCCAACGCGGCCGGACTCAAGATGGCTGAAGTGCCCGATGGCGCCGTGCTGCATACCTCGGGCGACATCCGCTTTCCGACCGTGCAGATCGAAAACGTCTACGTGCTGCCGGGGATCCCGCAATTGTTCGAGGCGAAGCTCAAGGCACTCGCGCCGCGTTTCGCGAGCGACCCGTACTATCTGCGCGCGATTTACACCAGCGCCGGCGAGGGGAGCATCGCGGAACATCTGAACGCATGTCTTGTGCGCTTCCCCGATCTGATGCTTGGCTCTTATCCGCGGATCGGCGATCCGAATTACCGCGTGAAGCTGACGCTCGAGTCGAAAGATCCTGAATACCTCGAGCGCGCATTTCTTCATCTGATGGAGCTGTTACCGAAGGAAGCTGTGATCAAGACCGAATAAGCAACTCGAGTCTGTGGTGCGGAGGAGGACATTCTCATGAAAATGAAACGAAACGGAATCGCGGCGATCGCGCTTGCCCTCGCGGTGATGCTCGCCATACCGGTTGGCCCGCTGGTCGAGGATGCGGCGGCGCAGCAGCAACCGCCCGCGCCGGCGGCGTCGCCACAGGTGCAGCAACCCCCAGACGCGGGAGTGAACTGGTCGGGCGTGGGCTACGGCGCCGGAGCGGTGTTCGGCAACGTCCTGTACATACCCGCGAAGTTCGTCTACGCGTTTCTCGGCGCATTCGTCGGCGGCGCGACCTGGCTGATCACCGCCGGCAATACCCAAACCGCCGACACCGTGTGGCGCAGCTCGCTCGGCGGCGATTACGTGTTGACGCCGAAGATGATCGCGGGTCAGGAGCCGATTAACTTCAGCGGCCCGACGCAGACCGAAGCGGCGGTGCCTGCGGGAGCGCCCACGTCGAGCAGCTCGATCGCGCCGATCACACCGCTCCCGGCAACCTCGAGCGCCGCGCCTGTGAGCTTGAGCGGCGCGCCTGCGGGCGGCGGCCAGCCGATGGACAACGGAGCGGGCCCGGTCGGTGGCGCCGCGCACCCGTCGTCGAGTATCGAGTAGCTGGGCGTGCCGCGTATCGAGTTCTCGCGCTGAGCAGGTAGCCGCGCTTCGATCGCCGTGGCGATCGCGGTGTGATCGCGATTTGGCTTGGGCGCCCGTCCGCCGGTTCATTGGTGCCGTCGCGTACGCGATGCTAACGATCGCGCCACGAGGTGCACGATGTCATTTCCTGACGAACTGTTCTTTGGCCCTGCGAGCAGGCTGGTCGCGATGCTCCGCGCGCGCGACGTCTCCGCTGGCGAGATGGTCTCCGCGTTCCTGGACCGAATCGAATCGATTAATCCAAAGCTCAACGCGATCGTGACACTCGCCGAAGAACGCGCTATCGAGGAGGCCGAGGAATCGGATCGCAGGCTAGCAGGCAAGGGCGAGGTTCGCCCGCTCGAGGGACTGCCGATCACGGTCAAGGATCACATGATGACCGCGGGCATCCGCTCGACTATCGGGATGAAAATCTTCGAGCATTTCGTACCCCAGGAAGACGCGCCCACTGTCGCGCGGCTGCGCGCCGCCGGCGCGGTGATCATCGCGAAGACCAACGTGCCCGAGATGGTGCTCGACTATGACTGCGAAAATCCGCTCTTCGGGGCGACCAACAATCCGTGGAACCTTGCCCGCGTCCCCGGCGGCTCGAGCGGTGGCGAAGCCGCGGCGCTCGCATCAGGAATGTCGGCGCTCGGACTCGGCTCCGATCTAGGCGGCTCGATTCGACTGCCCGCTCACTTCTGCGGAATCGCCGGACTCAAGCCGAGTTGGGGAACCGTGCCGAGTAGCGGCCTGGTGCCGCCGGGACCGGCGGCGCAGCCGCCGATCGCCGCGATGGGCGTGCTCGGTCCGATGGCGCGCCACGTCGACGATCTGACCTTGTCTTACAACATCATCAAGGGACCGCATCCGAGCTCACCCTACACCGCGCCAACGCCGATCGCGCGTCCCGACGTGGTGGATTTGAAAAAACTGCGTTGCGCGGTCTTCACCAGCGGCGGCGGAATTCGGGTGGCGAGCGAAATTCGCGAGGCCACTCAGCGCGCCGCGCGCGCGCTTTCGAAACGCGGCCTCGCTGTCGAGGAGGCGACGCCTCCGCTTGAGGGCGCCGGCGCGTTGTGGACGGAGTACATGGGCGCCGACGGCAACGAGCTGTTGCTCGAGGTGCTCGGCGACAAGGTTCATCTCTCGCGCGAGCGTTTGCGGCGCGCGTTCGCGCCCGGCCCGGGCAAGTCGGCCGCCGAGTTCTTCAGAATCGCGATGCGCCGCGACGCGTGGCGCGTCGAGCTGGCGAATTTCATGGAGCGCTATCCGATCCTGATCTGTCCTCCCTTCTGCACCACAGCGTTTGCGCACGGGGCCGTCGAGGTTGAAATCGACGGCAGCCGCTTCCCCTACTATGCAGCCGGCTGGCCGGTGATGTGGGTCAACCTTGCGGGGCTCGCCGCGGCGGTGATTCCGGCCGGACAGGATCGCGACGGGTTGCCGATCGGCGTTCAGATCGTGGGCCGTGCGTTCGACGAGGAAGGCGTGCTCGCCGTCGCGAAGGTGCTCGAACAAGATCTCGGGGGCTTCCAGAAACCGCCGCTCTAAGTGCGGCAGCATCGAAAAGCGGCGCCGCGGAAAATAAAACGGCCGGGTTGATCGAACCCGGCCGTTTTCAAGTAGCGACGAATTTCGCGATTCTGCTATGCGGACTTCTCCGCCTTCTCGAGGCGCTCGCCGCGCTCGGCACGATCGACGCGCGCGCTATCGATCGATCGCTCGACACGATCGACTTTTTCACTTTTATCGACTTTCTCGTTTTTCTCGGCCTTGTCGTTCTTATCGTTGCGCGCCAGCTGCTTCGGCACGTTCTGCGTCAGCACGTCGATGAACTTCTTGACCGCCGGTGACAGCTCGCGACCGCGCTTGTAGATGATCGCGAGCGGGCGCAGGAAGGTGCCCTCCTCGAACTCGAGCATCTTGAGCGTTCCGCGTGCGACCTCATGCTCGACCGTCATCCGCGGCACGATCGCGCATCCAAGCCCAATCTCGACCGCGCGCTTGATGGTCTCGATATTGTCGAATTCGAGCGTGTACTGCGGCTTGACGCCGTGATCGCGCAGGATTTTGTCCGACGCCTTGCGAGTCGCGATGTCGCGTTCGTAGCCGACGAACTTCTGCCCAGCGAGCGCACCGATCTTGACCTTACTGTGTTTCGCGAGGGGATTTTCCGGTGGGATGATCAGCACCAGCTCGTCATGGCGAAACGGGACCGAAACAATCTGGCTTCGTTTTGCCGGATACGCGACGACGCCGAGATCGATCTTTCCTTCGATCAGATCCTCGTAAATTTTATTTGAGCGCAGGTACTCGAGGTGCACATTGACCGACGGAAAGTTGCGCAGGAACTCGGTCAGGTACGGCGGCAGTTCGTGCAGTCCGACGCTGTACACGGTGCCGACGCGAATCGAGCCCGCCACCACCGAGCCGATCTCGCGCAGCCTGTTTTCCAGCTCGAGGAAGCGCCGCACGATTTCCTTGCTCGCTGCGTAGAGGAGCTGGCCGGCGGGAGTTGGTTTGACTCCAGCCCGGCCGCGTTCTATCAATCGGCAGTCGTACTTCTCTTCGAGGCTGCGGACCTGCTGGCTGACCGCGGACTGGGTCACAAAGTTTTGCGATGCGGCATAAGAAAAGCTTCCGCTCTCGATTATGTCGCAGAAGACCTTTAGCGTTTCAATATGCATCCGGATAGCTTCATGTATAAGGCTACGTGATGCTGGAGCTGGAGGCAACGCAGTAGCCGGGTTAAATGGCCGCTCGGAACTCCTCAATTACGGTGCGTGACCGACGCGCGCCGGTCAAGAGACCCACAACTTTGTTTTGGTCATCGAAACCGGATCGATCGATGCGGACGTAGAGTGACCAGGTTGACAATCTCGTCCAGGGCACCGCGGAACTCATCGACCAACGGAGCGTAACATGCCGGATTTATTGAGAGATCTCGACTTTTTCAGTCTCGACGACCTGCTTACTTCCGAGGAGCGAATGACGCGCGACACCGTCAAGCAATTCGTCGCGCGCGAGGTTATCCCCCATGTCGAGCGCCACTTTGCCGCCGAGACTTTCCCCTCCGAGCTCGTGACGCGGATGGCCGAGCTTGGCATTTTCGGCGCGAATCTAAAGGGTTACGGCTGTGCCGGGATGAACAACGTCGCCTATGGCCTGATTATGCAGGAACTCGAGGCGGGCGACTCCGGTTTGCGCTCCTTCGCATCGGTGCAGAGCGCGCTCTCGATGTACGCGATTTATGCGTGGGGCACCGAGGAACAGAAGCACCGCTACTTGCCGGAAATGGCCAAGGGAAAATTGATCGGATGCTTCGGGCTCACCGAACCCGACCATGGTTCCGACCCCGGCGGGATGGAAACGCGCGCACGCCGCGACGGCGACGGCTGGGTGCTCAATGGCACCAAGCGCTGGATCACCAACGGCTCCATCGCCGACGTCGCGATCGTGTGGGCCAAGGTCGACCAGGGCATCACCGGCTTCCTGGTCGAGAAGGGCGCGCCCGGTTTCACGACGCGCGACATCCACGGCAAGTTCTCGATGCGCGCGTCGATCACCTCCGAGTTGATCCTCGAGGACGTGCGCGTCCCCGCCAAGGCGCATCTGCCGGAGGCGCGCGGCCTCAAGGGTCCCCTCGGATGCCTCACGCAGGCGCGTTATGGAATCGCGTGGGGCGCAATCGGCGCGGCGCGCACCTGCTACAACTGCGCGCTCGACTACACCAAGTCGCGCAAACAGTTCTCGCGGCCGCTCGCCGGCTACCAGCTCGTGCAGAACAAACTGGTCAGGATGCTCACCGAGATCACCAAGGCGCAGATGATTTGCCTGCGTCTCGCGCATCTGAAGGACCAGGGCAAGTTGCGCCCCGAGCACGTCTCGTTCGCCAAGCGCAACAACGTGAACGAGGCGCTCCGTATCGCCCGCGACGCGCGCGACATGCTGGGCGCCAACGGGATCGTGAACGAGTACCCGGTCATCCGCCACATGATGAACCTGGAGACGGTCAACACTTACGAAGGAACCTTCGACGTCCACACGCTGATCCTGGGACGCGACATCACCGGCGAGAACGCCTTCGAGTAGCGAAGTTCACGCGCGCACCGGCGGCCGCCGATCGATCCAGGGTTGCGCGCGCTCGAGTTGCGACGCCACGCCGCAGATGAACTGCTCGCGCGCATACCCACTGTTGTCTGCGAAGAATCCCGCGACCATTGTGGCTACGCCCCCGGCGCTGCGAAGGAGGAAGTCAAGATGACACGAAATCCCCTCAAGAACCCGCATCCGCGACGCAAAGCCGGCGAGCCGAGAACCAAGCCCGGGGAGCGGCAAGCGAACTACCGCGCGTTCGAAAAGGAAATTCGCGGCTACTTTGAGAAGCGCCAGCAGCGGCTTGAGATAGTCGCCACCACGCGCACGCCAGGCGGTCAGGTGCTCGATTGGGTCCCGCTCGAATCGCAACTCAAGGGCGGTGAGATCGCTACGCCGCCGCCCGATCGCGAGACTGTGATTCCGCGGGGCAGGCGCCGCGCGAAGCTCACCAAATTCGAGCTTGAACATCCGGCGGCGGAGCGCGGACCACAGGGAACGGTTCCGATACTGCGAAAGAACCTGAGCAAAATACGCGTTGTCAGTTCGCTTGGCGATTACCTTTCAAAGCATGGCCGGAGCCCGGGCCAACACGTCAGGCTCGACAACGGCTTTTATCTCTTGATGCCGGACCCGATTGGCAATCACCACTATACAATCACAGGCCAGAGCACTACGTGTTTTGGCGGAGAAGGAAATATCAGCGCGTTCGATCCGTACACTGGCAGCTCGACTGATTTTTCCTTGATGCAGATCGGGCTAGCCAACGACGATACCGGCCAGCGTCAGTCGCTGGAAGCGGGATGGCAAGAGTATCAGCAGGAGTACGGCGACTGGGTGCCGCACCTGTTCGTCTTCTACACCACCAATGGATACACCAAGTATGGCGACAACCAGGGAGGCTACAACCAGGACGTCGATGGATGGGTGCAATACGACGGTTCCATCTACCCAGGCGCCACGTCGAGTCCCAACAGCACACCAGGCGGCGCGCAATATATCATGCAAATCAAGTATCAACTCTACGAGAACAACTGGTGGTTTCGCTGTAACGGACGGTGGATCGGCTACTATCCAACCAGCCTGTTCATGGGCGACCAGAGCGTCTTCTCCACCCTGGGCGATCACGCCAGCTCGATCGGATTCTGGGGCGAGATTGGCGACGTCAACGAACCTACCAGAACGCAGATGGGCAGCGGATACTGGGCCGAAGATGGCTGGACGTACTCCGCGTACCAGACCAAGCTGATGGTCCAGACTGATCGCGGTGGCGGACTCAGCGATTACGACGGCGGCTCCGGAACGACCTCGGATCCGAATCTGTGGGACATCATCACCCATATGAAGAGCGGCACCAACTGGGGCAGCTACTTCTTTATGGGCGGCCCGGGAAATAGTTGAGGATTCGGGAAACGGCCTCGGACGGGATGAATAGCGATCGGATGACGAGCAGGGAATTATTGACTCGATCGTAGACTGATTTCCCTTTAGCCGTGGATCGTCGTTCGAAACGCAGCTGGCTATAACGCTTTCGAGTAGCGAAGTTCAGGCGCGCACGGGCGGGCGCCGATCGATCCAGGGTTGCGCGCGCTCGAGTTGCGACGCTACGCGGATCAGCAGGTCTTCGCGGCCCATCGCCGCGACGAGCTGAACTCCCACCGGTAGTCCTTCCGGAGTCCAATGCAGCGGGATCGAGATCGCGGGCTGGCCGGTGATGTTGAAGGGCCGCGTGAAAAAGACATGATGCCGGATCTTGCGCCCCAGCTCCTGCGGCTTGTCCTGCTCATGCGTCATCGATGCGAGCGTGGCCGCCGGCTCCCAAACCGTGGGTGTCAGCAGCAAGTCGAATCCCGTCGTCCACCATCGCGCAACTCGGCTGACCCATTCATTCACCCATTCGAGCGCCCGGAGGTAGTCCTCGATTTTGACCGTCGGCACTTCAATTCCCAACCAGAAGTAAGGCTCCACGTCGTCTCGGGTTGCCGGCCGCCCGAGCATTTGGCTCAGCACGCGAAGCAGTTCGGGACCGCTCAGCAGGAGCAGGGGGAGCTCCCGCTTGCCGCAGTCCGGCTCGAACAGAGCTTCCGGATACGCTTCCTCTATTCGATGACCGAATGACTCCAATAACGCGGCCGTCGCGGTTGTCGCCCGGATACATTCCGGGTGGACTTCCCACGATGAAGTCCGGGTCAACATGCCGATTCGTAGCTTGCCCGGATCCGCACCGAGTTCGGCAGTGTAGCTGCGTGCCGGCGTTGGAGCCAGAAAGAGATCGCCAGCATCGGCACCGTGAACCGCATCGAGCACCGCCGCGACATCTCGTAGAGAGCGGCTGAGGACAAGCTCGACCCCAAGACGCCCAGCAATCGGAGACGAGACCCGGCCGCGCGACGGCTTGAGCCCGACCAACCCGCACCACGCCGCAGGCAGCCGGATCGATCCGCCGCCGTCGTTCGCATGCGCGACCGGAACCAGTCCCCCGGCGACCGCCGCGCACGATCCGCCCGAGGAGCCGCTGGTCGATCGATCCAGGTCCCAGGGATTGCGAGTGGCGCCGAATGCCAGCGGTTGCGTCGTGGTCTGCATGCCAAATTCCGGCAGGTTGGTTTTTCCGAGCGTGATAAACCCGGCGGTGCGAAACCTCGCCCCCAGCGCGGTGTCGTCAGGTGACCGGTAACCGGCGTCACGCAGAGCCCGATTTCCCATGTAGTAAGGCTGTCCCTTTTGCATCGCGCCGATGTCCTTTAAGAGAAACGGCACGCCTCGAAACGGTCCGTCGGGCAGGTCGGGCGACGCCGCCGCGGCCCGCGCTTCTTCGAACAGTGGCGTGATCACCGCGTTGAGCGCTGGGTTCACCCGCTCGATTCGAGCGATCGCGGCGTCGACCAGCTGGAGCGGCGTGAGTTCGCGCCGGCGCACCAGTTCTGCCTGTGCGGTTGCGTCCATGGTTGACAGTTCGTTGATCTCGAAAGCCATTGTTCGGTCCTCCTGCGGAACCTTTGCGATCACGCGGCGGCCTCGTACCGTTTCCGGCCACGCTAGTCACGGTGTAGTTGTGCGGTCGAGACTCGTGTCCAGCGCGTGCCGTGATATAATCAAGCAGATGGTGGAGAAGCCGATCTTTCGGCTCGGAATGCGTACGAGCACCTCGACGTCCACACTGATCCTGGAACGCGACATCTCCGGCGAGAACGCTTTCGATTAGCGATTCGCCGCGCCCGTACCGCTATGCGCGCGCGGCGTGCTAGACAGCGATCTGATGCGCTGCTCGAAGTGCGGCTTCGAAAATCCTCAGGGAATGAAATTCTGCGGCCAGTGCACCACGCCGCTGGCACTGATCTGTCCCAAATGCCAATTCCAAAATCCGCCAGGATTCAAGTTCTGCGGCCAATGCACCGCTGCGCTCGATACTGCCGCCGCCAAACCGGAGCCGTCGAAAATATCGCTCGCGCTGTCGGAGTCTGACCAAGCTGCGCCGATCGAGGGCGAGCGCAAGACGGTCACGGCACTGTTCGCGGACATCAAGGGATCGACTGAGATGATGGAAGATCTCGATCCCGAAAGGGCGCGCGCCATCATCGATCCGTCGCTGACCTCGATGATGGATGCAGTCCATCGCTACGACGGCTACGTTGTGCAGTCCACTGGCGACGGCATCTTCGCGCTCTTCGGCGCGCCGGTCGCGCACGAGGACCATCCGCAGCGCGCGTTGTACGCCGCCCTGCGAATGCAGGAGGAGCTGAAGAAATATTCGGCGAGATTGCGCGAGACCGGCAACCCGCCGCTGGAAGCGCGCGTCGGCGTGAACACCGGCGAGGTTGTGGTGCGGTCGATCACGACCGGCGAAGGACATACCGAGTACACGCCAATCGGGCACACCGCCAATCTCGCTTCCCGGATACAGGCGCTTGCGCCGACCGGCTCGATCGCGATCAGTGAGAATACGCGCAAGTTCGTGGAGGGCTACTTCGAGCTCAAGCCGCTCGGCCCGACGAAAGTCAAAGGCGTCAGCGAACCGGTCAACGTTTACGAAGTGACCGGACTCGGACCGATACGGACCCGCCTGCAACGCTCGGCGGGACGCGGATACACCAAGTTCGTCGGTCGTCAGCGCGAGATGGACGCGATGGAGGCCGCGGCCGAGCGCGCGAAGTCAGGTCGCGGGCAGATCGTGGCCGCGATGGCGGAAGCGGGCACCGGCAAGTCACGTCTGTTCCTGGAGTTCAAGGCCAAGAATCAGTCGGGCTGGACGGTGCTCGACGCGTTTTCGGTCTCGCACGGTAAGGCGGCGGCGTTCCTGCCGGTGATCGATCTGCTCTGGAGTTATTTCGAGATCAGCTCCGAGGACGACGAGCGCAAGCGGCGCGAGAAGATTAACGGCAAGATCCTCACTCTCGATCGTTCGCTCGAGGATACACTCCCCTACCTGTTCGGACTGCTCGGCCTGAGCGACGAGAACAGTCAGGTCGCGGAGGTCGAGGTGCAGACTCGCAAGCGGCGCTCGCTCGACGCGATCAAGCGGATTCTCTTGCGCGAATCGCTCAACCAGCCGCTGATCGTGATCTTCGAGGACCTCCATTGGATCGACGAGGGCACCCAGGGACTGCTCAATCTGCTCGCCGACTCAATCGGGACCGCGAAGATTCTGCTGCTGGTAAACTATCGCCCCGAATACTCGCATCAGTGGGGATCCAAGACCTACTACACGCAGTTGCGGCTCGATCCGTTGGGCAAGGAAAGTGCCGACGAGATGCTCAGCGCCTTGCTCGGCGACGGCAAGGACCTGGAGCCTCTCAAGCGGCTGATCATCGACAAGACCGAGGGCAACCCGTTCTTCATTGAAGAGACGGTGCTGGTGCTGTTCGACGAAGGGGCGCTTGAGCGCAACGGAGTCGTGAAACTCACGAAGCCGCTCAACCAGCTCAAGATTCCGCCTACGGTGCAGGCGATTTTGGCTTCGCGCATCGACCGGCTCGCGCCCGACCATAAGGACCTGCTGCAAACGCTGGCCGTGATCGGCACGGAGTTCAAACTCGGGCTGGTCCGCAGAGTGGCCGCGAAGCCGGGACCAGAGTTGGAACCGATGCTGTCCGAACTCCAGTTCGGCGAATTCATTTACGAGCAGCCTGCGATCGGCGACATTGGGTACACCTTCAAGCACGCGCTGACCCACGACGTGGCCTACAACTCGGTACTAAACGAACGCCGCCGAGTGCTGCACGGCCGAGTCGGCGCCGCGTTGGAGTCAATCTATGCCGAGAGCCTCGACGGCCATGTTGCCGAGCTCGCGCATCACTATGCGCGCAGCGGCAATCCGGGTAAGGCGGTGAAATATTGCCTGCGGGCAGTCCGGCAGTGCGCCGCCCGCGGGTCTGATGCCGAAGCAGTCGCGCAGTTCGAAAACGGCCTCGAACTGCTGCTCGAGCTCCCCGATGACGACCGGCGCGCCGAGCTGGAGTTGGACCTCAGGAACGCAGCCGCCGGGGCGCTGTTCATGATCAAGGGTTCCGCCTCGCGTGAAATGGAGCAGTCGTCCGCGCGAGCGATGGAGCTTTGCCGGCGGCCCGGGATCAACTGGAAAAAGACCTGGTCGGCACTCGTGGGAGTCGGTCTCGTCCACCTGAACCGTGCTGATGTGCGCAAGCTGTGCGAAATAGACGCCGAGCTGCTTGCACGAGCCGAGGAACACGAGAGCGTCTTACATCTTGCAGAAGCGACGACCTGGTTGGCAATCGCGAGGATGGTCTCGGGCGACTTCGAGCTAGCCGCCGAGGGCTTCGACCGGGCGTGGCCGCTGTGGGAATCCATGGCGAAGCCGTTAACGGGTCTCCCACAGCAGCGCGCCGCGCTACTAGTGCCCCTACTCAACCGCGCCTTCTCGGCTCGGAACTTGTGGTTTCTGGGTTACCCTGATCGGGCACTGGAGCGAGTAAGTATCGGGACCACCATCGCGCGCGAATCCGGCTCGAAGACTCTCCTGGGGCAGGTACACCTCTTCGCCAGCTACGCTTATGAGGGCCGCCGCGAGCTTGACCACATGAAGGAGAGGGCAGAAGCAGCGCTGGCAATCGCGATCGAGTTGGGCAACGTTACTTACCGCGCGCGAAGCGAAATTTACCTTGGGTGGGCGCAGGCGATGGCGGGCGATCTCGATGGCGGCATAGCGCGGATGAGACACCATCTGTCGCAGTACCGGGCAACCGGCACCGAAGTCTATAGCGACTATTTTCTGGCCCTTATTGCCACTGCTCTGGGCCGGAGAGGGCGGTTCGATGAGGGTTTTCGCGCCATCGACGAGTCATTTCCTTTCATCGAGAGAAGCGGGCAACGGCTCTGCGAGGCGGAGGTGCATCGCCTGAAGGGCGAACTGTTGCTGGCCCAGGACGCATCGAACGCCGCGCAAGCCGAGCGATCCTTCCGCACCGCGATCGACATTTCGCGCAAACAGCATGCGAAGTCGTGGGAATTGCGCGCGACCACGAGCCTCGCGCGATTGCTCGCCAAGCAGGGCAAGCGCGACGAGGCGCGTGCGATGCTCGCGGAAATCTACCACTGGTTCACCGAGGGCTTCGACACCGCCGATTTGAAGGACGCCAAAGCGCTGCTCGACGAATTGGGCGGATAGGAATGGCGGCGGGGAAACATGCGTTGCAGCTACTGCGGAGCAGACAATCGAGCGGGCGCAAAGTTCTGTAACGAGTGTGCGACACCCTTCGCGGCGAAGTGCGCCCAATGCGGTGCGGCCAATAAACCCGGCGCCAAATTCTGTGACGAGTGCGCCGCCTCGCTGGCATCCCCGTCAACCACCAATCAATCTGCGCAGGCAATCCACGTCGCAGCGGAGCAAGCGGAAGCGTCCGCAGTCGACGGCGAGCGCAAGACCGTCACGGCGCTGTTCGCCGACATCAAGGGCTCGACGGAGCTCGAGCAGGATCTCGATCCTGAAGAGGCGCGGGCGATCGTCGATCCCGCGCTCAAGCTGATGATCGAGGCGGTCCGCCGCTACGACGGCTATATCGTACAATCTACCGGCGACGGCATCTTTGGGCTGTTTGGCGCGCCGGTCGCGCATGAGGACCATCCGCAACGCGCGCTGTACGCCGCGCTGCGCATGCAGGAGGAGCTGAAACGCTACTCGGCAAGATTGCGCGAGACCGGGAACTTGCCGCTCGAAGCGCGCGTTGGCGTGAACACTGGCGAAGTGGTCGTGCGCTCGATCACGACCGGCGAAGGACATACTGAATACACTCCGATCGGCCACACGGCCAATCTCGCATCACGGATGCAGGCGCTCGCGCCGACCGGCTCGATTGCAATCAGTGAGCAGACGCGCAGGTTCTGCGAAGGCTACTTCGAGCTCAAGCCGCTGGGTCCGACCAGGGTCAAGGGCGTCAGTGAGCCGGCCAACGTGTACGAAGTGACGGGACTTGGCGCGCTGCGCACGCGGCTGCAACGTTCGGCAGGACGCGGATACACCAAGTTCGTCGGGCGGCAACGCGAGATGGACGCGATGAAGGCGGCGGCGGAGCGGGCGCAAGCGGGACGCGGGCAGATCGTGGCCGCGATGGCCGAGGCCGGGGTCGGCAAGTCTCGCCTGATATTCGAGTTCAAAGCCACCAGCGCGGCGGGCTGGATGGTGCTCGAGGCCTTCTCTGTCTCCCATGGCAAGGCTTCGTCCTACCTGCCGGTCATCGATCTGCTGCACAGCTACTTCAAGATCGCCTCGCAGGACGACCAGCGGACCCGCCGCGAGAAAATTGCCGGCCGAATCGCGATTCTGGATCGCACGCTCGAGAGCGCGATCCCCTACCTCTATAGCCTGCTCGGAGTCGCAGAAGCGTCCGACCCGCTCTCGGAGATGGATCCGCAAACCCGCAGGCGCGGCACCCTCGACGCGATCAAACGTATCCTGCTGCGCGAGTCACTGAACCAACCGCTGATGGTGATCTTCGAGGACCTCCATTGGATCGACGAGGGCACCCAGGCGTTGCTCAATCTGCTCGCCGACTCAATCGGCACCGCGAAGATTCTACTGCTGGTTAACTATCGCCCCGAATACTCGCATCAGTGGAACAGCAAGACTTACTACACGCAGTTGCGCCTCGATCCGCTGGGCAAGGAGAGCGCCGACGAGATGCTGAGCGCGCTGCTCGGTGACGGAGCCGAGGTGCGTCCACTGAAGCGGTTGATCATAGAGCGCACCGAGGGCAATCCCTTCTTCATGGAAGAAACGGTGCTGGTGCTCTTCGACGAAGGCGCACTGGTGCGCAACGGAACGGTAAAGCTCATCAAGGCGCTGGGCGAGCTGAAGATTCCGCCGACGGTGCAGGCGATTTTGGCCTCGCGCATCGACCGGCTCGCGCCCGACCACAAAGACCTGCTGCAGACGCTGGCCGTGATCGGCACGGAGTTCAAACTCGGGCTGGTCCGCAGAGTGGCCGCGAAGCCGGGACCGGAGTTGGAGCCGATGCTCTCGGAACTCCAGCTTGGCGAGTTCATCTACGAGCAGCCCGCGGTGGGCGACGTCGAGTACACTTTCAAGCACGCGCTGACCCATGACGTCGCCTACCACTCGGTGCTGAACGAACGCCGCCGAATGCTGCACGGGCGAATCGGCCCGGCGCTGGAATCAATGTATGCCGACAATCTCGACGACCATGTCGCCGAGCTGGCGCATCACTACGCGCGCAGCGGCAATCCCCGCAAGGCGGTGGATTATTGCATGCGCGCTGTACTGCAGTGCGGCGGCCGCGGAGCCAGGACCGAAGCCCTGGCGCAGTTCGAGACCGGGCTCAAGCAGCTGCTCGAGCTCCCCGATGACGACGCTCGCGCCGAGCTGGAGTTCGACTTGAGGCATACGGCTCACGGGGCACTGTTCCTTATCGACGGAATGTCTTCGGTCGAAATGAAACAGTCGCTTGCACGCACGATTGAGCTCTGCCGGCGCCGCGGAATCAATGCGAATAAGAGATTTGAGGCGCTCATGCAGCTCTGCATGAACGTGGGGAGCCGTGGAGAGGCACTCCGGCACGCTGAACTCGCCCCTGAGCTGGTCGCCCGGGCGGAGGAAACCGGCGACGCCGCCTATATTGCAGAAGCGGTGGCCCATTTGGCGGGCTCTAAGAGGTCGCTCGGCGATTTTGAGGGCGCCGACCAGGACTACGACCGGGCGTTGGCGCTGCTGGATTCTCTCTCCATGCCCACAGCGGATCTTATAAAGGCCGGTAAGCCGCAGCACTGGATCGTTCTGTATGATCGAGTGAGCGTCATAGCAACGGCGGGATGGAACCAGTGGTTGCTCGGCTACCCGGATCGGGCGCGAGAGCGGGTAAGCGTGGCGATGGCCTACGCGCTCGAACCCGTGTCCAAGCCTCTTCTCGCCAACGGACATCTCTTTGCTTTCGTCTTCTATGACCTTGTCCGTGAGTTTGAGCATGTGCGAAAGCATGCGCAGGCCTTGTTGGATACGGGCGTCCCCACGCTTCGCCATTGGGCCGAAAATTACCTCGGCTGGGCTGGTGCGATGGCGGGCGATCTGGAAGGCGGCATTGCGCGAATGCGGCACCATCTGTCGAAGATCAGGTCCAGTGGCTCCGAAAGCGCGAGCGTGGGGGCTCTCGCTCGCATCGGCGCCGCTTTGGGCCTGATGGGGCGGTTCGATGAGGGTCTCGACGCCATCGACGAAGCCTTCCTGGTCATCGACCGAACTGGCGACCGGATGGTTGAGGCGGAGGTGCATCGCCTGAAGGGCGAACTGTTGCTGGCCCAGGACGCATCGAATGCCGCGCCAGCCGAGCAATGCTTCCGCACCGCGATCGAAATTTCGCGCAAGCAGCACGCGAAGTCGTGGGAACTGCGCGCGACGACCAGTCTCGCGCACTTACTCGACAAGCAGGGCAAGCGCGATGAAGCTCGCGCGATGCTCGCCGAGATCTACAACTGGTTCACCGAGGGCTTCGATACCGCCGATTTGAAGGAGGCCAAAGCGCTGCTCGAGGAGCTGAGCGCCTGAAGAGCGCTGGCGGCCCGGTCGCCCCTGCCCGTGCAGCCGGAGTAGTATTGCGCCGTTTGTTGCTCGTTCAAGCGGGCTCGCGGCTGAAAAAAATTCTGCCAAGCCGCTGCTCCCTGGTGAGACTGGCGACCGTTGCTGAGCGCTCCAATCACTTGTACGCTCAGATTTGACAGTCACTTGGGGTAATTTGTTGATGCGTCCTGCTCTCGGTTCCAAAGCAAAGAACAAAAACTTGCAAGGCCAAGACCGGCCGACCCGGTAGCGACCAGCGCGCCCGAGCGTCTCGAGAAGGCGCCGACCGGCATCACAGGTCTCGACGAAGTAACCTTCGGCGGACTTCCGCGCGGACGTGCGACGCTCATCTGCGGCAGTCCGGGCTGCGGCAAGACCATGCTGGGCGTCGAATTTCTCGTCAATGGCGCCCGCATGTATTCGGAGCCGGGCGTTTTCCTCACCTTCGAGGAGAGCAAAGACGAGCTGGTGGTAAACTCCGCTCCGCTTAAATTTGATCTCGACAAACTTATCCGCGAGGGCATGCTCGCGATTGACCACGTCCATGTCGATCCGAATGAAATCGCCGAGACTGGCGAGTACGACCTCGAGGGACTCTTCATCCGGCTCAAGTACGCGATCGAATCGATCGGCGCGAAGCGAGTTGTGCTCGACACCATCGAGACGCTTTTCTCCGGGTTCTCGAACACCGCACTGCTACGCGCGGAAATTCGCCGGCTATTTCAATACCTGAAATCCTTCGCGGTGACCGCGATGGTCACTGGCGAACGCGGTGAGAACTCGCTCACGCGCTACGGGCTCGAGGAATATGTAGCGGACTGCGTAATCGTGCTCGATCATCGCGTCACCGATCAAATCACCACCCGCCGCATTCGGGTGGTGAAGTATCGCGGCAGCAGCCACGGGACCAACGAATACCCGTTCATCATCGACGAGGATGGATTTTCGGTGCTGCCGGTCACTTCGATGGCTTTGCGCCACAAGGTCTCGAGCGAGATCATCTCGACCGGTGTTCCCGACCTCGACGCGATGCTGGGTCCCGGCGGCTACTATCGAGGCACCAGCGTTCTGTTGTCGGGTACGGCGGGGATGGGGAAAACCAGCTTTGCCAGTGCCTTGGCGCGTTCGGTATGCGAGCGCGGAGAACGCGCCCTTTTCTTTGTCTTCGAAGAATCTGAGGAACAGATCGTCCGCAACATGAGATCGGTCGGCATCGATCTGAAGCCCCATCTTGACAGCGGACTGCTGCGGATCGTCGCACGGCGTCCAACTCTCTATGGCCTGGAGATGCATCTGGTTGCGATGCACAAAGAGGTCAATCAATTCCGGCCGAGCGTGGTGTTAGTCGATCCGATTTCCAACCTGATCACCGCGGGAAATCCACGCGAAGTGAATGCGATGCTCACGCTCCTCATCGACTACCTTAAGACTGAAGGCATCACCGCCTTTTTCACCGTGCTCAGCGAAAATAGCGGACGCCTGGAAGGCACCGAGCTCGGAGTCTCTTCGCTCATCGACACCTGGATGCTTGCCCGTGATATCGAGGTTTCCGGGGAGCGCAATCGGGGACTCTACGTCCTGAAGGCGCGCGGCATGAATCATTCCAATCAGATTCGGGAGTTCATCCTCAGCGACGAAGGGATCAAACTCGTCGAGGTTTATCTCGGCCCCTCCGGGATGCTCACCGGCTCCGCACGTGCAGTGCTCGAAGATCAGGAACGCGACGCTTCAGTTCGGCTCGCTGACGAGAGCGAGCTCAAACTTGCCCAGCTCGAGCGCAAGCGCAAAGCCATGGAAGCGCAGATCGAAGCGCTACGCGCCGAGTTCGAGGCCGAGGCGGCAGAGCTGAAGAGATCGGCTTCGCTCGAAAATGCACGCGAAAAGAAAGTGATCGGCAATCGGCAAGCCATGGCAAAGAGCCGCAAGGTCAACGGGCCGTTGCCCAAAACTTCCTTGCTTAAAACGCCAGACAGAGAATAATGGAAGTGTTCCCTCGAGCAGAGTTCTTCATCGGTGATCTTTCAGCGACCGAAAAAGTTCTTCTCAGCTTCGAACTCCAACTCCTCTGAGGAGCAGATGGCGAAAATTCGTCGGCTCAGACCCACGGCACGGGCAAGGAACGCGGCCCGGCCTGAGGGTTACGTGCTACGCCTGTTCACCAGCGGCACCACTCCCCGATCTGCTCGGGCGTTGCGCAACATCTGCGAGATTTGCGAAACCAATCTTAAAGGCCGCTACCAACTCGAAGTGATCGACATCTACCAGGAGCCGGGCCGCGCAACCGAGTCAAACATTATTGCCGCGCCGACTCTTATCAAGGACCAACCGCTGCCCTCGCGCCGGATGGTCGGCGATCTCTCTGACCGGCCCAAAGTGCTCCTCAACCTGGCGATTGCGGGGGGTTCAAAGTGAAGGCCCATCTAAAGCCCTCGGTTCGTCTCGAACTCGAAGAGCTTCGCCGGCGTCTTCAGGAAGCTGAAGAGACTCTCGATGCGATCCGCAGCGGCGAGGTCGATGCGCTCGTGGTGTCCGGATCCGCAGGCGAAAAAGTCTTCACCCTGGAAGGCGCCGAGCATCCTTATCGCGTTTTAGTCGAGAGCATGAACGAGGGAGCCATCTCCCTCTCTACCGATGGCATCATCCTGTACTGTAATTCCGCGTTTGCGCGCATGGTCGGCTCGCCACTCGATCAGATCATGGGCCGCGACGTGTGCGAGTTCGTACCAGCCGAAGAGCGCGACGCGCTTAATAGGCTGATCAGAAACGCAAGTCACGAGGCGCTGCGCGCTGAGATGACTCTGCTGGCGGCTCCTGGAGCCAGTCTTCCAACTCAATTCTCGCTCAGTCCGATTAGCCTGGAAGAAGGCCCATCGATCGGCGCCATAGTGACCGACTTGAGCGAGCGCAAACGCAATGAGCAGGCTGAGGCCGCGGTCAAAATGCGCGACGATTTCCTTGCGACTGCCTCGCACGAACTGCGCAACCCGCTTAGCGCGCTGGTGCTTCGGCTCGGGTTGCTCGAGCGTCACGCTGCCAAAGGCGACCTGGCGCAGATTCAACCGAGCGTGCGCCGGGCCCAGGATCAGACCGAAAGAATCGGCCGTTTGGTGGATCGTCTGCTCGACGTTTCTCAATTGGCCAGTGGAAAGCTTAAGCTGGATTTGGCGCCTTGTGACCTGGGCGAGGTGGTCAACGAAGTCGCCGAGCGTTTCTCGGAGCAGGCGTCGAACTCCGGCAGCGAACTTCGTCTGACCCTCAGCGGCGGAATCATTGCGCGAGGGGACAAGTTCCGGCTCGATGAAGCCGTCAGCAACGTCCTCTCCAACGCGATCAAGTACGGCGCCGGACATCCCATCGATGTCCAACTAAAGACAAATGAAGAGAGAGCCATCCTGGTGGTACAAGACCGCGGCATCGGCATCCCGGCGGAGGATCTGGCGCGAATCTTCGGGCGCTTCGAGCGTACTACCATCAGCCGCAATTACGGCGGACTCGGGCTGGGACTCTATATCGCCAGCGAGATCGTCGGACAACATGGCGGATCGATAAGAGCTGAAAGCCGCTCCCACGGAGGGGCGCGCTTCGTTATCGAGCTACCCCTCAGCGCAAATTCGGAAGCCAGACGAAAAGACTAGGCACCTAATCCGTGGTTACGGGTCGCAAACGCCACCCGCGGCGTAACGATCTCAAGAAGGCTGGCGACACCGCTGCGATCAAAGTCCTCGTCGTCGAGGACGATCCCGACCTTGGCGAGACCCTTTGCGAAATCCTGACCATGTCTGGTTACCGCGCTTCGCATGCGGTTGATGGCGTCGCGGCGCTCGAGATGCTTCGCGACGGTGACTTGCCCGACTTGATATTGCTCGACATGATGCTGCCGCGATTGGACGGATGGGGATTTCGCGAGGCGCAGCTCCGCGACAAGACACTGAAAGGTATCCCGGTCGTGGTGCTTTCAGCGGTGGGCGAAATAGTCAAGCCAATCAACGCCGACCATATTCTGCGCAAGCCGGTCACTTCCGAAACATTGCTCGCCACGATCGAACGATTTCATCGACGTCGGCCCGATTGATCGATGCAGCTCCTGGCGTTCTTCGCGCGCCGCGCCGAACCGTCCATAGAAATGAGCCGGCCGCATCGTTGGGGAGGATCGATGCGGCCGTTGCTGACGACCTGGAGTCAGCCCAAGGGCTTAGTCAGGTCGTTGCCTTAGACAGTTCGAGTGTTACTTGTTCCCCTCGCCATGAGCGGCTTCGGCTCGGCCCGCGGCGGGTCTCGCCTGTTCCTGATGAGCCGCCTGAGCTGCGTGCTGCGGTTGACGAGCTGCCTGCGCTTCGCTGTGCTGCTGACGCGACTGTTGCTCGCCACGTGCCTGCTGTTGCACCTGACGGGTGGCCTGCCGATGCTGGGTGGCCTGCTGTTGATGCGCAGTCGTCCGCTGTTGACGATCCTGTTGATTAGCTGCCGTCTGCTGACGAGTAGCCTGCTCCTGCCGCGTGGCCTGCTGCTTGCGGGTGGCCTCCTGTTGCTGCGACACGGCGCGTTGCTGACGATCCTGCTGATTGGCCGCCGTCTGCTGACGCTGTTGCTGCTGGCGCGTCGTAGCCTGTTGATTCTGGCGTTCTCGCTGTTGAGTCGCGGTCGCGCGCTGGCGGTCCTGCTGATTGCTGGCCTGCTGCTGACGAGTGGCCTGCTGACGCGTGGTCGCTTCCTGTTGCACCGACGCGGCGCGCAGATTGCGATCCTGCATATTCATCGCGAGGTTCTGATTCAGCATCGCGGATCGGTGATCGGAAAATTCGGTGTGCATCGCCCAGTTTCGATGCTCGCTCAGCCAATTGGGATGATTGCTCGAGACCCAACCCGGATTCTGGTTGTACCACCATTCGCCATAGTGCCACGTATGATTGGTGTCGTAGGCGCCGTCCTCTGCGAGCCAGAGCGGATTGAAATTGGCCCATTGCGGATGATTGCTGTAGAAGAAGTCTGGATTGTTCTGATGCCACCAATAGGCGTCATGCCACTGGTTGTTGTTGTCGTAGTCGCCGTAGCTCATGAGCTGAGCCCATTCGCCGGGATTCGCGTTCAGGTAAGCCTCCAGATCGGGATGTGAGGCTCGCCAGCCGGCGTTGTAAATCAACTCCGGATTCTGCGCCAGTTCGTTGCCAACCTGTGGGTGATTGGCGAGGAATTGCCCGAAGCTCTCGCCCATTTGATTGGAGAACCACGGAAAGCTGACCGGGAAACTGAGTATCTGAGGGCCATATGGCTGCTCTCCGTACTGCGCCCACGCGGGCGCTGCGAGCGCCAGCGCGAAGATCGCACCGAAGATAATTGCGGGTCGTCGTTTCATTTTAAGACCTCCAGTTCGCAACTTGATGCCCGCAGCGGCGCGGCGGACCAGCAGGTTGGAAATTTCGTCTCTGTAGGGACTGCGTCTCGGTAGGGACTGGATCTCTGTAGGGACAGTACCGACGCTATCACCAAGGAGTCAGGCGCGTTGCTGAATAGTTCACGAGTCACCACTAATCACCGGCTATTCGTGGAAATTGGTACTTCAGGGCACGTCTCATACTCAGGCGCGCGTGTCTTTGCTGAGTTGGAGCGATGGCCCGGCTGCTGCCGGAGCGATTGCGATGCCGTCGTTGGCACGCGGTCTTTGGGGTCGGAATACGTACGAGGCACTTGCGAAACAGGGTCATCGCGATGAAGCGCGCGCGATGCTCGCCGACATCTACAAGTGGACGCTCGCTGATGTCTGCGGCCGGTTCATCGAAGGCTTCGACGCTGCCGATTTGAAGGACGCCGCTGCTCGAGGAACTGGCTGTGAAGCGGATTCTTCATCGGTGCACTGACCTCCTGACGCGGAGGCATCGGGATTAAATCCTGATATAGATAACTCTCCAATCCGGAGTTTCACGCGAGGGAGGTTCATCATGATCAAGGCACGCCGCTTCAGCCATACCGCAGTCAGGATCACGGAAGTCGAAAGGTCGAAGAATTTTTACGAGAAGGTGCTCGGCTTGAAAGCCCTGCCCCGTCCCGATTTCGGCTTCGGCGGCGCGTGGTATGCTGTCGGCGACGACGCGATTCATCTCATCGCGAGCGAGAATCGCGGAAGCAAGCCCGATCCGCTCGGCCCCCACGTCGCGATCGAGGTCGAGGACTTTGACGAGACCAAGCGCGCGCTGAAGGAGATGGGCATCGAGTTCCTCGAGGCGCCGGGCAATATCGCGGGCCACCAGCTCTGGATCCTCGATCCCGACGGCAACACCGTCGAGCTCCGAACGGATAAGTAATCGCGCGTCCTGCCGGCACAGTGGCCACGGTGAAGCGGGGACGGGAGTGCGGCGATGCGCCAGGACACCATCACATTCGGCGGCTGAAGGGTGAGCCGGCAGAGCTGAAGGAGCTTCAGGGTGTGTTGGAAGAGGCGCCCACTTGCTCGACTCGCATTACCGGCGCTCCGACCGGGCCCGACGGCGCCGCAAGTGTCTTTGCTGCGCTTCCCCAAGGCAAGGCACACGGAGACAAATTCCTGTTCGGCATCTATTGCGGTGACCAACTGATCGGCTGCGCCGACGTCATTCGTGGTTATCCGAACCCCACGACGGCGATCCTCGGACTGCTGCTGATCTCCGAGAAGCATCAGCGCCAGGGAGTGGGTCGCCGCGCCTACGCGATGATCGGACAGCTCATTCGAGATTGGGGTACCTGCGATACGATACGCGGTGGTGTGATTCGCACCAACGCGGAGGTTATTCCTTTCTGGGAAAGCCTCGGCTTCGAACCGACCGGGGAAGTCGCGCCTTATCACTACGGCCCGGTCAGGTCCGAGAACGTGATCCTCCGGAGGCGGCTCTAAGGCGCGGATGCTGCGACTGCGGCAATCCGACAAGCCGAGATTCTCAGGTTGCTCTGGGATCCCCCTCAGCACGCGTGCGACGCTTCTTCCTCGCTCGCGGGTGCGACAACATGCATCCTTAGAAGCATCGAGTCCGGTAGGATAGATTGGCGTGCTGCGCGCGTTGGTCAGGATATTTTTGATTGCTGCCGCCAGTCTGCTCTGCGCAATTCTTGCGTCGTCGCCGATCCTGGCCCAGATCAGTTACGACAGCGGCCAGGACACGGTCTTCGCACACTCACAAACGCTCCCACTGTGGATCTCTGGACAGGGCAACTTCATCTTCCAATGGCACCCGCGCTTTCCCGCCGCATACAGCGGCGCCCACAGCTTCGAGCATGCCTCGGAACAGGCTGCTTCCGAACTCATCACGCTCTACACCGGTCTCGAGCTGGACCCTTCGACCGAAACCGTCCTGGATATCGAAAGCGCTGGAGGCAGCGGCCTCAGTCAGGTCCTCGGGCTGGCCGGATTCACCAACCTGGACGCGGTCAGGAACCCGGAGCTGAGTGCAAAGCCTTATGTCGCCAGGTTTTGGCTTCGCAAAGTGATCTCGCTGAGCAAGGACACGCTCAGCGTTGAGCGCACGCCCCTCTCAATGCTCACTACTCTTCCGGTCCGCCGGCTCGATATCCACCTTGGCAAGTTCGACATGGTTGACTTCTTCGATCTCAACAGTGTCGCGAACGATAGTCATATGCAGTTCATGAACTGGACCGTGGTAAACAATGGCGCCTACGACTACGCCGCGGACACCCGAGGGTACACTTACGGCGGGGTTATCGACTACGAAGATCGCTGGTGGGGCTTTCGCTTCGCTGAAGCCCTCGTATCCAAGCGCGCCAACGGACTGAATCTTCAAAAGAACCTGCAGGATGCGCATTCCGAGAACTATGAAGTGGAGTTACGGCCGGAGCTGATCGAAAACCGCAGCACCGTCATTCGGCTTCTCGGATTTACCAATTTCGCCAATATGGGCGACTATCATCAGGCGATCGATCTCTTCGCTCAGGGAGTAACACACGTGCCGGACATCACCGCGCATCCCCGGCGGACGAAACTCAAGTATGGATTTGGCGTCAATGCGGAGCAGGAATTCAACGACTATCTCAGGGGCTTCTTTCGCGCGGGCTGGAATGAAGGCCAGCACGAATCCTTCAACTACACGGAAGTGAACCAAACGATCGCGTTCGGCGGCGATCTCCGCGGCAGCCTATGGAACCGCTCCGAAGACAAGTTCGGCGTGGCATTTGTCGGCAATGGAATCTCGCGAAGACATCGCCAGTATCTCGGCTTGGGCGGACTCGGCTTCCTTTTGGGTGACGGCCGGCTTACCTACGGTCCCGAGAAGATCATGGAGTGCTACTACAACTTCCCAATTCCCGTGCACGCCGGTTTCTATGGCGCTTTGGATCTCCAGTACATCGATAACCCCGGCTACAACCGCGATCGCGGTCCGGTGATCGTTCCGGGAATGCGGCTGCACGTCGAGCTCTGAACCTCCTGTCCTCCGTGAAATTCCGCACAAGGATTGTGCACGGACGCCTACTTTCACAAATACGCCGATGGCGCATAGGATTGGCGCGTCACCCTTTCACCGAAGGTCGAAGCGTCTTGGAAATTCCACGGCCAGCAGGGAGCAACCATGTTCAAACGGTCAACTAGTCTTTTCGCGGTAGCCGGTGCGATCGGAATTTCCCTGGCGGCGTGGACTCATCTCGCACGCGCGCAAAATTCTCAATCTCAATCCACTGCGCAGATCACGGCGGTCAAGGAATCGCCGCCAATTCGCGCCGACCAGATTCCGCAAAACATCAAGGACGCGGTCAATTCTCCGGGACGGCCCGCGGCTGACCGAGCTCTCGATGCGGGGCGCCGGCCCGATCAAATGCTGGCGTTTTTTGGCATCAAGCCCGGGATGAAGGTCGGTGAACTCTTCGCGGGCGGCGGATACACGACCCAGTTGCTCGCGCTGGTGGTCGGCCCGACCGGAGCGGTGTACTCGCAGAATCCGGTCTTCCCGCCCGCGGCCAAACGAATCGGCGAGGCGTGGAACTTAAGGCTCAAGAATCCGGCGCTTTCGAACGTCATCGCGATAAGCAAGAACTACGATGCTGACGATCTGTTCTCGGCCGGCGCGGTGGGAGGAATGACCGCCGGGCCGGAGCCTGGAACGCTCGACGCGGTCATCACGAACATGAACTACCACGACCTGGTACTGCGCAAAGTCGATCGCGACAAGGTGAATCGCGAGGTCTTCGCCGCGCTCAAGCCGGGCGGCGTCTATGGCATCGTGGATCACAGCGCCAAGGCGGGCAGCGGTGCGAGCGACGTAGCGCTGCATCGAATCGACGAGAGCTTTCTGGTGGCCGAAGTCGAGAAGTCCGGCTTCAAGCTGGCCGCCGCCTCCAGCGCGCTGCGTCATCCGGAGGACGATCGAACCTGGGTGACGGCGCCGCAGGCCGCGGGACCGCGTCGCGGCACCAGTGATCGCTTCATGCTGAAATTCGTCAAGCCGTGAAAGTCGTCAGGTCAGGAGCCTAAACGCCCGCGAGCTTTCGCGCATACGCCGCGACTGACTTGAAGTCGTATTCGCGATACGCCGCGAGCTTCTCGGCCTCGAAACCGCCTTCGGCGTGAACCGCGAGCACCTCCTGGTAGCCGCCAAAATCCGATGAAGTGAGATCGCTCACCAGGGCGAGCAGCCGAAGCCGCTTCTCCGCATCGAACCCCTTCGCGCCGCCAAGATATTTCATCACGTAGCCGCGCGTCGCTTCGCTGGTGAGATCCTCCGCGGCCGGCGCAGTGACCAACAGACCGCCGGCGAGGTCCTGCACCATCTGCACTGCGAGATGATAGTTGTGCGCAAAGTGATACTTGGCGATGTTGGTGATGAGCGTGTTCGGCACTGCAACGCCGTCCTCGACGGTGCAGGTGCGCGCCGCGTGCTCGATGAGCCCGCGCACCGTCGTGTGGTAGGCGGCGAGATGGGTCAGCTTGTCGCGCACGTGTCCGGCGCGCACGATTCCGTTGGCCTCGGCCACTGCGTAGCCCGCGCCGGCCAGCAGCTCCAGCAAGGGCAGCTTGTACGACACCGCGGTGAAGCGATGGAAGCGGACGAAGGTCAACGCGAGCAGCCCCGCGAAATCTATCTCGCCCTGCAGGAACACCCGCTCGCGCGGGACGAACACGTCGTCGAACACGGTCAGCGTCTCCATCATCTTGTGGCGCGAGCTCAGCGGATGTTCGAAGTCGTTCTTGCCGCCGGCGCCGTGCGGGCTCGCGATTAGCTTGAGCCCCGGCGTGTTGATGGGAAGCGCGAACGCGACCGCATAGGCCTTGTCCTCGGCGCGCATCGCGCGCGTCGGCAGCACGATCACCTCGTTGGTGTTGGTAGAGACCGAGGTGTGCACCTTGGCGCCCCGCACCACGATTCCGTCAGGGCGTTCCTCGACGATTCGCACGTAGTAGTCCGGATGCTCCTGCTGTGTGGGGCCCAGCGAGCGGTCGCCCTTTACGTCAGTCTGCGCGACCGCGACGGCGAGATCGTTGTCCCGGCATTCGCGGTAATATTTGCGGATACGCTCGCGATACTCGGGCTTGCCCGCGGCGGCGAGCCGCTCTCCGATGATATGCAGCGCCAGCAACGCGTCGGTGCCGATTTCCTTGATCAGCACGACCAGGGTTGCGCCCTCGCGAGTCGAGGCCGCGATCAGCGCGCTGCGTTTGAGCAAGTCGTCGCCGTTTTGCGGGACGTGATAGTAGCGGCTGTACTCGCCGCCGCTGTCTTTCACGACCGCCAGGTCGCGATACTTCGGGTCTTCCGCCATCCGGTAGTCGAGCGCCGCGTGCTCGACCGCGATCCCGATGACCGGATGCGTGGTGACGTCGGCGACTTTCTCGCCGCGGAAGTACACGGCGCGGCCGTCGCGCAGCGATGCCTTATACTGTTCGGCGGTTCTGAGTCCCATGCTCGCTGATACCTCTGCTGCTTTGCGCGCGCGCGCTCCCGGCGCGTCGACACTCGACTCGCGTCGCCTCGACTTCAATGCGCGCGAAACGCCAATATAGGAGCCCGCGCCGTTTGCTGTCCAACCGCTCGCCGTCGGGTTGGGCAGGGTGGGGTCAAATCCTTTTGCCGGTCGCCGGCTGGTTGGTTTAATGGAGGAGGTTTCGAGATGCCGAGTCACCCGATGTTCGACTTGAGTGGACGCGTCGCGATCGTCACCGGCGGCAACGGCGGAATCGGGCGCGGAATCGCCCTTGGACTTGCCGAGGCAGGCGCGGCGGTCGCGATCCTGGCCCGTAACGAGGAGAAAAATCACGCGGTACTGGAGGAGCTCGAACATCTCAAAGTCCCCGCGATGGCTCTGAGACTCGACGTGACGAAACGCGCGGAACTCCGCCCCGCGTTCGTGGAAACGGAACGCAAGCTCGGCCCGGTCGACATACTGGTGAACAACGCCGGCATCTCGATTCTGCGGAGCTCGCTCAAGCTCGAGGCCGAAGCGTGGGACCGCGTCATCGAGACGAATCTGAGCTCGTGTTTTCTGCTCTCGCAGATCGCAGCGCAATCGATGGTCAAGCGCAAAGCCGGCGGCAAGATAATCAATATCGCGAGCGAGTACGCGCGCTTCGGCTCGCCCGGCGTCGCGTCTTATTCGGCGGCGAAGGGCGGACTGGTGCAGCTCACCAAGTCGATGGCGATCGAGCTGGCCCCGCACAATATCCAGGTCAACGCGGTGGTTCCGGGATGGATCGCGACGGAGATGACGGCGGGCGTGAAAGGCACTCCACTTTACGATGAGATAATCACGCGCACGCCGGCGGGCCGTTTCGGCGCGGCCGAGGAACTGGGCGGCGCGGCGATTTTCCTCGCCTCGCACGCCTCCGACTTCGTGACTGGGTCCACGGTCTACGTCGATGGGGGCTACGCGATTCGTTAGCGCGGCCAATCAATCGCTAAACGTGCGTCGGGGGGGGGTAGGCCGCGCGCAGCGTGGGTTTTGTTCCGTTTATTTTTTGTTTCTTGATGCGGCAGCGATGCCGTATCATTCCGTAACCATGACCCGAGTCATGACCTGAATCATGGCCGCAAAGAAAATCCGGCGCGCCGCGCGCGAAAAATCGCCGAGCGAGGAGCTGGCTATCCCGGCGCTCAAGCCGCTCCGCGTGCTGGTCGCGGGCGAGGTTATCCTCGATCGCTATCTGTGGGGCGACGTGTCGCGAATCTCGCCCGAGGCCCCAATCCCCGTGCTCCGCGTCGAGCGCCGCGAGGAGAAACCCGGCAACGCCGGCTTCGTGATGGCGAACCTGCGCGCGCTCGGCGCCGAAGTGAGCGCGCTCAGCGTGGTCGGCGCGGATCGCAACGGGCGGATGCTCCGCGAGATTTTCGGCGCCCTCGGCATCTCGACGCGCGCGTTGCTGACCGACCCCGACCGCCCCACGATCGTCAAAGACCGGATGTTTGGCTCGGTGCAGACCGCCCATCGCGCGACCCAGCAACTGCTGCGAGTCGACGAGGAAGACCCTTCGCCGCTGAAGCCCGCGCGCGAGCGCGAGCTGATTCGGCGCCTCGAACAGGAGCTCGCCCGCTGCGACGGGGTACTGGTTTCCGACATCAACAAAGGACTTCTCACGCCGGCGCTGATGCGCGCGATTATCGACGGCGCGCGACGGCGGAAAATTCCGGTGATCGCCGACCCGCGCGTCAACGACGACTTCTCGATCTATCGCGGCGTCAACGCGCTGACGCCGAATCGCTACGAGACCGAGTTCGCAACCGGGACCCGGCTGGTCGATCGCGCCGCGTGGCGCAAGGCGGCCGAGACTCTCGTGCGCAAACTCGAGCTCGACGCCTGCCTGGTCACGCTCGATCGCGACGGGATGTACCTCGCCGAGCGCGGCGGCCGCGACACTTACGTCTCGACGGTGCCGCGCGACGTCTATGACGTCACCGGCGCGGGCGACGTGGTGCTGAGCGTGTTCGGGCTGTTCGCGATCGCCGGGCTTGGCTACGAGGCGGCGGCGCGAATAGCGAACATCGCGGCGAGTATCGAGGTCAGCCGCCTCGGCACCGAGATAATCACGCGCGACGACCTGGCGCGCGCGCTCAGCCCTGCGCATGACGGCTACCAGCGCAAGATTGTCTCGGCCGAGGAGCTCAAGGCCGCGCTGGAGCGAGAGCGGCGCGCGGGCAAGCGGATCGCGTTTACCAACGGATGCTTCGACTTGTTGCACGCGGGGCACGTGCAGATTCTCGCCTTCGCGCGCGCCCAGGCCGACCTGCTGGTGGTCGGACTCAACAGCGATCGCAGCGTGCACGCGCTGAAGGGCGCCGTGCGCCCCATCTATCCGGCGGCGGAGCGCGCGCGAATCCTGGCGGCGCTAGAGGCGGTGGACTACGTGGTTGTTTTCGACGACACGCATGCGGAAAAAATCATCCGCGGCGTGCATCCCGACGTGTTGATCAAAGGCGCAGATTGGTCGGGGAAAATCGTCGACGGGCAGGAATTTGTCGAGTCGCGCGGCGGGCGCGTGGTGCTTGCGCCGATGCTCGGCGGCCACAGCACGACGCATACGATCGAGCGCCTCGGCGGCGGCCCTCGCTGACTGCGCCGCGCGGATCATCGCGCACGCCGTGCGCGGCCGAGACCGGCGAAACGGTTTAGTAAGGCCTGCAACTCCGACACTTCGAACCACCACGCAAGGCCGACATAAACGAGGCCGAAGGCTCCCAGCACCGCGAGGCCGCTGATGCGCGGCCCAAGGAACATCGTGCGCGTCTTGACGAGAAATCCCGCCGCCGATGCGGCGAGCGCCATCACCCACAGTTGGGTCAGAAACTTGCTCTGCAGTCCCGTCCATCCGATTCGCTTGTTGAGCGCACTTCTCAGGAGCGCGAACTCGACCCATCCCGCGATACCCGCGGAAGCGGTCAGCCCCGCCACACCCCACTTCTGCGCGATGCCGATTATCGGCGGCAATGGAATCGCACAAAGGTAACCGAGCACAAGTGTCAGCCCGACGCGAATCAGCGCATAGCGGAGCGGCGTGCGAGTATCCCAGAGCGCGTAGAAAGCCGAGTTGTAGAGCCGGCCCAGGGTTGCCGCCAGCAGCCCCACTCCCGATCCCGCGATCACCGACCAAACGTAGATGGCATCGGCGTGCCGGAATTCTCCGGATTGATAGAGCAGCGCTGCCAGCACGTCGCCGAGAAAAATGAACGCCGCCGCCGAGGGCACCACCCAAAAGGCGATTTGCTTGAGTCCGCGATCAAGCCGCTGCCGAAGTATCGAGGTCATCTGCTCGGGCGCGGCCGCCGCACGCGACATCGTCGGCAGTTCCGACGCGGCGACCGAGAAACCGAACAGGCTCACGGGCAGCATGTAAATGAGCTGGCCGTAATTGAGCGCCGCCACCGCGCCGGTCGGCAGCAGGCTCGCGAGGACGGTATCGACGTAGGCGCTAACGTTGACTGCTCCCTTGCTCGCGATCACCGGCGTCAGGTTGTTGAACACCGACTTCAGCGGCGACGCGATTCGCGCGAAGTCGATTCGATGCCGCCGCATCAGCGCGAACGTCTGCGGGAGCTGCACGATTATCTGCAGCAGCGAGCCGACCACCGACGCCCACGAGATCGCGATCGCGAGGCCGTCCTGCGAGCGGCGCGGACCGTAGTAGATGAGCGCCGCGATCATCGCGAGGTTCCACGCAACCGGCGCCGCATACGACGCGAAAAATTTGTGATGGCTGTTGAGCACGCCCAGGCACCACGCCGACATCACGAGCAAGCCGGTGCCGGGAAACAGGATGCGAACGATCTGGATGGTCAGCTCGCGCTTGTCGGCCTCGAAGCCCGGCGCAATCACGTCGATCAGGTAGGGCGCACCGATTATCCCGAGCGTGACCAGGATCGCGACCCCGAGGCTCAGCAGCGCGCCGACGCCCCACGCCAGCATGTCAGCGGTCTCCTGGTCGCCTTCTCCAAGCAGCTTGCTGTACACGGGAATGAACGACGCCGAGAGCACGCCCTCGCCGAGCAGATTCTGCAGGATGTTGGGAATTCGGAAGCCGGCGGTGAACGCGTCGGCGGCGGCGGAGTTGCCCAAGAAATGCGCGAAGATGCTCTGCCGGATGAGGCCCGCGATGCGGCTCAGCAGGATTCCCGAGGCGACGACGCCCGCATAGCCGCCGCCCCCGCGCCGCGGCTGGTTTTGCGCCGCGGTCTCAGGCTCGCCCGGTGCGTTTTCCGCGACCTTTAAAACTTCGTTCGTGGCCAATGGTCGGATCAGTATAGCCGCCGCGCCGCGCGAGTAGAACGCACGCACGCCGGTTCGGTCGAAGCGCATTGGATAGACAGATGCCGTAGCCAACGCGGTGAGGCGCGCCGTAAGATAGACCTCGCAGTGGCATTCGAGAACATCATCGTCGTTCGTGAAGACGGCGTCGCGACCGTCACCATCAATCGCCCGGCTGCGCGCAACGCTCTGACCACCCCGACTATCGCGGAGTTGCGCGCCGCGTTTTCGGAGCTCGCGACTGATTCCGCCGTGCGCGTCGTGATCTTGCGCGGCGCCGGCGATGTCGCCTTCTGCGCGGGCGCGGATCTGAAGGAAGTCGCGACGCTCAGCGATATCCCGTCGCGGCGGCGCTACTTCGGCGGCGTCGCCGAAGTGCTGGAGACGATTCATCGGATGCCGCAGCCGGTGATCGCGCGCGTCGCGGGTTTCGCGCTTGCGGGCGGGATGGGACTGGCGGTCGGATGCGACTTCGTGCTCGCGGCGGACAACGCCGAGTTCGGGCTCCCGGAGATCACACTGGGACTGTTCCCGATGGTCGTGATGGCGCCTATCCTCCGCCTGTGCGGGCCGCGCGCGGCGGTCGAGCTCGCGCTCGGTGGCGAGCGCATCGACGTGCGCCGCGCGGTCGAGCTCGGCCTGGTGACCAGGCTGGTGCCGCTCTCACAGCTCGACTCCGAGGTGCGTCGATTGGCGCGGCGGCTCAAGAGCTTCAGCCCGCTGGTGATGGGGCTCGGTAAGCAGGCCATCTACAACTCAGCGGCGATGGATTACACGGCGGCCCTCACCTACCTCAAGGAGATGGTGGCGCTGGTGGCGAGCAGCGACGACCTCGCGGAAGGCGTGAACGCATTTCTCGAAAAGCGCGCGCCTGCATTCAAAGGCCGCTAGCGCGATGAGCTATTCGCTATACATTCATATTCCGTACTGCCAATCGAAGTGTCCGTACTGCGACTTCAACTCGTATGCGGCTGCGTCATGGCCCGAGGCTGATTACACGAGCGCGTTGATAACGGAGCTCGAGCATCGCGTCGGCGCGGCAGCATTCGCGGCGCATCGAATCAAAACGATCTTCTTCGGCGGCGGGACGCCGTCGCTGTTCGCGCCCGCGTCAATCGGCAAGATCATCGACGCGGCGGAACGCATCTCGGGAATCGAGCGGCGAGCTGAGATCACGCTGGAGTCGAATCCGGGCACCGTCGACGCAGCAAAGCTCATCGGGATGCGCGCGGCAGGCGTGAACCGGGTGAGCTTCGGCGCGCAATCGTTCAAGGAATCGACGCTCAAGTTCCTCGGCCGGCTGCATAGCGCGGACGACACGCGCGCGGCAGCGAGACTGGCGCATCGCGCAGGCTTCGAGCATCTGAATCTCGACCTCATCTTCGCGGTACCGGGCCAGACCGTCGCCGACGTGAGCAGCGATATCGCCGAGGCGGCGGCGCTCGAGCCCGACCATATCTCCGCATACAACCTCACGTTCGAAGAAGGCACCGCGTTTTTCACCGACATGAAACGCGGGCGGATACATCCGCTGAAGAGCGATGAGCAGGCCGCGATGTACGCGGCTGTGCGCGAGGAGCTTCCGCGCCGCGGCTATGCGATGTACGAGATTTCGAATTACGCGCGCCCCGGATGCGAGGCGCGGCACAATCTCACTTACTGGCGCAGCGAGACGTACCTGGGGATCGGCGCCGGCGCGCATAGTTACGCGCGCGACGCGGCCGGCGCGGGCGCAGGCGGCCGGCGATGGTGGAACGAGCGGACGCCTGCCCGCTACATCGAGCACGCGCTCGCGGGCGGTATCGCCGAGGCGGGATTTGAAACCATCGATGAGGCCACCGCGGCCAGCGAGTTCGTGTTTCTGAATCTGCGGCTGCGCGCGGGATTCGCGCTCGAGGATTTCCGCGCGCGTTTCGGACGCGACTTCGAGGACGTGTTCGGCGCGCAAGCCGCGCCGCTGGTCGAGGGCGGCCTGCTGATTCGCGAGCGCGGCAGAATCCTGCTCAGCGACCGCGGCCTTGAGCTCGCGGACTCGGTCTTCGCCGAGTTCGTGTGATCGGTTCTTCTCCTCCCGAAAGACGCGAGATCTTATGCGCTGCGCGAGAACGCCGCGGCGACCAGTTCGGCGACGCGCGCGGGAGTGGCGAGGCGGATGAATGCGCCCAGGCGCGGGCCGCGCTCTTGACCAAGGATCGCGCGGTACATCAGCGGGAAAATCTTGCCCGGCTTGTCGTAGTACTCGCGCCCGAGGTCGTAGATTTTTTTCTCGATTTCCTCGGCGCTCGCGTCCGGGTTGTGCGTCAGATACTCGACGAGCTTTTCCAGTTGCTCGCGCTCGCCGGAGGACGGCAGGTACGGCTTCTTGGCCGGTTCGACGAAATCGGTATAGAAGTTGAGCGCGCATTCCATCAGCGTTCGGCACATCGCCTCGGTCTCGGGGTCAGCTGCGATCTTCGCGTCGTAACGCGTTAGATAGCTCCAGATGAAATCGCGGTCTGAGCTTCCGAGCGCCGCCACCAGGTTCATCATCAGGCCGAAGCTCAGTTCCGAGTCGAAGCGCCGCGGGCTGAGGCTCTGCAGCACGAACTGCAGCGGCGAGCTGCGCCGCGTTTGGTCCGACGGCGCCGTGGCGTACTCGCGCAGCGCGGCCAGGTAATCGTCGGTGTACTGCGGTATCGAGCCGAGGAACAGGCGGCGCGCGCGGCGCGGGTTCTGCAGCAGGAAAAATCTCAGCACCTCGATCGGCGCGTAGCGAAGCCATTGCTCGACGGTGACGCCGCGCCCAATCGACTTCGAGACCTTGTGCCCCTCTTCATCGAGAAACATCTCGAACGGAAAGCCGAGTGGCGCGCGCGCGCCGAGGAGACGCAGGATCTCGCCCGAGAGCCGCGCGGAGTCGGTAAGGTCCTTGCCGTACAGTTCGTAGTCGACCTTGAGCGCGTACCACCTGAGCGCCCAATCGACTTTCCATTGCACCTTCGCGTGGCCGCCGAGCACGCTCTGCTCGCCGCTCCATCCGCATCCTTGCGCGTCGCCCGCACTGCGCTCACAGCTGAACTCGACGGTCGCGCGCTCAGGATGGTATGCGGTCACCTGACGCTCGACGATTTTCCCGCATCGCGGGCAAAGCGGCATGAAAGGCGACCATCCCGCGCGATTTTCCTCGCGCAGCGTCGGAGTGATTATCGCGCTGATCTCTGCGTGTTTGGCGAGAATCAGTTTCAGCGCTTCGTCGAACCCGCCGCTCGCGTACATCTCGAAGGCGCGCACCAGTTCGTATTCCACTTCGACTGGTTCGAGAAACTTGATCAGCAAGCCCAGCATGTGATCGGCAAAGCTCGCGCAGCATCCGAACGGGTCGGGAATCCGCGAGACCGGCTCGCCGAGGTGCTGCGCCATCTCCTCGCGGCGCGGAACATTCTCCGGCACCTTGCGGAGGCCGTCCATATCGTCGATGAAAATGATCAGCCGCGACGGCCGCGACGGCTCGAGAAGCGCGAAGGCCTGGCGCACGTAAGCGGGCCGCAGAATTTCGCACATGGTGCCAAGATGGGGCAGGCCCGAGGGCCCGAAGCCGCTCTGGAAGACGACCGGCCGCGACGGCGCGTAATCCTTGACGCGTTGCACGAGCCGCACCGCCTCTTCGCGAGGCCACAGCTCGTGGCCCGCGAGCGGTGCCTGCTCGCGATTCGATTCGGACGCGCCGGCCATGGTGGCTACTGTTCCTCGCCTTCCAGCTTGCCGCGGAGCACCCGCGCGACGGCCTCGCGGAACCACGGGTCGACTTGCAGGTCGCGCGTCTTCTCGGAGGCAAGACGAAGTTTAACCGCGCAGTTGGCGCAGACAAAGGCCTCCTGGCGGAACCCGGAGGAGTCCTCGACCGCGAGATGCAGAAACCATTCAGGGGCCGGGCGCCGGCAAATCTCACAGGGACGCGGGCTTTTCGAGTTGTCGGCGTGGTCTTCCATAGCGATGTCAATTGTATAGCATTTGATTCAAATCGACGCGCTGTGATACTTGCGGAAGTCCATGGATTCTTCCAGCAATTCGGCGGACCCTTCATCGTTTAAGCCCCGCTTCGCGAATTCCCGGGCGGCTGAGACCGTCCGCGACTGAGTAACGCGCGCCCGTCTTTTCCCGCGGCCATAGCGCGCGCGGGGGCGTCATGGATCAGGCTTTCACCAAACAGAAGATCAAGGAATTGCGTGCGCTCATCGGCGAGGGCGACCGCGTCGCGATCATGCTTCAGGACGATCCCGATCCCGACGCAATGTCGAGCGCGATGGCGCTGCGCACGCTGCTCGGCCGCAACAAGCAGACCACGCCGTTCTTCAGCTTCACACCGGTCACGCGGCCTGAGAACCGCACCATGGTGCATCTGCTGGAAATTGAAATTCAGAAGGCGACGACCGAAGACTTGCGGGCGTTCAACAAGATCGCGATGGTCGACGTGCAGCCGCCGTTCTTCGGCGACCGCATTCCGCGCGCCGACGTCGCGATCGATCATCATCCCGGTTACCCGTCTGGCAGCGCGCCGTTCGAGGACGTGCGCACCAAGTACGGCGCGACCGCAACCATCATGACCGAGTACCTGATGAGCGCCGACGAGCACATCAGCGAGCGCCTCGCGACGGCGCTGGTCTACGGCATCCGCAGCGACACGCTGGCACTCTCGCGCCGGGTGACCGACGTCGACTTGCAGGCGTTCACGCATCTTACTCCGCTCGTGAACTACGCCCTGCTGCGGCAGATCGATCGTCCCGAACTGCCGCTCAAATTCGCGCAGGTGCTGGGCCGCGCGATGAAGCGTCTCACCGTATCGAACGGGCTTGTCGTGCTGAACCTCGGACCGGTGGAGCGCGACGATCTGATCGTGCAGATGGCGGACTTCTGCCTGCAGTTCGAGGGCGTGGAGTGGGTTGCGGTCGCGGGCAAGCTCGGCTCGAAGCTGGTGATCTCGGTGCGGAATCACGGCACCGGCCGCGGCAGCACCGGTGAGGCGGTGAAGACGCTGTTCGGCGATATCGGCAGCGCGGGCGGCCATCGCAACATGGCGAAGGCGGTAATTCCGCTGCGCGCGTGGCGGCGGCGCGAGGGCACCACCCGCGACGCCATCATCGAGCCGCGCCTGCGCGAGCTGTTTACCGCCGCGATGGCTGGAGAGGCCGAGGCTCCGGAGTCCCGCCCCGCGACTTCGCGCAACGGCAACTGACGCATCGCGGCGCAGCCGGTTTACCGCGATCACGTCTTTCTCTATCGTGTCAGTGTCCTGTGTAGTCCGCAGCGATGAGTTCCGAGCGTACCGACACCTCCGTGTTCGAGTTCCTGGCCCCGATTATTGTCGGCTGCGCGCTGTTCATGGAGATGCTCGACGCGACGGTCATCGCGACCGCCTTGCCCGCGATGGCCAAGTCGTTGGGCGAGGATCCGATCAAGCTCAATCTCGCGATCACCTCTTACCTGCTGAGCCTCGCCGTGTTCATCCCGATAAGCGGCTGGATGGCCGACCGCTTCGGAGCGCGCACGGTGTTTCGCTCCGCGATCGTGATCTTCACGATCGGCTCGGTCTGTTGCGGGATGGCCAATTCGCTGCCCGAGCTGGTCGCAGCGCGCATCCTGCAAGGCTTCGGCGGCGCCATGATGGTGCCGGTCGGGCGGCTGATCGTACTGAAGACTGTGGCCAAGGCCGACCTGGTGACCGCGATGTCTTATCTGACCGTGCCGGCAGTGCTCGGTCCGGTGGTCGGACCGCCGCTCGGCGGTTTCATCGTGACCTACTATTCGTGGCGCTGGATTTTCTTCATCAACGTGCCGATCGGTTTGATCGGTATCACGCTGGTCACTCTGCACATCGAGAACATCCGCGAGGACGAAGTCGGTCCGCTCGACCTGCGCGGGTTTTTGCTCACCGGGCTTGGACTTGCGGGCCTGGTCTTCGGCTTCGAGTCGATCGGCCGCGGCGTCATCCCGGCCAGCATCATCATGTGCGTGATGGTCGCCGGCGCGATGTGCATGGGGTTTTACATTCTGCACGCGCGGCGCATTTCGTATCCCATCATTGACCTGGGGCTGATAAAAATTCCGACCTTCCGCGCCGCCACGCTGGGCGGCGGCCTGTACCGGATGGGGATCGGCGCGCTGCCGTTTTTACTCGCGATGCTGCTGCAGGTGGTCTTCGGGCTGAGCCCCTTCGCCTCTGGCCTGCTCACGTTCACCAGCGCCGCGGGGGCGCTGTTCATGAAAGTCACCGCGACGCCGATAATCCGGCGCCTGGGCTTTCGCAGGGTACTAATCGGCAACGGCGATTTGAGCGCATTCATCATGATGAGCTACGCGCTCTTCCGTCCGTCGACGCCGCACACGATCATCGTGATCGCGCTGCTGTCAGGGGGATTCTTTCGCTCGCTGCAATTCACCGCGCTGGGGACGCTCGCCTATGCCGACGTGCCCAACTCGCTGATGAGCAGCGCGAGCAGCCTGTCGAGTATGGCGCAGCAACTCTTTCTCAGCCTGGGCGTGGCGACCGGCGCGTTGCTGCTGCACGTGAGCCTGGGCGCGCGCGGAGCCGCATCGCTGTCGAGTCATGACTTCACGCCGGCTTTTGTCGCGATGGGATTGCTCGCGCTGGCGTCGTCGCTGCTGTTCCTGCCGCTCGAGCATCATGCCGGCGATGAAGTCAGCGGGCGCCGATCGGCCATCGATCTCGCGACCACGGTCCAGGCGGCTCCCGAGGCCGATTGATTTTTCGCCCACTCGTTTACCGCGGCGCCGCTTAGCCGTATCTTTGAATGCGTGCAGGTGGCGGAGGCGACAGTGGAGATCAAGAATCGGCTCGGGCTTCACCTGAGAGCCGCTTCCACATTGCAGCAGACCGCGGCGCGCTTCGCGTCGCAGATAACGATCGGACGCGGCAAGAACCAGGTGAGTGCGAAGAGCGTAACGGGGCTCATAATGCTCGGCGCCGGCAAGGGCTCAAAACTCAAGGTCCGCGCCGAAGGCCCCGATGCGCGCGAGGCGCTGAAGGCGGTGCAGACCCTGTTCGAAGAGCGTTTCGGCGAGGAATAGCAGCGTCATCTTGCTTCTGTCCGAGCGGTCAGTTATACCTCGAAGTTCGGGAAAACGATCGAGCACGCGAGTGCTTTTGCAATTCGATGGGCACCTCGCAGCGACGCCGTTATCGACTTGAAAGCATATTCAATCTTCCCCGCTCGCTGACCGCCTTTCCCGGGAATGCTCCCGGAACCAAGTCCGGACGGAGCTTCCCTCCAGGAGCCATCGCAAATGCCGCTTAACGATTTTCTTTTCACCTCGGAGTCAGTCTCCGAGGGCCATCCCGACAAGATGTGCGATCAGATCTCGGACGCCGTGCTCGACGCGCTCCTGGCCGAGGACCCCAACTCGCGAGTCGCGCTCGAGTCGCTGGCCAAAACCGGCCTTATCGTTCTCGCCGGCGAAATCACCAGCAAGACGCGTCCCGACTATGTCGATATCGCGCGCAAGACCGCGATCAACATCGGCTACGACAATATGGAGACCGGCTTCGACGGCCACAGTTGCGCGGTGCTGACCGCGATCGAACCGCAATCCGCCGATATCTCGCAGGGCGTGACCGAGGGCACGGGTCTTCATAAAGAGCAGGGCGCGGGCGACCAGGGTCTGATGTTCGGCTTCGCGTGCGACGAGACGCCGGAGATAATGCCGCTGCCGATAGCACTTGCGCATCACCTGATGGAAAACCTCGCGGCGCTCCGCAAAGCGAAAAAGCTCGCGTGGCTCCGCCCAGACGGCAAGAGCCAGGTGACCGTGCGCTACGCGGACGGCCGCCCGGTCGAGGTCACCGCGGTAGTGGTCTCGACGCAGCACAGTCCCGACGTCAAGCACGCGGCGATTCGCGAGGCGATCATCGAGGAACTCATCAAGAAAACGATTCCTGATCAGTACCTCACCAGGTCCACGGTCTATCACGTCAATCCGACCGGCAGCTTCGTGATCGGCGGACCGCATGGCGACTGCGGGCTCACCGGGCGAAAAATAATCGTCGACACCTACGGGGGCTACGGCCGTCACGGCGGCGGCGCGTTCTCGGGCAAGGATCCGAGCAAGGTCGACCGCTCGGCGTGCTACATGGCGCGTTACGTGGCGAAGAACGTGGTCGCGGCGGGACTCGCGACCAAATGCGAGATCCAGCTCTCGTACGCGATCGGAGTTGCGGAGCCGCTTTCTATTCTGGTCGACACCTTCGACACCGGAATCGTGCCGCAACAGAAACTGTCAACGACGCTGCGCGAGTTGTTCGACTTCCGCCCCGCCGGAATCATCAAGCGACTCGAGCTGAAGCGGCCCATCTACCAGGCGACCGCCGCCTACGGACATTTCGGACGCGTGCCTCACGACGGGTTGTTCCCGTGGGAGCGCGTCGACATGGCCGAAGAGCTGAAGAGCGCCTTCGGCCTCAACGGACGGCGCTAAGTCGCCGCGCCAAACAAACGATCCGGAGTCAAATTCGATGCGATCAGTTGCCAGCCAGCGCAAAGTCATGCCCAAGCCTCGTGCCGCCGCGCGCGCTCCTGAAGGGGACGTGCGCGATCCGGGCCTCGCCGAGGCGGGACGCAAGCGAATCGAATGGGCCGACAAGCAGATGCCGGTGCTGAGGCTTATCCGAGATCGGTTCTCCAAGGAATTTCCGCTCAAGGGTCAGCGCCTCGGCGCATGCCTGCATATCACCTGCGAGACCGCGAACCTGCTGCGCGCACTCAAGGCGGGAGGCGCCGACGTGGTGTGCTGTGCGTCGAATCCGCTCTCGACTCAGGACGACGTCGCCGCGGCACTGGTCAAGGAATACGGAATACCTACTTTCGCGATTCACGACGAGGATCGCGATACTTACTACAATCATCTTCGCGCCGTGCTCGAGCATCGCCCCACTATCACCATGGACGACGGCGCCGACCTCGTGAGCCTGCTGCATACTGAGTATCGCGCGCAGGCGGAAGAGGTACGCGCGAGCATGGAGGAGACCACCACCGGTGTAATTCGGCTCCGCGCGATGGAAAAAAGTCACGCGCTCAAAATTCCGGTGGTCGCGGTCAATGACGCGCAGACGAAGCATCTGTTCGACAATCGCTACGGCACCGGACAATCCACTTTGGACGGCATCATCCGGGCGACCGGAGTTCTGATCGCGGGATCGATCATCGTGGTCGCAGGCTACGGCTATTGCGGGCGCGGGATCGCGTCACGCGCGCGCGGTCTCGGCGCCGACGTGATCGTGACCGAGGTCAACCCGGTGCGAGCGCTCGAAGCCGCGATGGACGGGTTCCGGGTAATGAAAATGGCGGATGCAGCGCGAGTCGGAGATATCTTCGTTACCGCGACCGGCGACAAGCACGTGATCTCCTCGCTGCACTTCAAGGAGATGAAGGACGGCGCGTTCCTCTCCAACTCCGGCCATTTCGACGTCGAGATCGACATCGCCTATTTGAACGACGCAGCGCGCAAAGTCGAACACGAAGTCACCCGCCACGTCGACGCGTATCATCTCGCGAACGGGCGCACCCTTAACGTGCTGGGACAGGGACGGCTGGTGAATCTCGCCTGCGCCGAAGGGCATCCCGCGCAGGTGATGGACATGAGCTTTGCGACCCAGGCGCTCGCATCCGAATGGGTGGCGCTGGGTGAACAGCTCGAGGTCAAGGTCCATCCGGTGCCGACCGAAATCGAGGATGACGTTTCGAGCCTCAAGCTCGCGGCGATGGGAATCAAGATCGACACGCTGAGCGCCGAGCAGAAACACTACCTCGCGAGCTGGGAAAGCGGCACCTAGAGCGGGCGCGCGCGTTGCCTGGCGCCCCTGACTTTCGACGCTAAGCGGCTTCTTCGTCGAGTTTGACTCTGGACCAACGGCGCCAGACCTCGCCGCATCCGACCGTGAACATGATAAGGCCGAGCGCAAGGAAGAACTTCGGCGACAGCGGATGCCACAGCGCATCGCCCAGGAACGCAAACACGATCGTGCCCGGCACCATCCCGATCATGCTCGCCCAGAAATAATCGCGAAACGAAATCGGCGAGGCGCCGGCCAACAGGTTCAGCGCGTTGTACGGGATGACGGGAACCATCCGCAGGTAGAAAATTATCTGGAAACCATTGCGCGCGATGGCCCGCAGCATCGAATGGAAGCGCTTGCCGACGGTGCGCTCGACGAATGATTTACCCAGGAACCGTCCCGCCCCGAAGGCGATGAGCGCGCCCGCGTCCGCTCCGATCAGCGAATAAACCGAACCCCACAGCGTGCCGAACGCCAGCCCGCCCGCGATCGTCATCACCGCACCGGGGACCAGGAACGACGGGCCGACCGCATAGAGCAGCATGTAGATGGCCGGTCCCCACGCTCCCCAGGACAGCACCTCAACTTTTAATTGCTTGGGGTCGCGGAACCACTCGGTGTGCGCCACTAGCAGCCACACCGAGCCGCCCACCAGCGCCACCACGCATGCGAGCTTGAAAGTGTTGAGCAGGGTCGAGCCGCGCGACTTCTCGGCGGGCGTCTGAATCGGTTTTACAGCGGCCATCAGAGAACCCTAATGATATGGGTCGCGCGGGCGGCGAGACAAGGCTCGGCATGCGCGTTGTTGCGCGCCGCGGTTGTGATTAAAGTCTCAGCCGCGATGGCGCATGTCCCGATCGAAATTGGATCGGAATCGAACGGAGGAAATTTCCCGATGAACGAGCTCAAGGATAAGGTCGCGATCATCACCGGCGGCGGTCATGGAATCGGCCGCGAGATCGCGCTCGCCTATGGCAAGGCCGGCATGAAAATCACGATCGCAGCGCGCTCGCTCGAGCCGATGCAAAAAACCTGCAAAGACCTGGAGGCGCTCGGCGCCCGCGCGATTCATCTCCGCACCGACGTCTCGAAAGAAGCGGATTGCGCCGCGATGGTGGCGGAGACGGTCAAGGCGTTCGACCGCGTCGACATCCTGGTGAACAACGCCGGCATCTCGGGGCCGACCAAGCGGATAACCGATATGTCGCTCGCCGAATGGCAGGAAACGCTCGACATCGATCTCACCGGCACCTGGCTCGCGACGCGCGCCGTGCTGCCCACGATGGATCGCCAGCGGTCTGGCAACCTGGTCAACATATCGTCAGGCGCGGGACGGCGCGGCTACCCGCTGCGCTCCCCATACGCGGCGTCAAAGTGGGCGATGATCGGACTTACGCAAACGATCGCGGGCGAATGGGGCGCGCGCGGAATCCGCTGCAATTGTATCTGTCCGGGCGCGATCGCCGGCGAGCGAATCGAGAACGTCATGCGCGCGCGCGCTCAGGCTCTCGGCCAACCTTACGAAGCGGTGCGGCAAGGATTTCTCTCGCAGGCCGCGATGAACCGGATGGCGACCGAGGAAGAAGTCGCGCGCGTCGCGCTGTTCCTGGTCTCCGATATGTCGGGCGGCATGACCGGCCAGACGCTGAACGTCGACTGCGGCAGCGCGATGAATTAGCGCCTGCTGGCGGTTCCGATCCGAGCGGATCGGACGGGCTCGCCGACCTTCGGCTATTTCGCATCGAGGGGCGGCGCAGGAGTGCCCGGCTGCGATTCGAATCCGTCCGGTAAGTCCTTCGCCGGCGTAATTCTGATCGCGACGCGATCTCCGCTGTCGAACGTTTTCTGGCTGGGACCCATCAGAAAGTTTGTCGTATAGCGTTTCGGAAAATCGGTCAGAATTTTGTTCTCCACCGTCGCGTCGGTGGTGATCTCGGCCTTACCGAGAAACGCCGGCCCGGTGCTGGAGCCAATCCAGACCATCACGGGACTGCCGCGCCGGATCCGTTTCGCCTTCCAGGTATCCTTGTGCGTCTGGATCAACAATTGATCGCGAGCATCGCTCAACGTGAACCATACCGGCGCCGCCTTACTTTGATTGCCGTCCTTACGCACGGTAGCGACATAGACCAGAGTATTGGCGTCGAACGCCTTGACATCGCGCTCGGAAAATCCCGCGCAGCCAGCCGGCGCGGCAATCAGCGTCGCGAGCAGAGTCGCCGCGATTGCAAGCATGCTGTAGAGCGTTCCGATTTTTTTCATCGCCACCTCATCGATCGGATTTAAGTCGCGGCGCGCAGGCGCGTCAAGTACGATCCTATCGATGTACCAGTTACGGCACGAAACCTTTTTTTCTACGCGCATCGCTATCGCGCAATATCCTGATCCCGCACATCGACGTCGAAGTCTTTCTTCCGCAGCCGCTCCTGGAGCGCCCGCGCGAGCACGGGCGAGCGATGCCGTCCGCCGGTGCATCCGAGCCCGATGGTCAGGTAGCTCTTGCCCTCGCGCTGGTAAAGCGGGATCAGGAAACTGAGTAGACGCGTTACCTCGTCGACGAAGGGGCGCGTGTCTCCCTGTGCGAGCACGTAGTCGCGCACCCGGGGATCGAGGCCGTTGAGCGGGCGCAGTTCGGGGACGAAAAACGGATTCGGGATGAAGCGTACGTCGAGCAGTAGATCCATCCCGACCGGCGCGCCGTACTTGTAGCCGAACGACACGATCGAGATTGCCATCCGCGATCCGGCCGCAGCGCCCTTCACCCATGCGGTCACGATTTCGCGCAGCTCGTGCACGGTCAGCGTGGTGGTGTCGATCACGCGGCTCGCCCGCTCGCGCATCTCGGCGAGCGCGACTCGCTCGCGCCGGATACTCTCGGCCACGGTGGCTCCGCTCTCCGCCATCGGATGCGGGCGGCGGCTCTCAGAGTACCTGCGCGCGAGCACCTCGTCCGACGCGTCGAGGAACAAGATCTCCGGCCGGATTTGCGCGCTCTCGAGCTCGGCCATGAACTTGGGCCATTGCGGAAAGAACAGCCGCTCGCGCGGGTCGATTCCCAGCGCGACGCCCGCGAGCGCCGGGTCGTTGCCGACCGCGAGACTGACCACCGTCCGCGCGAGCGCAACCGGCAGATTGTCGACGCAGTAGAAGCCCAGGTCCTCGAGCACGCGCATCGCCGACGCGCGTCCCGAACCGGACACGCCGGTTACGATGATGAGCCGGGGAATCTGCGATGCGCTGGTGACGGCGCGGCGGGTGGCTTTCAGAGCCGCCGCCCGGGCGCGCGTGGGGCGGCGCCGTTTTTCGCGGCTCAGTATTTCGCGTCCTCTTCCTTGATTAGCCGGTAGATCTCGGCCGCGTCGGGCGCGGCGAGCAGCCGGTCGCGAAACCCGTTGTCCTTCAGGAGGCGCGAGACGCGGGCCAACGCCTTCAGGTGCAGGCTCGCGGAATCCTCCGGGGCCACCAGCACGAAGAAGAGCTGGGTCGGATTGCCGTCGAGCGATTCGAAATCGACGCCCTTCGGATGCCGGCCGAACGCGCCGAGAATTTTCTTGACTCCCGGCAGCTTGCCGTGCGGAATCGCGATTCCGTCGCCGATCGCGGTCGAGCCGAGCCGTTCGCGCTCGGCCAACACGGCGGTGAGCTGGTCGAGCTTGATCTCGGGATATTTCTTCGCGAGCGCCTCGGCGAGTTCCCGCAGGACTTCAGTTTTGGCGGTACCCTTCAGGTCTGGGATGACCATGTCGGGATTCAGAATGTCGGTTATTTTCATTGCGTGTCTCGAGAAAAGAGATCAGGTGGCGTGCGATGGTGGCCGCATATTCGGATCAGCGCTGCCGGTCGCGAACTCCGTGCCGCTCGGCGCGCTCGCCAGCGGCCGCGATCGAGTTTGGTCGCGAGGCCGTCGCGCGCCGCGAGCTCAGGCGCCGCTGGTATCGGTCTCCTCCGCGGCGCTTAGAACCTCTCCGGTTGATCGCGCGCGCAAATGGCGCGTCTTGATCTTTCCCAAATGATTCTTCAGTTGATGACTCACCTTGTCGACGAGCAGGTCGATGACCGAGTAGAGATCTTTGGTTTCCTCCTGCGCGGTCACCGAGAGACGCCCTGATTTGACTGTAACTTCGCCGCGCTGGCGATATTTGTCAACTGAGAGTATCAGATGCGCCTCGCAGTCGCGCTTGAGCATCCGGCCGACATGCGCGAGCTTGCGCTCCGCATAGATCCGTATCGCCTCGGTCGGCTCGACGTGCCGGAAGGTGACCGTGACGATGACCGGCGCGCCCGCTGACAACCGCGCCGCGCGACGGTTCTTCCGCACCGCCGCCCTGGTGCGCTTGCCTTTCACCTGATTGTTTTTCATTCTGGCCTGCCTTCGCGGCGTCCCGCTAGCCGACCTGTTTGCGATTTGCGGATGGCAGGATGCCAAGCGCCTGACGATACTTCGCCACCGTGCGGCGCGCGATATTGATCTGCTTCTGGCGCAGCACTTCGGCGATCGCCTGATCGGAGAGCGGGTTGCTCGGCGTCTCCGCAGAAACCATCACACGGATCTTTTCCTTGACCGTTTCGGCACTCACGTCCTCGCCGCTGGCGCCCTTCACTCCGGAGGTGAAGAAAAACTTGAGCTCGAAAATTCCCTGCGGTGTATGCGCGTACTTGTTGGCGGTCGCGCGGCTGATGGTCGACTCGTGCATCCCGATGTCCTCAGCCACGTCCTTGAGCACCAGCGGGCGCAATTGGCTGATCCCGTGATCGAAAAACGCGCGCTGGAACTTCACGATCGAAGTCGCAACTTTGAAGATGGTCTGCTGGCGCTGATAAATGGATTTGACCAGCCATCGCGCCGAGCGCAGCCGCTCCTGCAGATACTCGCGCGTCTCGGGTGCGACATCGCGGTCGTTGAGCACGCGCTGATAGTAGCCTGCGAGCCGCAAACGCGGCACCGCGTCACGGTTGAGCGTGACAACATAGTCCTCGCCGACTTTGTGTATGTACACGTCCGGCACGACGTAGGTCGGCTCCTGGCCGCCGTAGTCGCGTCCCGGCTTGGGCTCGAGAACCGAGATGACTTTCGCCGCCTGCCCGACCAGCTCGACCGCAACGCCAACTTGCTTGGCGATTTCGCCATAGCGATGCTTCTCGAGGAGGTCCAGATGGTCGCGCACGATTCGCGCCGCGAGTGATTCCTCCATCCCAAGGTTCTCGAGTTGCAGCAGGAGGCATTCGCGCAGATCGCGCGCCGCAACGCCGGGCGGATCGAAACGCTGCACGCGCTTCAACACCCGCTCGACGCGGTCAGGCTCGACCTCGAGCTGCGCGGCGAGTTCCTCGAGCGGAGTCTCGACGTAGCCGTCGTCGCTCAAGTTGTAAATGATCGTCGCGGCGATCTTCTGGTCGTCCTCGCTCAGGTTCGACATCCTGAGCTGCCACATCAGGTGGTCTTCGATCGATGACCTGCGGATCGACGTGTTCTCGAGCGCGCTGCGATGGTCGTCGTCGGAATCCGACGGCGTGCTTTCCTGCCAGTTGTTGGAATAGGTCTCCAGGTACTCACGCCAGTCGAGCTTATCGAGACCGCCCAACTCCTTGATTTCAACCGTAGCGTCGTGAGCCTCAGGCTGCGCGCCATTGAGATCGAGCGGAGACTGCTGCGGCTCAACGGAGCCGCCCCAATCGTCGGTGTTCTCCTCGACCGCCGCCGCTTCGGGTGCGAGCGGCTCGCCATCGGCCTCGGGAGTGGCGCCGTCGGCGTCGCGCGTGTCGCCTTCGGCGGCGGCCTCCGCGGGACTCCGATCGAGCGGCTCGAGCATTGGATTCTGCTCGAGCTCGGTTTGCACGATTGATTCGAGCTCCGGCAGGGAGAGCTGGAGAATCTTGATCGCCTGCTGCAACTGCGGCGTCATCACCAGTTGCTGGCGGAGCCGCAAATCCTGTCCGAGTTTTACTTCCAGCGCCATCGAGGAAACTCAGGGGGCAGTGTTATCGGCGGGGGCAGTGCTATCCGTGGGAGCAGTGCTATCCGTGGGAGCAGTGCTATCGGCCGAGGAAGCAGCGCCATCCGTGGCCGGAGCCGCGTTGTTCTTGCCCTTGGGGAACAACACCGCATGACCATGTGCGACCACGCTCTGGCCGGTATCCAGGTGAACCGTGATCTTGGTGCCAGTGATTTGATCCTGGCCGTCATGCACGATCGGGCTGCCGGTCAACACCACTGTATGCTGCGCATTCTCCATGACGGCGTGATCGCCGGTGGCGTATTGAGTGCCCTGGCTGATCCGCACGTTGCCGTCGGCAATCATCTCCTGCACATCGTGGAAGTTCTCGCCGTAATTGACCTTGAGCTTGTCGCTGGTGAGCGTGCCTCCTTGCTGGACGGCGTGGACATGCCCGGTGAACAAAACCGATTTGTGATTATAGTCGAGCGACAGCGTATCGGATTTGATATCGATCGGCCCCTTTCCTCCTCCCGAGAACGCGTCGCCAAATGGTCCGTGAGCGGACGTAGGCTCCTTGGACGCGACCTGCTTGCCACCGCCCTCGGTCTGCTTGCGCGACGGTGATGCGGCCTCGACGGGCGCCGCCGATGGCGGCGGCGTCTCGGCAACCGCCGGCGCTGCCGGCGGCGATGTTCCGACGGCCACCGGGACGCTGGGCTCGGTGTGCGTGTCGACGGGGCCTAGCGGCGGCGGCCCCTCCGCGGCGGCGTGCGCCACGTCGGGCTCACTCCGCATCGCCGGTCGCGCGGCGGGTGCTGCGTCCGCCGGCGCCGTGGATTCCGCCGCTGACGCGGCGGAATCCGCAGCGCCGGCGTCGGCGGACGGCGCAGCGGCGCCACCCGGCACGCCGCCAGTGATATGAATCGAATCGCCGCCGGAATCGAAGTCATCGGACGAGGAGGCGCCCGGCGCGGAGCCCGCATCCTGCGCATACGCCGGCACTGCCGCGACCGCGAGCATCGCCGCGATCGCTACACTACACGTCCTCAAATCGCGCCACAGCGCCGCGCAGGCGCTGCGGTCACGATCATCCTGCTTTGGCATTTTCACTTTCGTGCTTCGGAAGTATGTGCGTGCTCACCTGTTTGTGGAGCTCGAAGACACGGGTCTTGGAATTTCCCGATAGACCGACCCCGGTGACGCGCAACCCTTCACCCTCCACCGTTACTTCTCCCGCCGCCTCCACGTGATCGTCATCGGGCATGAATTGCGCCGCTTCGGTGCTGAATACGTAATCGCCGTAATGGATCGTGGTACCGCCGCTCATCTCCGCGCGAGTCACGTGATTGCCGTTGAGAAAAATGAGCGCGTGCGGCGAGTCGATCAGCACTTGTTTTCCGTCGTCGGAGACCATGGTGAGTTCCGCAGTGGTGAGCCCAAGGGAACTCCGATCATTAGCGTAATTCGCGTCCGCCGCGGTCAGCACCCACTCCCGCTTTCCGGCCTTCATCTGGGTCCAATGGAAATTGTGCACATGGAGCAGAGTTCCAGGAACCAGTCCGGCCGCATTTTGCGCTGTATTTCCCTCGGCGCGATGCCGAACTACCCACACGGTCACGCCCAACAAAACAATCAGCGCCACCGTACCCATGCCGGCCAGCGCCTTGGCGATACGCCTGGGACTCATCTAACCATCAACTCTAAACATCAACCCACCAATTCAAGGTATCAAGCGGATTTTTTCAAGTAAACCAACTTCGGTAAATCAGCATGCGCGAGTGAGCGTGAGCGCGTCGAGGCGTGCCTTGCTCTGCGGCCCGCAATCAGGCAGAGGCGCGGGAACCCGGTCAGGACCGTTCCGAACGCTCGCTCGTGAGTTCGTGAATTCGCTTGAGGTCGTCGAGCAGCGCGGGCAGCAAATCGAGCGGATAGGAATTGGGACCGTCGCTCAGCGCCTGCTCCGGATGCTCGTGCACTTCCATGAACACCGCGTCGATTCCAACCGCCGCGGCCGCCCGCGCGAGCGGTGCGACGAATTCGCGCTGCCCGTCCGAGCGCTCTCCGCTCGCGCCCGGAAGCTGCACCGAATGAGTCGCATCGAATACGATCGGGTATCCGAAGCCGCGCATGATAACCAGCGCGCGCATGTCGGAGACCAGGTTGTTGTAACCGAATGAAACTCCGCGCTCGGTCACCAGCACGCGGCGATTGCCGGCGCTCTCGGCTTTGGCGATCACCGCGCGCATGTCCGACGGCGCCAGGAATTGACCCTTCTTGAGATTGATCGCGCACCCGGTTGCCGCGGCGGCATAAATGAGATCCGTCTGCCGCGAGAGCAGCGCGGGAATTTGCAGCACGTCGACGACCGCGGCCGCGGCGCGCACCTGTGCGGGCTCGTGCACGTCGGTCAGCACGGCGACTCCGGCCTCGCGCTTCACGCGCTCGAGAATCTTGAGTCCCTCTTCGAGACCGGGACCGCGAAAGGAGGCGTGGCTGGTGCGGTTGGCCTTATCGAACGACGACTTGAACACCAGCGGCATCCCGGCGCTCCGCGCGATGGCCGCCAGGCGCACCGCGTGGCGAATGCACGACTCGTCGCTCTCGATCACGCAGGGACCGGCGATCAGCACGAGCCGCGGCCCGCCGAAGACGGCCTCGCCGACGGTGACTGTGGCCACACTCACGACGCCGACCTGATCTCCCGCACTTTCGCGTGCTTGAGTCCGCGCGCCGAGCGGCGCGCCACCGCGGCGCGTATCAGCCCGCGAAACAGCGGATGACAGTCGAGCGGCCGCGACTTGAGCTCGGGATGAAACTGGCAGCCGAGAAACCACGGATGACCCTTAAGCTCCATTATCTCGACCAGTTGATCGTCGGGAGAAGTTCCGGTCGCGAGCAGTCCGGCCTTCTCGAGCTCGGCGCGATACGCGTTGTTGACTTCGTAGCGATGGCGATGGCGCTCCGAGATGCGCGCGCGGCGATAGAGCGAATTTGCGAGCGAGTCCGGCTTGAGCACGCACGGATACGCGCCCAGGCGCATGGTGCCGCCCTTTCTGGTCACGTCCTTCTGCGACTCCATGATGTCGATCACCGGGTCGGGCGAGTCGTTGGGAAATTCGCCCGAGCTCGCGCGCTTGCGCCCGAGCAGATTGCGCGCCGCCTCGATAACCATCATGTGCAGCCCGAAGCAGATGCCGAGAATCGGCACGCCGCTCTCGCGCGCATAGCGCACCGCGCGAATCATTCCCTCGGTCCCGCGCTCGCCGAAACCGCCGGGGACTATCAGCGCGTCGGCATTCGCCAGGCGCTCCTCGACGCCGCCCTTCTCCAGCTCTTCGGAATCGATGTACTCGATAGTGACCTTGGCTTCATTCGCGATCGCGCCATGAGCGATCGCCTCGTGCAGGCTCTTGTATGAATCGGGCAAGTTTACGTATTTGCCGACCACCGCGACGTTGACCGTGATTTTCGGATTCTGCGCGGCCTTCACGATACGCCGCCATTTGGAGAGGTTGGGCGCGCCGGTCCAGATGTTGAGCCTTTCGACCACGCGCTGATCGAACCCCTCTTCGTGATAGCGCAGCGGCACTTCGTAGATCGACTCGACGTCGCGTGCCGCGATTACGCAGTTCTCTTCGACGTTGCAGAAGTGCGCGATTTTCGCCTTGATCTTTTTGTCGAGCGGGCGATCGCACCGGCAGAGCAGGATGTCCGGCTGAATCCCAAGGCCGGTGAGTTCCTTGACGCTGTGCTGCGTGGGCTTGGTCTTGACCTCCCCCGCGGTCGGGATGAACGGGAGCAGGGTGAGATGCACGTAAAGCACATTCTCACGGCCGAGGTCCCAGCGGAACTCGCGAATCGCTTCTAGGAACGGCAGGCTCTCGATATCGCCGACGGTGCCGCCGATCTCGACGATGATCAAGTCGGCGCCTTCGGCGGCGGCCAGCATGCGGCGCTTGATCTCGTCGGTGATATGCGGAATCACCTGCACGGTCGCGCCCAAGTAGTCGCCGCGCCGCTCCTTCTGGATCACGGTGTCGTAGATCTGGCCGGTGGTGCAGTTGTTGCGCTTGCTCATGCCGGTCTGCACGAAACGCTCGTAGTGCCCGAGATCGAGATCGGTCTCGGCGCCGTCGTCGGTCACGAAGACTTCGCCATGCTGGGTGGGGCTCATGGTGCCGGGATCGACATTGATGTACGGATCCATTTTGAGCATCGTAACCTTGAGCCCGCGCGCCTCCAGCAGCGCGCCCAGCGAGGCCGCCGCGAGGCCCTTGCCCAGCGAGGAAACCACGCCGCCGGTTACGAATATGAATTTGGTTTTGGCCCGCTCCACCTTGATGCCCTCCACCCCGTTACTGACCGTGAGCCGCCGCAAGCCGAGCCCGATCAAGGTCCTCGGCTGTATCTACCTCAAGCGATGGCGCTACGGAAGCTACCACCCTGATGCGGTAGCCGCGCTCCAGCGCGCGCAACTGTTCGAGCTTTTCGATTCGTTCCAACACGCCCTGCGGCAGTGCGGCGAACTGCGCCAGAAAATCGCGCCGGTAGGCGTAGACGCCGATATGGCGGCGCGCCTCGCCGGGAAATCCGCCGTCGCGCGCGAACGGAATCGGACTCCGCGAAAAATACAGCGCGTCGCCGTTGTGCGCGGATACCACTTTCACGACGCTGGGATTCATCCACTCCGCGTGGTCGAGAATCGGCGTCGCCAGCGTCGCCATCGCTATCGTCTCGTCGGTGCGCATCGGCGCGGCGAGCGCGTCGAGATCCGCGGGATCGATAAACGGAAGGTCGCCTTGCACGTTGATATAGATATCGGCGCGGACCTTGCGCGCTATCTCTGCGATCCGATCGGTGCCGCTCGGATGCTCCGCCGAGGTCATCATCGCCTCGCCGCCGGCATGATTAACCGCCGCCGCGATTCGCTCGTCGTCGGTCGCCACGATTACCCGCTCCAGCGAGCGCGCCCTGCTCGCCTGCCGCCACACCCGCACCACCATCGGCACACCCGCGATCTCCGCCAACGCCTTGGCAGGCAGACGTGTCGACGCATAGCGCGCCGGTATCACGGCGATCACGGATAACGCAGCCAGTGGTTCGCTCCGTTGCGGGGAATTGGATATCGAAGGGGCACATTCATTGGTAGCCGACCCGCCGCCACCGTGTCAAATTTTGCGCCGAGGCTTTGCCCACAGAAAAGAGGGGTTACCCACAGAAAACACGAGGACACGAGTCGTCCTCAGAACGGTTTGCCTGTCAAGGTCAAACGGAGTAGCGGGAGTATGCCGCCGCTTGCGTGAAGAAGGGAGCTTCTCGTTCTTGAGCCACGCGCAGATATAACGAGCGGCGGGCAGCGACAAGATAAGGAGACCATATGCCTCTCTACCTGATCGAGCGAAATTTTGCCGAGCAACTGAACGTCAACCGCGACGCCGCCACCGCCGTCACCCAGGTGAACGCCGATGCTGGCATCCAGTGGCTCTTCTCCTTCCTGAGCGCTGACAAGAAGAAGACCTACTGCTTGTACGAGGCACCCAACCCGGAGGCTATCCGAGAAGCGGCGCGTAAGCTGAATTTGCCGGCGGACGTAATCGTCGAGCTGGGCGATCAGCGGATCAATCCTGCCGCGCCAGGTCTGTTCTCGCCGACGCGCGGCGCGTGATTGATCGCGCTAGTGTAAGTCGGGCTTCATCTGCGTTATCCCGGCCGTGATGCGCTCCTCGAGCGCGCGCATCCCCAACTCGCCAGCCGTGGCAAGCGCCGCGTCGAGCAGCGCCGCAGCCTTGTCACTGTCGCCCGACTGACGGCGTGCGAGAAGCATGGTGGCGCACTGCTCTTGCGTGTGGGC
>DATDGX010000030.1:0-8150 GCA_036521875.1 Binataceae bacterium (SeqCode)
GCCGTTTCGGCTGCTGGCGCGGGCCCGGCGCCGGAATGGCTCCGCCGCCTCAACTACTACCGGACGCTCGCGCGGCTCGCGCCAGTCGTCGAGGATGCTGCGCTCAGCCGCGGCGACAACAAGCACGCGGTCTATCTGGTCAAGAACTACGCCGAGACGATTAAGAAGGCTGGATTGGGAGCCGATGCGCACAGCGAGGAGAGGGGCAACCCGTGGTATTCGCCCGAGGGACTCGCCGCGGCGCACAACAGCGATGTCGACGAGTGGTACATTCCGGGCGGTGAACTCACCCCGCCGCCCGACGATCCCGACGAATGGGTCGCGGATCGCGCGCCGGGCTCAGAGGCGTGGACTATTGATGGATGGGTCGAGCTACCGCTTCATCGGTTGCCGATCCTGAATCCGAATCTACGCAGTGCCGGATACGGGAAATACTGCGAGTCCGGGGAATGCGTGGCGGCTCTGGACCTGGGACATTTCAATACCTCGAAGGCCGACTCAGCGCCGCTGGGCGCGCCGATCGAGTTTCCGCCCGCCGATGCGGTGCTGCCGCTTAGGTCGTTCAGTGAGGAATGGCCCGATCCGAGAACGAGCTGCCCGGGATACGCGGCGCCGAGCGGACTTCCAATGACGCTTCAGCTCGGCGACTGGATCGATGCGCAACTTGGCGTGTACTCGATAGCGCGCGTCGTCGCGGACGGAAAATCGTCGCAGCTTGAAGCGTGCGGCTTCGACTCCGCCAGCTACGCGAATCCCGATCGCGAGGCCCAAGGCCGCGTGCGCGACATTCTGAAGAGTACCGGAGCGGTGGTGGTGATACCGCGCGAGCCGCTCGAAAAAGGCGCAAAGTACCGGGTTGCGATCACGGTTAACGGTAAGCAGTACAACTGGTCGTTCTCGACCGCTCCGTGACGGCTCGACCTACGCCCAACAGCGCGATCAGTTGGTGAGCCTCTCGCTCGCGGTCGCTTATTCGAAATCGACCGCGAGGACCGTTTGCATCGGATCGATCGCGTGCTCTGGGATGTCGATAAAAATTTCGCCGCCTGGATCGGGGAACAGCATGTCGGCAGCGCCGATCCGCCGATGGAACCGCAGCTCTTCGCCTGAGCCCAGTACCGATACCCGATTGACCTGCCGCACCTTGACGCCGCGAATCGACACTCCCTCGTACGGACGCATCAGCAGGTGCAGGTAGATGCGCTTTCCGCGTCGCGTCGACGGTCCATAGAATTGCCACGGCTCCAAGCCGGCAGTGGTGCCCACGATGCTCTCGCTGACTGCCGGCATCCATTTCGCGAACGCCTCGAGCCGTTCGACCTGCTGCGGCGGAAGCTCTCCGTCGCCGGTCGGACTGACGTTGAGCAGCAGGTTGCCGCCCTTGCCCGCTACTTCCGAAAGCGTGTTGATGAGGTAACGTGCCGACTTGTAGCGCTGGTCCGAAGGATTGTAGCCCCAGCTCGTGTTCATCGTCATGCAGGTTTCCCACCCGCGGGTGGGCGCCTTCGCGGGCACGAGCTGTTCGGGAGTATCGTAGTCGCCGGCGCCGGGCAGCCGATCATTGATCAGGATGTCGGGCTGCAGCGAGCGGATCATCTCCACCAACTCGCGCGACTTCCATTCTTCCGGCGCGCGCTCCCATCCGCCGTCGAACCAGATCACTTCGATCTTGCCATAGTTGGTGAGCAGCTCGCGGATCTGCGCGAACATAACGGCGACGAAACGGTTCCATCCCTCTGGCGACGAGCGGCGCCATTGGCCCCATCGGTACGGCTTATCGGCCTCGACGAAGGCGGGATAGTCGGGATGGTGCCAGTCGATAAGCGAGAAGTAGAGCCCGGTACGAATGCCTTCGGCGCGGAAGGCGTCGAGGAATTCGCGGAAGATGTCGCGCTTGAACGGCGTGTGCTCGACTGAGTAATCCGCCGCGCGCGTGTGGAACATCGCGAAGCCGTCGTGATGCTTGGTGGTGTGAATCGCGTATTGCATCCCGGCGCGCCTGGCCAGCCGCGCCCACGCGCGCGGGTCATATTTGCGAGGATTAAAGGTGGGCGCGGTCGCATGATATTCGTCGACCGCGACGCTCTGCGAGTTCGGCAGCGCGCCGACTCCGCCGACCAGCGGCCACGACAGTTCCCATCCGCGCTGACTTGAGGGTCCCCAATGGATGAACATCCCGAACCTTGCGGTGTCGAACCAGCTCGCATTCGCCATGCCGCGCATTGTCGCAATGCGCGGGCGCGATTGTCCATCGCTGCTGTTTTGCGCGCACTTAGATTTCGGCGCGCGCGGCGATTTCGCGCGGCGTTGGGATTTGCGGGAGGCCATGGTATGGGAGAAGTGAATCCGGGGCGGGCAATCGAATCGCAGGAGGTCGCTGACTTATGAAGATCTCAATGTTCCATCTGATGCCGTATCGCGATCTCCCCGCGGATTTCGAGCAACGCTACCACTCGGTGTGGGTCGACCCGCCGTTCTGGGAACTCGCCGATCCGGTCAAGATTGGCCAGTACTACAACTGGACTCTTGACGAGCTGGTTTATGCCGCCAACTGCGGCATCGACGGCATCTGCGTCAACGAGCATCATCAGAACGCCTACGGCTTTATGCCGAATCCCGACCTGATGGGCGCGGTGCTCGCGCGGGCGACCAATGGCAGCGACGTCGCGATCGTGCAGATGGGCTCGACGCTGCCGACTTCCAACCCGCCAATTCGGGTCGCCGAAGAGTATGGGATGATCGATTGTATCAGCGGCGGCCGCATGATCGCCGGGATGCCGCTTGGAACCTCGATGGACGTGAACCTCTGCTACGGCATCACACCGATTGAGCAGCGCGAACGCTACTACGAGGCGCACGACCTGATTTTGAAGGCGTGGGCCGCGAAAGAAGTCTTCGCGTGGAACGGCAAGTACTTCAAACTCCCGATGGTCAATCCGTGGCCGCGGCCAATTCAGCGGCCGCATCCTCCGGTCTGGATTCCGGGCAGCGGCAGCCTCAGCACCTGGGACTTCTCCGCGAAGAACGACCACTGCTACTGCTTCCTTTCTTATTGGGGCAACAACCTGGGCAAGCGCGTGATGGACGGGTTCTGGGATTTCGTCGCGAAGACCAATCACGATCCCAATCCGTTCCGCGCCGGATTTCTGCAACTGGTCGCCGTCTCCGAGACCGACGCGCAGGCCGAGAAGGAATACTACCCGCACATCCGCTACTTCTACGACAAATGCCTGCACATCCTGCCCGAGTACAATCCGGTGCCGGGTAACCAGGATTACCGCAGCCTCGTCAACTCGGTCCGCAACATCAATCCGCAGATGATCGATCTGATGGGCAAGATTCCGACCTGGAAATACCAGGACTTCGTCGATAACCAGTTCGTGATCGCCGGCAGTCCCCAGAGCGTGCGCCAGCAGTTGATGGAGGCGGTGAAGAAACTCCGCGTCGGCAACCTGATGGTGCTGCTGCACATCGGATCGATGCCGCATGAGCTGACCAAAAAGAACGTCGAGCTGTTTTGCCGCGACGTGATGCCGCACTTCCGCGACGTATGGGAAGACGACTGGGACAACAAGTGGTGGCCCGAATCGATCAAAGGTCCGCGCAAGAAAATTGCGGCCGCCGCCAACGGGGAGGGTCGCGCCGCGGCGCGTTGAAATCGCGATGGCTGCCATCCGGGAACAGACTCTTAGTATCTGGGGCGACAAGGTTCATCCCAAGGTTCGCATAGCCGGCTCCGGCGCGCCGCTGGTCTATCTGCACGGAGGCTACGGCCCGATCGAGGACGGCCTGGTCGAGGAACTAGCGCGCGACTTCACTGTCTACGCGCCGGAGCATCCGGGTATCACCAGTGGCGATGAGGACGCGATCAAGGCGCTCGACGACATGTGGGACCTCGTCCTCTATTACTACGACCTGTTCGACAAGCTCGGGCTCAAGGCGCCGGCGGTCGTGGGCCATTCGTTCGGTGGCATGATCGCGGCGGAGGTCGCGGCGACCGATCCGGCCCGGGTCGGCAAGCTCGCGCTCCTGAGTCCGCTCGGGCTGTGGCGTGACGACGCGCCGATTCGCAACTACATCGTGACACCGCAGGCCGAGCTGCCGGCGCTCCTGTTCCGCGACCCGCGTCATCCCGCGCTCAAGCGCATCGTTGTCAATCCGGAAGATCAGGACGGCACCATTCGCATCCAGTGGGCGCTCGGATGCACCGGCAAGTTCATGTGGCCGATTCCGGACAAGGGACTGCGCAAGCGGATGCATCGCATCGCGGCGCCGACGCTGGTGCTGTGGGGCAAGCACGATCGGCTTCTCCCGCCGGTCTATGCTGACGAGTTCAAGAAGGGGATTTCCACCGCGCAGCTCGAGATGATCGACGGCGCGCATATGGTGGCGCTCGAGGATCCGGCGCGCGTCGCCGCGGCGGTGCGAACCTTTCTAAAACGCTGACGCGTCCCAGATCGCGGTGGGACCATGTCATGGCTTGCGCTGTAGCGCGGCCTCGAATATCTCCTTTAAGTGCTTTCATCAGGACGTGAATTCGCAGCAGGAAGCGGCGCAAGAAAGGGACCCATGAACAGAAACGCTCGCAAAATTACCGGCCTGGTCACGTTGATGGCGGTGCTCGCATTCGCCTCCGCGTGTCACGGCTCATCGGATGGATTACCCGTGAGAAACACCGGACATTACGCGATCATCGAAACCGAGCGCGGCACCATCGTGATGGAGCTGTACCCGAAGGTCGCACCCAAGACCGTCGAGAATTTCGAGACCCTGGCGAAGAAGGGCTTCTACAACGGCCTCACCTGGCATCGCGTGGTCCCCGACTTCGTCGTTCAAGGCGGCGACCCTGACGGCACCGGCTCAGGCGGCCCCGGCTATACCGTCCCGGGCGAAATCGATAAGAACGAGCATCACCTGCGCGGCAGCGTCGCGACCGCGCGCACCAGCGACGAGGTCAACCCGCAGCGCGCGTCGAGCGGCAGCCAGTTCTACATCTGCCTGGAGCCGCAGCCCGGCCTCGATGGCGACTACACGATTTTCGGCGGTGTGATCAAAGGCATGGACGCGGTTGATAAGATCCAGAAGGGCGACCACATGACCAAGATCACGCTCGCCTCGGAGCCGCCGAAGTAGGCCCGCCCGTTCGCACATGGCAGAGAATGGAAGCGGGCACCAGGCCGGGCCCTACTTCAGTGAATCCGGTTCGCACTTCAGTGTAGACATTCATCTGCACACCAATCGCGGCAGCTCGGACTCGAACCTCGCGCCTAAGGAACTGGTCGAGCGCGCGCACACTATCGGAATCGGCGCGGTGTGCATCACCGAGCACGACAACATGTGGGACCTGCGCGAGATGGCGGAGCTCTCCACGGACGCCGGCGTGGTGTTCCTGCGCGGGATGGAAGTGACGACCGACCTCGGCCATATCGGAGTGTTCGGGCTGGAGCGCTATATCGGCGGGATCTACAAGCTCGCGGAGTTGCGCCGCGTCGCCGACGCGGCGGGCGGAATCCTGGTCGCGAATCATCCGTTTCGCTACAAGCTCGACCCGCGCTTCTCGTTCATCAATGCCGATCACGAGCCGATTGACCCGGCGTACCCGGAGCGCGCCGCGAAGTCCAGAATTTTCGAGCTGGTCGATGCCGTCGAAGTCCTAAACGGTGCGTGCGGCGAGGACGAGAACGTATTCGCGCTCAAAGTCGCGCGGATGCTGGGACTTGCGGAAGTGGCGGGCTCGGACTCGCATTCGGCGGGATCGATCGGATGCGTCAGCACGTTGCTGGAGGCGCCGATTCGCGACGAGCGCGGGCTTATCGATGCGATCCGGGCGCGGCGCTGCCGCGCCGGCCGCGGCCTGCTGCAAAACGCGCTCGCCATTTTCGATTTGCCCGCCTAGCTATCTCGCGCGCTTCGCCGCCAGCGACGCGCGCCTCGTCCTCCGCGAATGTCGTCAGGGGGTCTCCGCAGTAAAACAATCTGGTCGACCGGTTACAAACCGTCTAGACGGTTTGACTTGTGCGCCGCGCTTTGCTACAAAACCACTCACGAGGTGCGGCGAATGGGACGTCTCCAGGAAGAACGCAGCGCGGAAACGCGCAAACGGCTGCTCGATGCGACCGTTGAATGCCTCTTCGAGCGCGGCTATGCCGGTACTACCACCGCCGAGATCGCCGCGCGCGCCGGCGTCTCCAAGGGCGCCGAGCTCCATCACTTTCCCACCAAGAACGATCTCGTGGTAAGCGCGCTCGAGCATCTGTTCGAGCTGCGCCTGGCTGCTTCCCGCGACCGCGAAGCGATTCGCCACCTTCCCACCGACAAGGCCGCGCGGCTGGCGGCCATCGTCGACATGCTGGTGCCCGTCTACAGGGGGAAAGTCTTCTATGCGTGGCTGGAGCTGGCGGTCGCCAGCCGCACCGACGTCGCGCTGCGCGACGCGGTTAGGCGCGCCAGTGAACGCTTCTCGGACAACGTCGCGGAAATCTGGAAGGAACTGTTCGGTTCCTCGTCTGCCGATCCTGCCGACTCCGCCCGCGCCCGCGCGCTCGATCGGCTGGTCAACGGACAATTCGCCGCGATGGCGCTCGGACAGATCCTGATGGGGCCGGAGGGGAATCCGGATGAGGTCCGAGAAATTGTTGAGCTTCTGAAGGACGTAGGAACCTTCCTGCTGCGCAGGAAGCAGACCGGCAAGAAAAGCGCCAAGCATTCAACCAAGCGGAGGACTAGACCATGAAACGAAGCTGCCTGCTCGTAACACTTGTCTTGCTGATCACATCGATAGGTGTGGTCCGCGGTGATGGCACCGTATCGCCGGCTTCCGCGCCGGCAGGTGATGCGAAAATCCCCGCGGCCGGGACTGTGATCGATAGCGCCAACGTCGATGGCTTTGCCGCCGTGATTCCCGGCGCGCTGCAGTTCGCTATCCGCCACGGCCTCAGCATCACCGTCGTTCCCACGCAGAGAATCGATTGGCCTGCCGGCTATCAGCACGACACCGAAAAGTACTCCGGCCAAGTTACGCTCGACGATAACGACACGATCCACAACTTCGTCTCAGGCCTGCCGTTCCCGATGATCGATTCCGCGGATCCCAAGGCCGCGGTCAAGGTCGCATACAACTGGCGATGGGGCCCGTTCATCCCGGCCGAGGCGACCTTGGTCGCGACCGAGAAGACCAGCGCTTATTCGCTCAGCTCCGCGAACCCCGCCAATCTGATTGCGGACAACAGTCATCGCGATTACCGCAACGAGAATAACTGCGATCAACTGGCATTCGTTCACTATGCGCACGCGTTGGGAAACAACAGTGAAAACACCGGTCACGACGCCGACGTCGACTGGAAGGAGCGCGGTGATCGATGCGGTCCGGAAAACGGCGCCGTCATCGGCATCCAGCATCTGGACCCCGCTCGCGACGACGACATGTGGGTTCTATGTCCCTGGCGTCAGGAAGTGGCGGCAGATGAAGATGCGCGGCGGCTATCCTCATCAGTCGTGCAGCTACAGTTGCGTGCAATTCTTCTGGGAGTATGGGCCGCCGAAGACCGAGGTCTACCGGTATCGATTGCTGGGAAAGCGGCCCGTACTCGCATGCCTGAACGTGCGGGAACCGGGCGCCGCCATTGATGGCGCGGAGGCTGCCCGCTTTACTCATCAGAGTTGCGAGGTCCGGCAGGCCTACGCGCTCAACATGATTCCCCGCGATCCGACCTCCGACGCAATTCTTACCGCCAATGTTTTTGTAGACTCCGAGACCTATCTGTACCTGGGCGGGGAGTTTTTCCGTGACAAGGCGTCCGACCACGACGTCGCTCTATGGAGCCATCAGCAAGCCGGCCCCGGCGGTGGCGCGTCGATGCTTCTGGCCAACGACTTTTATCTTCCCGCCGACCGCGCTGACTTCTTCGTGTCGCTGAATCTCACGCCGGCCAGCGAGAAGCTCAACGCGGGTCAGGCCTCGGAGCGTCTGTTCAATCCGCGGGCGCAGGACTTTTCCGACGGCCGCGGTCCGCTGTAGGCGCCGCAGCGGCGCGCGATTCGCCGCCGCGCCGGTCATGGTTTCGCGATTCCCTGACCGGGTTCCCATCATCGTGAGCGCAGCCTGCGCTCACGATGTCGGGAACCAACCGCCGCCGCCGCCGCGCGGCAAT
>DATDGX010000031.1:0-8799 GCA_036521875.1 Binataceae bacterium (SeqCode)
GACGTGCGCAGACCCGCCGCGATGGAACAGTTGCGCGTGCTGGGTGCGCAGGCCGGTGTGCCGGTGGTCGAGAGCCGCGAGACCGAGGACCCGATCGAGATCGCGAGCCGCGCGCTCGCGCGGGCGGAGACCAGCGGCGCCGACGCGGTGCTCATCGACACCGCGGGCCGGCTCCAGATCGACGAGGAGCTGATGGAGGAGCTGTCGCGGCTCAAGGCCGCGGTCCGCCCCCATCACATTATTTTCGTCGCCGATGCGATGACCGGCCAGGAGGCCGCCAACGTCGCGGCGGGCTTCCATGAGCGCCTGCAGGTCTCGGGCGTGGTGCTGACCAAGCTCGACTCGGATGCTCGCGGCGGCGCCGCGCTGTCGGTGCGGACCGTCACCGGCGCGCCGATTCTGTTCGCGGCTACCGGCGAGAAGATCGACGCGTTCGAGGTGTTCCATCCCGACCGCCTCGCGTCGCGGATCCTCGGGATGGGCGACGTGCTGACCCTTATCGAGAAGGCGCAATCGAACTACGACCAGGGCAAGGCCAAGGAGCTCGAGCGCAAGTTCAAGAAGAACGAGTTCACGCTCGGCGACTTCTCTGAACAGATCAAGGCGATCCACAAAATGGGTTCGCTCGGCGATTTGATCGGGATGATCCCGGGACTGAAGAAAGTCGCGGGCGCCGCGGACTCCGAAGAGGCCAAGCTCGAGCTCAAGCGGATCCAGGCGATTATCGGCTCAATGACCAACGAGGAACGCAACAACCATCTGATTCTAAACGGGCATCGGCGCGCGCGAATCGCGTCGGGCAGCGGCACTTCCGTTCCGGAGGTGAACCGTTTTCTCAAACAATTCGAGCAGACCCGCAAGATGATGAAGAAGCTGACCCGGATGGGCGGCGGCCGCCAAATGATGCGTGGGTTGGGGCTCGGGAACTAACCGGCCAAGGTCGAAGCTGAACCGGATCAAGGAGAAGAAACGAGTGGCACTTGTGATCAGGCTGCGCCGTCATGGCAGCCGCAAAAAACCCTACTACCGAATCGTAGTTGCCGACTCGCGCGCGCCGCGCGATGGACGTTTCGTCGCCCAAATCGGCACCTACGATCCGGCGTTCGATCCGCCGCGCGTGACGATCAAGCAGGAGCAGGCTGATCGTTGGTTGAAGGTGGGCGCGCGGCCTAGCGATACGGTTCGCAAACTGATCAAGCAGGCAACGGCAGCAGCCGTCAGCGCCTGACAATCGCTGCTCCGACGAGGCTTCTATGATGAAGGAGCTAGTGCAATTCCTGGCCCAGCAGCTGGTGAACAACCCTGAGGCGGTCGACGTGAAAGAGACCCAGGGTGACACGGCATCGGTGCTGGAATTGCGAGTGGCCAAGGAAGACCTGGGACGCGTGATTGGCAAGCAGGGGCGCACTGCGAAATCGATTCGCACGATTCTGAATGCGGTCGCCTCGCGCACCAATCGCAAGGTCGTCCTCGAGATAATCGAAGACAAGTAAGCGCGCGGGATCGCAAATCCCGACTCTCTTCTTTTTCCGCTCCCCCCGGAACGAAGACGGAATCACCGGTTCAAAAATCCACTGCCGCCGCGACCATGCTGCGTTTAGGAAGAATCACCGGCGCGCACGGGCTTAAAGGCGCGCTGCGCTTTAGCCCCGAGAATCCCGGCTCCGATGCGCTCGAGACGATCGCGCGCGTGTTCCTCGACACCGGTATCGGCGGCGCCGGCCGCGAATATCGAGTCACCAGCTCCACCCGGCTCAACGCCAGTACCATCCGGCTCACGCTCGACGGCATCAACGACGTCGATGCAGCCGAAGCGCTCAAAGGCGCCACCGTGATGGTTGCGATCGAGGATCTTCCCGCGCGCGCGCCCGGCGAGTTTTATTATTATGAAGCGATCGGCTGCGAAGTGTTCGTCGCGAGGGGCGAGTCGCGCGGCGAGGAGAGAATCGGCGCTATCGAGGAAGTCTTTTCCAACGGCGCGCACGAGGTCCTGGTGGTCCGCGACGGCGCGCGCGAGGTGCTGGTGCCGGTCATCGCGGACGTCGTCAAGGCTTTTGACCTCGCCGCGCGCAGGGTTACCATCGAGCCGATTCCTGGCCTGCTCGACTGATCGATCAATCAATTTAATGGAATTTCACGTTATCACGCTGTTCCCCGAGATGCTCGAGTCGCCGTTCCGCACGGGCATCATCGGGCGCGCGATCGAACAGGGCCTGATCACCATCCGCGCCCATTCGCTGCGCGAGCATGGGCTCGGCAACTATCGGCAGGTCGACGACACGCCGTACGGCGGCGGCAGCGGGATGGTGATGCGGCCGGAGCCGCTGGCCTCGGCGATCGAGGCGGTCGCGGCGGAGCAGCCGGGGCTGTGGCGCGTGCTGATGACGCCGCAGGGGGAGGTCTTCGATCAGGCGATGGCGCGCGAGCTCGCCGAAAAGCGGCCCGGCCTGATGCTGATCGCGGGGCGCTACGAGGGAATCGACGAGCGCGTGCGCTCGCTGGTCGACCAGGAAATTTCAATCGGCGATTACGTGCTGAGCGGCGGCGAGCTGGCCGCGATGGTCCTTATCGAAGCGATCGGGCGGCTGCTTCCCGGCGTGCTGGGAAATCCCGATTCGCTCAGCGAGGAATCGTTTGCCGCGCGCGCGCTCGAATATCCGCACTACACCAGGCCCGAGGAGTTTCGCGGGATGCGCGTGCCCGAGGTGCTGTTGAGCGGCGACCACGCGAAAATTCGCGCCTGGCGCGAGAGTGAAGCCAAACGCCGCACCGAGCGCCGCCGCCCCGACCTGCTCGAGCGGCGCAAGCCCTGACCGTTCGCCGAGCTTTCCGTGGCCGATCTTTTTCTGGCGCTGCTCCATCATCCGGTGCTCGATCGCAACGGCCGCATCATTACTTCCGCCGTCACCAGCCTCGACCTTCACGACCTCGCGCGCTCGGCGCACACCTACGGCCTGAGCGCCGTGTTCATCGTGCATCCGATTCCCGAGCAGCGCTCCTTCGCGCATAGCGTGATCGATCACTGGAAGTTCGACTTCGGCAGGGCCTTCGATTCGCGACGGCGCGAGGCGCTGGAGCTGATCGAAATTGTCACCGAGCTGGACGAGGCGCTGGTGAGTGCCGAGCGCCGCGCGGGCGCGCGGCCGCTCCTTATTCACACGTCAGCGCGCACCTCCGGCGGCATCAGCTTCGGCGCGCTGCGTGCGCGCCTCGACGCCGCGGACTCGCCGCCCGCGATGATTCTGCTCGGCACCGGTTTCGGTCTCGCGCCGGCGGTCGCGGAGCGCGCCGACATCGTGCTCGAGCCGGTGCGCGGCCCCGGCGACTACAATCATCTCTCGGTGCGCGCCGCCGCGAGCGTGATCCTCGATCGCCTGCGCGGCCGCTGAGCATCGGCCATCGCCTGCTCAGCGGATCAACAACTCGGCTATTTGGATCCCGTTGAGCGCGGCGCCCTTGCGCAACTGATCGCCGACCACCCAGAAGTTGAGCGCGTTGGGACAGCTCAGATCGTCGCGAATCCGGCCTACGAAACAATCGTCCTGACCCTCCACCACGATCGGCATCGGATAGCGATTCTCGGCCGGGTCGTCGTACACGCGCAGTCCCGGGAAGCTCGCGAACACCTCGCGCGCGCGCGCCGCTCCAACCGCCTGCTCGGTCTCCGCGTTGACGGAAATCGAATGGGCGGTGAAAACCGGGACCCGCACCGTGGTCGGCGAGATGAGCAGCTCCGGCAAATCGAGAATCTTCCGAATCTCGCCGACCAGCTTAATTTCCTCGCCCGTGTATCCACCCTCGACGAACTTGTCGATATGCGGAATGAGGTTGAACGCGATCTGATGCTGGAAAAATTTCGCCTCGAGCGGCTCGCCTCTCGACCACGCCAGCGTCTGCGCGCGCAGTTCCGCGATGCCATTGACTCCGGCACCGGAAACCGCCTGGAAGCTGGTGGCGACCACGCGCCGCAAGCGTCCCGCGTCATGCAGCGGCTTCAGCGGCATCACGGTGACGATCGTGGTGCAGTTGGGGCACGCGACGATTCCCTTGTGCCGCTTCGCGGCGGCGCCGTTTATCTCGGGCACCACCAGCGGAACCTCGCGATCCATCCGAAACGCGCTGGACTTGTCGACCACGACCGCGCCCGCCTTGACCGCTGCAGGAGCGAACTCGCGCGACTGGCTGGCGCCGGCGGAGAAAAACGCAAAGTCGATTCCCTTGAACGAGCTGGCCTTCAGCAGTTCCACACTTACCGAATCGTCGCCAAATTTGAGCTGCCTGCCGACCGATCGCTCGGACGCGAACGCGCGCAACTCGCTCACCGGGAACTTGCGCTCGTGAAGCAACTTGAGCGTGGTCTGACCGACCGCGCCGGTCGCGCCGACCACTGCGATTCTGTTTCCGTTAGCCACTGTCCTTACTCGATTAGAATGTGATTATCCCGCCACCCGCAGCATCTGCTCGTACTGCGAAAGCGTATAGGTGCCGCCTGCGCGGGTCCAGATGAGCATCGTCAATCCGAATGCCAAGCCGAGCGCGAAGCGATCCCGCTCGCGCGCCTCGTCCGCGCGAAGTCGTGAGCCAGTTTTCTCGATCAGCCAGTCTTCTCCATTAGCCAGTCTTTTCGATAAACCAGTCCTGGACCATCGCGAAAACTTCGTCTGCCGCCTCTTTGAGTCCGTGGCCGACTCCGGGCAGGAGCGTGAGCGTCCGCGGGTCGCGCGCGCGATCATAGAGCTGCCGCGAGCTTTCGTGCGAGAGGATCGTGTCGGCGGTGCCATGAATCAGCAGCAGCGGCTTCGGCGCGAGCTCGCCGACCACGTGCGCACCGCCGAGCTGGCTCGACAGTGCGATCACCGTCGTCACCAGGGGGCTCAGCGTGCCGGCATTGATCGCGACCGCGCCGCCGAAGGAATGGCCCACGATAGCGGCGCTCTGGTATCCGACTCCGCGCAGAAACGTCAGCGCCGCCATCGCGTCGAGTAGGCACTCGCCGAACTCGCCCGGCGCGCGATAGTCGAGGCGCGCGACCGTCATCCCGCGCGCGGGCATCTCCAGTCCGAGCCGCGCGTAGAGCTTCGAGGGGCCGTCGAAGCCGCCGAGCGCGCCGCTCACGCAGAGCACCGCGCGTCCGGGCTCCGGCGCGGCGTGAAGCACGAGCGCGATCGGGCCGCGCGTCGTGGCAAGCGTGATCGGGCGCGCGCCGGCAATTTCCTCGCCCGGATCGACTCCGGTGATTTTCAGCGTTAGTTCGTCGGCCACAGGCTTACTTCGCGACCATCGGTTTACTTCGCGATCATCCACTTACCGTCTATTTCGATCAGACCAGCGCGATGCGAGTCCCGCGCGTCGCGGCGCTTTTACTCCGGGCGTGCGCGAGCCGGCGAATCGAGTCCGGCATCCCCGCCATAGCCGAGCATTCGCATCCCATAGCGGATCAGCGCCGTGAAGTGTTCGACGCGCCGCAGCAGCTCCTCGTGCTCGGCAGGCGCCGCGTCGACCAGTAGTGTCGCAGTCGCGGCGAGATTTTCGCGGAGGACCTGGACCGCGCGCTCGAGACTATCGCGCTCGGCGGCGCGCCCGGCGGGCCGGCGGCGCGCCGCCTGGATTTCAGCAAAGTCGATTATCTGAGCCATCTGAACTCGACGCCGGCGTTAGTGCGCGACAGCAATTATCGCGCATTCCCGGGGCGCCGCGCCACGCTGCCACGAACCCAGCCAAACGCTTGACTTGGAGCTACGATAGTTCTATATATTTGAAACTATGAAGAAGTCGACCGTGATCGCGGCATTGGGCGCACTGGCCCAGGAAACGCGCCTGGATATTTTCCGCCTGCTGGTCCAAAAAGGCCCCCATGGACTGCCGGCCGGGGAAATTGGCGAACGCCTTGGGCAGCCTTCGCCTACGCTTTCGTTTCATTTGAACCAGCTCCGCTTCGCCGGACTGGTAACCTCGCGGCGCGAAAGCCGCTCGATCATTTACAGCGCGAATTTCAAAGGAATGAACGGTCTCCTGACTTACCTCACAGACAACTGCTGTGAGGGACGGCCGGAACTATGCAGTCCTGTCGCAGCGCCAGACTGCGGATCCGAATGTTCGCCTCAACAGATCGCCACGCCAAAGAAAAATCGGAGGGTAGCGGTATGAAACGATTTCACGCTCACATCAGGGTCGATGACCTCGATTCTTCGGTGCGCTTTTATTCGACGCTGTTCGGCGCTGAGCCGGCGGTCCTGAAGCCCGACTATGCGAAATGGATGCTGGACGATCCGCGCATCAATTTTGCCATCACTTCGGGTTCGACCTCAGTGGGCCTCGCCCATCTCGGCTTGCAGGTCGAATCGGACGAAGATCTGGCGGCTATCGCGGAACGTCTCAACGCCGCCGGGCAGTCGGTCGTCAAGCAGGAGGACGCAGCGTGCTGTTATGCGCGCGGCAATAAGGGCTGGGTATCCGATCCGAGCGGCATTTCGTGGGAGACGTTTCACACCTTCGGTGAGAACACGGTGTACGGCAACGACATCGCCCCGCGTCCGGCTGCAGCCAAACCGCAGGACTCGGATTCTTGTTGTACTCCGGCGGCGTCTTCGACCAGTGCCTGCTGTGCGGCATCGAAAGCGCCATAGGGAACCGAACCATCGAGGGACGATCGCGCCATGGCCAAGCGTGAATTTAATGTCTTGTTTCTATGCACCGGCAATTCCGCGCGCAGCATTATGGCGGAATGCGCGATAAATCGCTGGGCCAAAGGAAAATTCAAGGGCTTTAGCGCTGGCAGTCACCCGCGGGGCGAGATTCATCCGCTCACGCTCGAGCTGCTCAATGAATTCAATTTCGATACTGCCCGGCTGCGCAGCAAGAGCTGGGATGAGTTCGCCCGCCCCGGCAGTCCGCCCCTGGATTTTGTGTTCACCGTTTGCGATCAGGTCAGAGGCGAAGAGTGCCCGGTATGGCCGGGGCAACCGATCACGGCCCATTGGGGCTCGGCCGATCCGGCGAGCTTCGAAGGAACCGCGGACGAGAAGCGCAGATTCTTCCACAAGATTTATCGGGAACTGGAAACCCGGATCAAACTCTTCACCAGTCTCCCTTTCCAGTCGCTGGATAGCTTTGCTCTCGAGCGCCGGATTAGAGAAATTGGCCGGATTAAACCTCCGGAAGATACTAAGAGCTAAGCAATAGCGGGTCGCACCAAGATCACAACAATGGCGACGGCAAGTCCTATCGACAACCAGCTTACTGACCGAGCGCAACCTTCGGTGTTGCGTCGGCTATCTTTTCTCGATCGCTACCTTACACTTTGGATTTTCCTCGCGATGGCGGCCGGCGTCGCGATCGGTTACCTCTGGCCCGGCGTTAAGACTGCATTCGATCGCCTTAGCATCGGCACGACCTCGGTTCCGATTGCGATCGGTCTCATCCTGATGATGTATCCGCCGCTCGCCAAGGTGAACTACGACGAACTCGGCGATGTTTTCCGCGATTGGAAGATCCTTGGTCTTTCACTTCTCCAGAATTGGGTAGTTGGACCAATTCTGATGTTTGCGCTCGCGATCGTTTTTCTGCGCGATCGCCCCGAGTACATGGTTGGGCTGATTTTGATCGGCCTCGCGCGCTGCATCGCGATGGTGATCGTGTGGAACGATCTCGCCGCCGGCGACGCGGATTACTGCGCCGGCCTGGTGGCGTTCAATTCTATCTTCCAGGTGCTGTTCTTCTCGGTCTATGCGTTTGTTTTTGTGACCGTGCTTCCGCGATGGCTCGGCCTCGGCGGAGCCATCGTTCACATCACGATTGGCGAGATTGCCAAAAGCGTCGGCATCTACCTGGGCATTCCGTTCGCCGCTGGATTTGTTAGCTGGAAGACTCTGACCGCGATTAAAGGGAAAGCCTGGTATCGCGATCACTTCGTTCCGAAAATCAGCCCGCTCACCCTGATTTTTCTGCTCTTCACGATCGTCGTGATGTTTTCGATCAAGGGCGCCGCAATCGTCCACTTGCCGCTCGACGTGGTGCGTATCGCGATACCGCTGATGCTCTACTTCGCGATCATGTTCGCGCTGTCATTCGTTCTAAGCCTGAAGGCGGGAGCGAGCTACCCGCAGACGGCTACGCTCTCGTTCACCGCCGCATCGAACAACTTCGAGCTTGCCATCGCAGTCGCAGTCGCGACCTTCGGAATCGACAGCGGCGCAGCTTTCGCCGCCGTGATCGGCCCGCTGATCGAAGTGCCGGTGATGATCGGCCTGGTCGACGTAGCCCTATGGGCGCAGCGCCGGTATTTCACCGATTCAACAACGGCCAACCTCGCGATCGCCGCTTCGTGCAACGTGACAGCCCCACCACGCCTCGACGCCTAGTCGGGAGTCTCAGAACTCCGCCAGAGCACGGTCAGTCCTCAGGCCATTCTGCTGACACTCAAACCTAACGAGGTTTCAGACTTCCCATTGGTGATAAGAAGGAAGCGCGAAACCCGAGTCGGGGTTTCGCCAAGCTCAGCGGTGGCGCGTGCGGTCTGCGGCCAGCAGCAATAAGGCGCTGTTGCGGAGCGCGGCGCAAACCTGGTTCGCTCCGATGGCTCTGGGTGGGATGTAACGTTAGACTTGACATATATGGCTCGCATCGAGTTACATTCAGCGAGTTATCGAGAGCTTCCGGCACAAGGGACTCAGGGACTTATTTCTAATAGTTCCACTGCCAAGGTCAGCCGGTTCTTCACGCGAAAGGAAAACCGCGACGTATATGACGGGAAAGATGAAAGCTTCGCTTCGATCGCCATCCAAAAAATTACTGGTTTGT
>DATDGX010000032.1:0-24773 GCA_036521875.1 Binataceae bacterium (SeqCode)
GGGACCGCACGCTCGGCGTACTGCTGCGCGCGGTGTTCCTGGGGATGAAACATTCGATCCCCGAGATGCGCAAACGCGGCGGCGGCTCGATCATCTCGACCGCGTCGGTCGCCGGAATGCGCGGCGGCGGCGGACCCCACGCCTACAGCGCCGCCAAGGCGGCGGTTATCAACCTGACGCGCTCGGTCGCGCTGGAAGTCGGCAAGGATCGGATCCGCGTGAACTGTATCTGCCCGGGCGGAATCAACACGCCGCTCATTTACGCGCGCGTTCCCGGCGGTGCGGAAGTAACCGAACAGTTTCTCGGCCTGCTGCAGCCGATACCGCGCTCGGGCCATCCCGATGATATCGCCTCGATGGCGTTGTTCCTCGCCAGCGACGATTCGCAGTGGGTGACCGGCACCGCGATGGTCGTCGACGGTGGACTCACCGCAGGATTCTTCGGGACAATCGCCGCCGCCGCTCGCGACGGCGGTTCGCTGGGCCCGACGCCTGGTGGATTCTCTGGACCATCGTTCGAGAAATTACCAGAGAAGTGATGTAGTAGATCGGTAGTCGCGGCCACGAATCCCGTGCCTCCGCGAGACTCCCTGGGATGAAATCAGTGGTCGCGGCTCAACCTCGCTTTGATTTCTGATTTACGATGCGGCCCGTCACGGTAATCGTGTTCGCGCGCGAGCCGATTGCAGGCAAAACCAAGACGCGGCTCATTCCCGCATTGGGAGCGGATGGCGCCGCCGCGCTCGCCGACGCGTTCACGCGCGACGCCATCGCGAAAGCGGCAGGCCTGCGAGACGCGCGCCTCGTGATAGCCGCAAGTTCGCCGCGCAGCGCCAGTCGCAGCGCATACTTCCGCGCCTTAGCACGCGAGTCGGGCGCTCTCCTGGTCGACCAGGGTAACGGCGACCTCGGCGCGCGGATGGCGCGGATGCTGCGGCGGCTTGCCGGCAGCGACGGCGCTATTCTAGTCGGCACCGACACGCCGTCGCTTCCGCTTGCGATGCTCGCGCGCTCGGCGCAACTGCTCGCCTCGGCGCCGGTAGTGATCGCGCCGGCGCTGGACGGCGGTTACTACCTGGTCGGAGTGCGCGGAGAGATACCCGATATTTTCACCGGCATCACGTGGGGCGGCCCGAGCGTGCTCAGCGAAACGATTCGGCGGCTCCGTGCGGCGCGGACGCGGTACACGCTGGGGCCGTGGTGGTACGACGTAGACCGCGCCCTCGACCTCGCGTTCCTGAACGAGCATCTGGGCGGACGCCTCGGCCGCGCCGCCGCGCGTGCGATGCCAATCGGCCGCCAACTCCCCTGCCCCGCTACCGCCGCCCTGATGCGGCGACTCGGCATCTGATCCGAAGCGGCTGTCCCGCACCTACGATGAAGCTATCGCTCTCGATCGTCGTTCCGATGCTCAACGAAGAGCATGCGATCGCGGCGACGCTGCTAGCGCTCCGCGCCGGCGCTCCGGATAGTGAAATAATCGTGGTCGACGGCGGCAGCTCCGATCGGAGCCTCGACGTCGCTGACTCCATTTGCGACCTCGCGTTCACGGCGGAGCGCGGACGCGCCAGGCAGATGAACGCGGGGGCTGCCCGTTCCGGCGGCGACATCATCGCGTTCGTTCACGCGGACACCATCGTTCCACCGAGTTTCGCGCGCGATATCGCGGCCGCGATGGCCGACGAGCGCGTGGCCGGCGGACGTTTCGACGTCCGTCTCGACGACCCGCATCCGCTTTGCGTGCTGATCGGGTTTCTGATGAGCCTCCGCTCGCGTGTCAGCCGCACCGCGACCGGGGATCAGGCGATCTTCGTGCGCCGTCATATTTTCGATTCACTCGGTGGCTTTCCGGATTTTCCGATTTGTGAGGATCTCGATTTCGCGCGCCGGATGAAGCGCGCGGGGCACGTGGCGTGCCTGCGCGCAAAAGTAACCGCCTCGGCGCGGCGATGGCGTCGCGGCGGAATTTTGAGAACCGTATTCCGGATGTGGACGATACGGACGCTCTACCTGGCCGGCGTCTCGCCCGCCCGCCTGGCCCGGCACTACTCGAATGTCCGCTAGGCGCTGGCTGCCTGGGCGAGTGCGCCGCCGCAACTCGAGCCCGCGCCCGCGGCACATCCGAAGCAATGGGCGCCAGTCGCGACCATCCGGCCACCGAGCGTGCTCAAGTCATCGAGATCCCAGATCGTGCGCGCGCGGCCGTCGCGGCCCCGCAGCGGGATCTCGAGCATCTGGTTGAAGTCGCAGTCGTAAAGCGCGCCGGTGTACCCGACGCTCACCAGGTCGCGGCACATGAGGTTCTCGACCGTCGCGGGATTGAAATGGTTCACCAGCAGGCTCATGTACTCTCGCTCCATGCCCCATCGCGCGAGCTGCTCGGCGAAGCGGTTGATCGGCATGTTGGTGATGGTCAGCAGATTGCCGAACTCGATTCCGAATCCATTACCGAGCTCCGCGCGGTAGCGAGCCTCGAGCTCCACTTGCGCTGGCGGCAGGATCGCGCCGACCGGATTGTAGACCAGGTCGAGCCGCAGACCGCTCCCCGCGCGTCCGTACCCGAGGTAATTGAGCAGATGCAGCGCTTCGATACTCTTGTGAAAGACGCCCGAACCGCGCTGGCGGTCGGTGTTGTCGGCGGTGTAGCAGGGCAACGAGCAGACCAATTCGACGTGGTTGTCGCGATAAAAGGCCGGCAGCCATTCCATCGCGGGCTCGAGAATCACAGTCAGGTTGCAGCGCACGATCACCCGCCGGCCGAGCGCGCCCGCGGTCTCCACCAGGAATCTGAAATTTTGATTTAGCTCCGGCGCGCCGCCAGTTACATCGAGCGTCTCGACGCCAGCGCTGCCCTCGAGCAGATGTATCGCGCGCCGCGCCGTCTCCACTTCCATCTGTTCGCTCCGCTTCGGGCCGGCATCGACGTGGCAATGGTGGCAGGCCTGGTTGCAAATCTTTCCGACGTTGACCTGAAGCGTGCGCGGCGCCCGCCGTGTAAGCAGCGAGAGCCCGCGCTCACGCAGCGACCCGTCGAAGTCGGGGCGCGCTGCCTCGTCGGGTTGCGATTCCACCTAGCCAGCCTGACATGGCCGGCCTCGATACAGCAACAACGAAACGATGCCGGAGCTGCTCCGCAAGCCATCGGGACTGGCTAGCGCGGCGGTTGGCGCGCGCGGGCTCCTGATGCTAGCAAGCGGGTAAGAGAGAGGAGCGCCCTACGCCCTCAAGCTCAATTCAGAGAGGCAGGTAACTCAACATGGGCAGACTAAATGGAAAGGTTGCGGTCATCACCGGTGCGGCAAGCGGGATGGGACGCGCGACGGCGATTCGCTTCGCCGGCGAAGGAGCCGCGGTAGTAGTCGCGGATCTGAACGCGGAAGGCGGCGAGGCAACGGTCCGCGATTGCAAGGAGAACGGCGGACGCGCGGTGTTCCAAAAAACCGACGTATCGTCAGAGGCGGGCGTCAAGGCGATGATCGATCGCGCGGTCAAGGAATTCGGTGGCCTCGACATCACGTACAACAACGCGGGAATCGGCGGCGCAATAGGCCCGCTGGAACAAATCACGGTGGAGAATTGGGATCGCTCGCAGGCGGTGCTGCTGCGCGGCGTGTTCCTCGGAATCAAGTTCTCGGTGCCCGAGATGCGCAAGCGCGGCGGTGGCTCGATCGTCTCGACCGCCTCGGTGGCCGGAATCCGCGGCTACCAGGGTCTCCACGCCTACTGTGCGGCGAAGGCTGGGGTGGTGAACCTGACGCGCAGCGCCGCGCTGGAATTCGGCAAAGATCGGATCCGCGTCAATTGCATCTGTCCGGGCGGTATCAACACTCCGATACTGCATCGCAACCAGCCCGGCGCGGCGGCATTGATCGAGCAGACGCTCGCGAAGTCGCAGCCATATCCGCGCGCCGGTCATCCGGAAGATATCTGTAACGCGGCGTTGTTCCTGGCGAGCGACGAGGCGGAATTCATCACCGGTCACGCGCTGGTGGTCGACGGCGGCCTGACCTTGGGCGCCAGCTACCGGAGCGAACCGGGAGCAGATGGGGCGGGATTCATCGTGCCAGGGGGATACATGGGGCCATCGTTCGAAGGCTGAGCCCAGGTGCGGCCAACTGGTTAGTCGGGGCGGTCCGGGATTAGCTTCAACTTGCCCTGACGCAGCGGGATATTGGAGCGCTTGGCGCTGCTGGCCGCGTCGGTCGCGGCGCCTGCGCCGCGCCTCCCGCGCTTCTTCATCCCAGCCCCGCCGACGTTGCCCGTCTTGCCCGCGATACGGTCGCGCGCTTGCGCACGAGCGTGGGTCCCTGCTGAGCCCGGCGGCGGCCCGGGCGATGGAGCTTTCATCTCGTCCATCCCGAACGTCTTGCGCTCGAGCCTTTTTATCTGGTCGCGCAGGTCGGCGGCGCGCTCATAGTCGAGCTTCTCCGCCGCCTCCATCATTTCCTGGCGCAGGTTTGTGATCCGCTGCGGCAGTTCGTGTGCGGGCAGCAGCTCCTCGTTCGCGGGCGCGTCATCGATCTCCGGGACGACCGCCCACTCCGGCGAATACATCTCCACCAGCGACGCGTCGATCGCCTTGATGATCGTTGCTGGGGTTATCCCATGCTCCGTGTTGTATGCGACCTGCTTGGCGCGCCGGCGATCGGTCTCGCCAATCGCCTGCGCCATCGACTTGGTGATGGTGTCGGCATACATGATGACGCGGCCGTTCAGGTTGCGCGCCGCGCGGCCAGTGGTCTGGATCAGCGAGCGTGCCGAACGCAGGTAGCCTTCCTTGTCGGCGTCGAGGATCGCAACCAGCGATACCTCCGGCAGGTCGAGCCCCTCGCGCAGCAGGTTGATTCCGACCAGCACATCGAACTCGCCCTTGCGCAGGCTCCGGATGATCTCAACGCGCTCGATGGTTTCGATATCGGAATGCAGGTAGCGCACGCGAATGCCGAGGTCGTGGTAGTAGTCGGTCAGGTCCTCGGCCATCTTCTTGGTGAGGCAGGTCACCAGCACGCGTTCGTTGGCGGCCACGCGGATGCGGATTTGTTCGAGCAGGTCGTCGACCTGGGTACCGGCTTTGCGGACTTCTATTTCCGGATCGACCAGTCCGGTTGGACGGATTAGCTGCTCGACGACCAAGCCGCCCGATTTCTCGAGCTCGTAATCGCCCGGCGTCGCGGAGACGTACACCGCCTGCGCCGCGTGCGCCTCCCACTCCTCGAAATTCAGCGGGCGATTGTCGAGCGCTGAGGGCAGCCGGAAGCCGAAGTCGACCAGCGTCTGCTTGCGCGATCGATCGCCGCGATACATCCCGCCGATTTGCGGAACCGTCACGTGACTCTCGTCGATAAAGAACAGCGCGTCCTTGGGAAAATAGTCGAGCAGCGTCGGCGGCGACTCGCCCGGCGCGCGGCCGGTGAGATGGCGCGAGTAATTTTCGATTCCCGGGCAAAACCCCATCTCGGCGAGCAGCTCGAGATCGTACATCGTGCGCTGCTCGAGCCGCTGCGCTTCGAGCAGGCGATTCTCGCCGCGAAACAGCTCGAGGCGCTCGCGCAGCTCGTCGCGAATGTTGCGCACCGCACGCTCCATCCGCTCCTCGGTGGCGACGTAATGGGACGCCGGGTAGATCGCGACGCTCTGCAGCTTGCGCACCACCTTGCCGCGCAGCGCATCGATCTCGTAAAGCGCCTCCACCTGATCGCCGAAAAACTCGACCCGCACCGCGCGGCTCTCCTCATATGCCGGGAACACCTCGACCGTGTCGCCGCGCACGCGGAACGTCCCGCGATGAAAGTCATAGTCGTTGCGCTGGTAGCGGATATCTACCAGCTTGCGCAGCAGCTTGTCGCGCTCGATGGTCTGCCCTTCTTCCAGAAACGCCAGCATCTTGAAGTAGACCTCGGGCTCGCCGAGGCCGTAGATGCACGAGACCGACGCCACGATCAGGACGTCGTTGCGCTCGAGCAGCGCCTTGGTCGCCGAATGGCGCAGCTTGTCGATCTCGTCGTTGATACTCGCGTCCTTCTCGATATACGTGTCCGTCGAGGGCACGTACGCTTCCGGCTGGTAGTAGTCGTAGTAGGAGACGAAGTAGCGCACCGCGTTTTCCGGGAACAGGCTTTTGAATTCGTTGTAGAGCTGCGCCGCGAGCGTTTTGTTCGGCGCGATCACCAGCGTCGGCCGGTTCACCTGCGCCACCACGTTCGCCATCGTGAACGTCTTCCCGGAGCCGGTGACCCCGAGCAGGACCTGATGCGGTACGCGCTCGCGGACCTGGCTCACCAGCGCCTCGATCGCGGCAGGCTGGTCGCCCTCAGGCCGGTAGCTCGAGACCAGCTTGAAGACGCCTTCCTTACCGCGCGCCAACGACAACATCGCTATCGCTCCAGTTCAGGCAGGCCATCGCTCCACCTTAGCAAAGACCGGCGCGCCTGAGTATGAGACGTGCCCTGAGGTACCAATTTCGACGACTAGCCGATGACTGTCTAATCTCGTTCGCATGATCGGAAGCGTATTGCCGGCGGATTGCTCCGAGGTTACAAAAGATCGTCGAAAATCGCTCTAAGGCTCGAAAATACGGCTTAGCCAGTTGCATTCCTGTCCCAAATATAACTATATTTCCCGCTCAATTGGGCTCGTGATGCGTCTGCAGGGGGAACTGGGGATCTGCAAAGTTACGAATCGGCTCCCGGGACGATCGTGGGTTGAGATTTCGGAACGATGCAAAGACGGGTTCGATTAAATTCGAACGGGGATATTCGGGATAAGAAAAAGTTCGGTTGGATTGTGCTTTTCGTCCCGAAACAATAAGCTTCGGGGCCGTTCGGGGGACATAGCGCGCGCGTTGTAAGTTCGGCAGCGCGCCAAACGCACTCGGGTGAGGAGGAGCTCATGAGACGGAAGTTTGCGTTGAAAGCGATCGCTGCGGTCGCTGGTGCTGCTTTGTTCGCCGGCTCGCTGGGAGGTTGTGCATACCTCGAGCAGCCACGCGAATGGGGATCGTGCGCGGTAATCGGAGGTTTGCTTGGCGCCGGCGCGGGCGCCGCTTCGGGTATCGCGATCGTTTCGCAAACCCATCGCAATTCCAGCGATCATGATCGCCGTGTGTATGCTGGCGTTGCTGGCGCGGTAATCGGCGCCGGCCTCGGCACCTTGCTGGGTCACTATATCTGCGATCAGGTGATCGTGCCGCCGCCACCGCCGCCACCTCCTCCGCCGCCTCCGCCACCTCCGCCGCCTCCCCCGCCGCCACCGCCGCCGCGGGAGAAGATAGTGCTGCGAGGAGTGCACTTCGACTTCAACAAGTCGAATATCCGTCCGGGTGACGCGGCCGTGTTGGATGAAGCCGCCGCGACCTTGAAGGCGAATCCGAACCTCACGGTCAACGTGAACGGATACTGCGACTGGATCGGAGGCGATGCGTACAATCTGAAACTGTCGGATCGCCGCTCCAACTCTGTCGTGAATTACCTGGTCGAGCAGGGAATCCCTGCCAGCCGGCTGATTCCGCACGGGTACGGCAAGACCGATTTCGTCGCGACCAATGACACGCCGGAAGGACGCGCTCAAAACCGTCGTGTCGAACTGGTGCCGGTGGAGTAAAGAACCGGCTCGGTTACTGACCTGCTAGCAGCGGCCGCGGCCCCATCACGGGGCCGCGGCCGCCAACATTCGTTCCTTTCGCCATCAAATCGCCGCCCGAAAATTTGCTAATCGACGTGAGTGTGAGTCCCCGCCCAGCGCCCACGAACTGCCGATCCATCGGAGCGGCGGTTTGCAGCACGGTTGTCTACGCCATGTTGATGCTGACCGCATCGGGATGCGGGATGGAGCAACGAACGTGGGGAGTATGTGGACTCGCGGGCGGATTGCTCGGCGCCGGAATTGGCGCCGGCCTCGGTCTGGGAGTCGGCGCCGCCGTCGCCAGCCACGATGGGGGCGCGCTGGCCGCCGCCGGTGCGGGCGGTGCTGCGATGGGCGCATCGATCGGCGCGCTGATCGCCCATGACTACTGCGATCCGCTTGTGGGCGACTCGCATTCCCGCCCGTGGCCCGAGCTAGCCAGTTCGCCGCCCGTTACCCCGGCCCCCGCCACGTCCCCGCCGGAGTCGGCTCCCGCTCCCGCCGTAGTCGCGGACACGACTCCCGCCGCAACGCCTCCTAGGAGTCCGGCTGCGCATGAGAAGATCGTCCTGCGTGGCGTGCACTTCGACCCCGCGAAATCGGACGTCCGCCCGGGTGACGAGGCGGTGCTGGAGGAAACCGCCGACACTCTCAAGTCGCATCCGGACCTGCGCATCAACGTCGACGGCTACTGCGACGACGTCGGTTCCTCCTCTTCCAACTTGAAATTATCGGAGCTGCGCGCGCAGGCGGTTGCCGCCTACCTCGAGGCGCAGGGCGTGGCGCCAAGCCGGCTCCTCGCGCACGGTTATGGCAAGACCGCGTTCCTCGACACCAATCAAACCGCGGAGGGCCGCGCGCAGAATCGCCGCGTCGAGCTGATGCCGCAGAACTAGCGAGAGGCTCCACCGTCGCGGCGCACCGTCTGAGAGCTGGGCTGGCGGAAGCGGCGTCGGGGCAACAAGGAAGTTAATTCATTGAACAACCTCGCGATCAATTGCTATAGAAAACGACCATGACGCCGTCACAATTGCAGGGAATCAAGTCAGCCCTCGCGGCGCTGGCACTCGCCGGGATGCTATGGCCGGCGTCCGCGAGGACTCAGGAACAACCTACCGAACCGGCTGCCCAGGCCTCGGGCGCGCCGGCCGCTCCGGCTGCGGCCGCCTCACCCACGGGCGCAAGCGCAGTGGCGCATCCGCCGCCCAGCACGACCAACAAGATGGGGCAGGAGGCAAAAACGCGTTCGATCTCGTCCGAGGTTCAGAAGTCGCTCGACGCCAAAGCCAAGCCCTCGCCGGCCAAGTCCGCCCTCCACCAGAAAGTCAGCGCGGTACTGGCCAAGCTCACTCCCGAACGTTTGAAGATGGATCGTGAGTTCAAGAAGGCGTCGGCTCTGTTTCCCGATTTCTGTCACGAATGGGAAGCGAAGCTGCGCGACCGGACCACCAACAATCTCAATCACCTCGCCTTTCAGGTGAAAGAGGGATGGGATACTGCGACCTACACGGGATACGGCAAGGTGACGAGCTGCGAGTCGCATCAGTCCAAGGGCGGATTTGCGATCGGCAAGCTGAGCTACGAGGAATTCAGCTACTACATCATCGGAAAGACCGAAGACGAGGCCAAGCACGCCACACCAAAAGCGTTGAGCGATACGCACACCACGGAGATCTTCCGCTGGGAGAACGACAAGTGGTTCTACTGATCACGTGTCGACGCTCGACATCCTGAATGGGCTGACGGCTTCTTATTTCCGAGCTGCTATTCGCTCATCACCTGCATCCCGGCCGGATACCGTTCGCCCGCGGCGATTCCTCGCCGCGCGATTTCCTCGATCTTCTTGAGGTCGTCCGCGGTCAACTTCACGTTAAGCGCGCCCAGGTTTTCTTCCAGATAGGATATGCGCTTGGTGCCCGGGATCGTCACGATCTCTTCGCCCTGCGCGAGCACCCAGGCCAGCGCGAGTTGCGCCGACGTGCACCGTTTCTCGGCGGCCATCTGCTTGATGCGATCGACCAGCGCCAGGTTCTTCTGAAAGTTCTCGCCCTGGAACCTGGGCGAGAAGCGGCGAAAGTCGTCGGGCGCCAGATCTTCGAAACGCTTGATCTGCCCGGTCAGAAAGCCGCGTCCCAACGGGCTATAAGCGACGAACGTGATTCCGAGCTCGCGGCACAGCGGAAGAATCTCGTCCTCCGGATCGCGGCTCCAAAGCGAATACTCGGACTGCAAAGCGGCAATCGGATGAACCTTGCATGCCCGCCGAATCGTTTTCGGCCCCGCTTCGGAAAGGCCGAGGTGACGAACTTTCCCCTCTTCCACCAGCCGCGCCATCGCCGACGGTGTCCTCGATCGGCGTGTTGAGATCGACGCGATGCTGGTAGTAGAGATCGATCACTTCCACGCCGAGCCGCTTGAGGCTCGCTTCGCAGGCACTGCGCACATACTCAGGCTTGCCGTTGATCGAACGCGACGGAGAATTCGGCGTACGAACGATCCCGAATTTGGTCGCCAGCACGACTTCGTCGCGGCGGCCGCGGATCGCGCGCCCCACCAATTCCTCGTTGGTGTGCGGACCGTAGGTGTCGGAGGTGTCGAGAAAGTTGACCCCGAGATCGAGTGCCCGATGGATCGTCGCGAGCGATTCCGCGTCGTCGTGCGGACCATAGAAGGCGGACATGCCCATGCATCCCAGCCCAATCTCCGCTACCTCGACCTTGCTGCGTCCAAGTTTTCTGAATTTCACTTAAATACCCCGTCCTAGTTCAATTCCTTGCTGCTGTAGTTCAAAATCCGCCGCGCGACGATCAGCATGTTGATCTGCTGGGTACCCTCGAAGATGTCGTTGATCTTCGCGTCGCGCATCCACTTCTCGACCAGGTAGGTCCGCGAGTATCCGAGCGGCCCCAACAGCTCGACCGCCTTCTGCGTGATCTGCGTCACCACCAGCCCGGCCTTCGCCTTGGCCATCGAGGCCTCCAGGTTGTTGCGCTTGCCGAGGTCAAGCATCCATGCCGCGCGCCAGGTCAGCAGCCGCGTGGCCTTGAGCTGCACTTCCATCTCCATGAAATCGCGTTCGATGGCGGTGAGTTTGCGCGGCGAGATGCCATAGCGGATGGCCACGTTTTGCTCTTTCAGAAAATCGGCGACGAAGTCGAGCGCGGCGCGGCCCACTCCAATGGCCATCGCGGCGACGATTGGCCGCGTCGCATCGAAGGTCGCCATCACGTCCTTGAACCCGCCCTCGCGATTGACCTCGGGACTGCCGAGAATATGGTCGAGCGGCACGCGGCAGTTGTCGAACACGATCGCGGCGGTGTCGGAGGCGCGGATTCCGAGCTTGTTCTCGACCCGTGTCACCGTCATCCCGGGCGTGTTGTGATCGACGACGAACGGCTTGATCCCGGCGCGTCCGGCGCTCTTGTCGACCGTCGCCCACACCACCACGAAACCTTCCGACTTCTCCGCAGCCATCTCACCGGCGGTGCAGAAAATCTTGGTGCCGTTGATGACCCAGTTGTCGCCCTCGCGAGTCGCGGTAGTCGTGACCGCGGCCGAATCGGAGCCGCAGCCGGGCTCCGTTATCGCCATCGCGCCCCACTTCGGCTTACCGCTCTTGAAGCGCGCGAGGAAGCGCTCCTTCTGCTCGGCGGTCCCGGCCGCCATCACCGCGGCGCCGCCCAGCCCGGAGTTCGGCGTCGACAGGAATAGCCCCGCGTCGCCCCAGCACAACTCTTCGGTGCTCAGCACGGTGTAGAGATTGCGCAGCCGTGGGCCGCGATCTGCTGCCTTGGCGCCGTCGGCTTTGCTGCCCGCGCCGTCCGTCGGGGTGGTGAACTCGGCCATCGCCGACGCTGACCACATCGTCTCGTAGAACTGCGTCGGCTTCTGATGCTCGTGCTCGTCGCACTCGCGCGAAATCGGCCGCATCATCTGCTCGGCGACTACGCGGTACATCTTGAGCCGGCTCACCACCTGCGGTTCGAGTTCAAAATCGATCATCGTCGTCTCCGTCGAACAATTTCTGTCGAACAATTCCTGCTCTCGAAAATTCCTGCGCGCCTAGACCGTCGCGAGTCCGTCCAGTGCCGAAAGTCCGCGTGCGTTGCGCAGCCACATCTCCACCGGATGCTCGCGGATATAGCCGTGACCGCCGAGCGCCTGCACCGCGTTGTCGGTCACCTTGAGAGCGCTCGCCGCGACGTAATTTTTGGCGAGGTAACTTTCCTTAAGAGCGTCCTCGCCCTTGTCCAGATGCGACGCCGCCTCCCACACCAGCAGGCGCGCCGCATCGATTTCTATCGCCATGTCGGCGAGCATGAACGCGATCGCCTGCTTGGTCGCGATCGCCGCGCCGAACGCCTTGCGCTCCTTGGCGTAATCGCGCGCGTACTCGTACGCCGCGTTCATCATCCCCACCGCCATCGCGGAAAGCGCCACGCGCCCTTCGCTCATCAGGCGCGAGAAGTTCGCGCGCTTGTCGCCGCCGAGGCGCGCATCGGCGCCGACGCGGCAATCTCTCAGCGTGACTCCATAGGTCGCCAGCGCCTTGATGCCCATATTTTTTTCCCGCTCCGACACGCGCAGCCCCTGCGCGTCGCGCGGTAGAATGAAACCATCGACACCGGCAAAGCCCGCGCCCGGGTCAGTCGCTGCATAGACCAGGAGAATGTCGGACTCCTTCGCAAGCGGCACCATGCACTTTGTGCCGTTCAACACGAAGTTCGCGCCGTCGCGCCGCGCGCTCGCCTGTAGCGCAGTCAGATCGAAGTCGTAGTGCGGTTCCATCAGCGCCGCGCTCGCTGCCACGAAACTCGGTCCGGTAAAGCTCTTCAAATACTTGCCGCGTTGCTCATCGGTGCCCATCTCGAGCACCGAATATGCAAGCAGCCGCGGCGCGAGCACGTGCAGCGCGATCGCAAGGTCGCCGTAGCCGAGCTCTTCGGCAACGATCGCGCCGGTCACCGCGGAGCGCTCGCCGCCGTCGCCGCCTAACTTCTCCGGAATCGGGCCGCTCACCAGGCCCAGCTGCCACGCCTTGGCAATGAGCTCAGGCGGTATCGCACCCGATTCGTCGGCGGGCCGTGCCGCGGGACGAATCTCCTCACGGGCGAAGGCGCTGACCGTGTCGCGGATCATCTGCTGTTCTTCGCTGAGTTCGAAGTCGATCATTTTGGAACGGCGATCTCCCGGGTACGGTCAATCTGGTTGCTTCGGTAAACCTAAAGCGTCACTTCAGCTTTTGAATTCGACCGCGCGACCGCTGCGCGCCGACTCGTACGCCGCCTCGACCATCCGCTGCGCGGCGACTCCGGCGGCAAACGGCGGATCAGTATCGCATTGACCGCGCAGTGCAGCGAGAAAGGCCATGTCCTCGAGCGCGTATGGCACCGCGAGATAGTTCCTGAGCGGCTCCAGGTAAGGCCGCTCGCGCAGAATTATTTCCGTGAACCGGCGCATCACCTCGCCTTCGTCGATGGTCTCCTCGCTTGTTGCGTTGCCGCGCTGCACGATTATCGGCCCCAGCGTGTCGTGGTCCGATGCGACGAACAGGTTTTCCGCGAAGACTTCGAGCCGGCGATTGCTGGGACGTCCGATCATCCGATGCCACACCGAAGTAAGCTGGCCGTCGAAGCCGCCCGCGAACTCCAACTCGGTGGCGCCGAAGTCCTCGACCCCTTCGGCGCCGTTCAAGTTGCGCACGCGGCAGTAAAGACGTTCGACGCGGCCGAACATCCACGTCATCAGATCGAAGTCGTGGACGCTATGCTCGACAAGCGTGCCGCCGGCGGTCAGCGACGGATCGTTGCGCCACGCGCTGGCATGCACGCCGCGGGTCGGAAAATCCTGGTCGTCGCGCATCGTGACCGCCTGCATCCGGCCGGCCGCGGTCTCCGCGAGCATCGCCTTGATCACCGTGTACACTGGCGAGAAGCGCAAAACCAATCCCACCTGGCTCACGACGCCGGCGGCGCGGATGGCGGCCTCCATCTCGGCCGCTTCCAAAGCGCTCATCGCGAGCGGCTTCTCGCAGAAGATGTGCTTGCGGGCGCGCGCGGCAGCGATACAGAGCTCGCGATGCGTCGCGGTCGGAGTGCAAATCCACACCGCGTCGATCGCGGGGTCGCGAAAAACTTCCTCGCCGGTGGCGAGCGCGTGCGCTCCCTGCCATCGCGCTGCCAGGCGCTCGGCCGCATCATGCGTCACATCGGCGACCGCGACCACGCGCGCGCTGCTTTCGGTGCGGTCGGCTATTTGCCGGATCATCATCGAATGGGTCTGGCCGATAAGGCCGGCCCCGATTAGCCCGATACGGATTTGTCCGGTGAGAGGAACGGCCATCACGAGTGCCTCTCGCGGCGCAGCCGCTCGCGCTCGCGTTCACGGCGGTACTTCTTGATGTCGTCGTCGACGCGCGCGGGCGGCGCCATGGGCTTGCGAATCTTCGCGATCAACGCGCCGCGGAGACTTTTCTTGCGTTTGCGAACTGGCATCGCGGCTCTCTGTCAGGCGTCAAATCCGATGAAGCTCATCTGCAGACCGGTGGTCGCGCCGCCCGCCGCGCGGCGCGAGAAAAACCGCTCGCTCGCGCATCGCGTGCATGGTCCAACGCTGGAAACATTCGCAACTGGAACGCCGGCGCGCACCAGCTCGTCGCGCACGATTGCGCGCAAATCGAGATAAGCCTTTCCCGGGCGTCCAGGGCGCGCGTGCAGAGCGCTCCCGGGAACCTCGCGACCGAACCGCTCGGCGAGCTCGGCGTCAACTTCGAAGCAGCACAGACCGATCGACGGTCCGAGTGCCGCGCGAATCTGCGCTGGCGCGCCGCCAAGCGCGACCATCGCGCACATTCCCGCTGCGGGAATTCCCGCGATGATACCACGCCATCCGGCGTGGATCGCACCGGCGATTCGCGCGCGACTGTCGAGCAACAAAATCGGCACGCAGTCGGCAGTATAGATGCCGAGGATGATTCCCGGCTCGGCAGTGACCATGCCGTCGGCTGTCGGCCGCGCCCGCGCGTTCTCACGCGTGACTCTCTGCACGACGGCGCCATGGACCTGATTCAGTCGCGCGACCGTCGCGTCCCGCGGCACCAGCGCGCGAAACCGCCGCCAGTTCTCAGCGACGGCGGCGCGATCATCGCCCACCCAGTACGACAGGTTCATCGACGCGAAAGCGCCGCGGCTAACGCCGCCCTCGCGGGAAAGAAATCCATGCGATGGCGCGGGATCGGTATCGTGACCGGGATCGTCCCATGCCCGTAGAACCGGAATTGTGCCGCGATACAACTGCGATTCGAGTTGAGTTTCCACTTCTGGTTGTTAGCCCAGTTAAAGATAACCTATAATCTGTAGGTTTGGAATTTGAGGTTTTGAACACCATATGAACGGCTATCAATATCTCATCGAGCGCAACCGCCTGATGCAGCAACTCGAGGATGCGCTGGGCAAAATCACCAATCTGCCCGGCGCCGAGCGCACCGCTGAGACCAAACGGCTCGAGGCGCAGTTCGACGTGAAACTGCGCGCGCTTTACGCCCAGGTGGCCGACGAATTTCCCGGCGAGCGCAAAAAGAAAGCGCGGCCGCTCAGCGACCCCAGGTAATCGCAGCTCGGGCGTACTTCTGGAATGGACGGCTCGATCAGCATCCGCGGAGCGCGCACTCACAATCTCGCCAACATTTCGCTCGACGTTCCGCGCGGCAAGCTCACAGTCGTAACCGGCGTGTCCGGCTCCGGCAAGTCGAGCCTCGTATTCGATACGCTCTATGCCGAGGGCCAACGGCGCTACGTGCAGAGTCTCTCGACTTACGCGCGGCTGTTCCTGGAGCGGATGGAGCGCCCCGACGTCGATTCCATCTCGCAGATTCCGCCGGCGCTCGCCCTCCGGCAGAAGAACACCATCAAGAACGCGCGCTCGACAGTCGGAACGGTAACCGAGATCAGCGACTACGTACGGCTGCTGTTCGCAACCGTGGGCCGCACGGTGTGTCCGCGATGCGATAGCGAGGTCAGCCGCGACAGCGTCGACAGTGCGAGCGCCAGCGTGCTTGCGACCCCGGGGCCTTATCTTTTTCTCGCGCCGTTCGAGACCGGATCGCGCTCGCTCGCCGACGCCGCCGCCTTCCTGATCCAGAACGGCTATCATCGCCTGTTCGCAAATGACGCAGTCACCGAGACCCTGGAGTTCGCCGCCGGCTTCGGCAACGGAATGCCGGAGCCGGCCGGCCCGATGATGGTCGTGATCGATCGCGTCGCGGTGAATGGCGCGTCGGAGACCGAGCGTGTGCGCGAGGCGCTCGACAAAGCATTCTACCTCGGCGGCGGCCGGGCGCGAGCGGTGCATGTCGAGCGCGACAACGGGCGCATGCATCCCGGAGCCGCACTCGACTTCGATCGGCGCTTCAACTGCTCGCAATGCGGCACGCCCTTCCCCGAGCCGACGCCCGCGCTGTTTTCATCGAACAGTCCGCTCGGCGCGTGCCCCGGATGCGAGGGCTTCGGCCGCACCGTCGAGCTCGACATCGAAAAAGTCATACCCAATCCGAACCTGTCGCTGCGCCAGGGAATGGTCGCGCCGTGGCGGACGCCCGCCTATCGCGAGATGAACGACTTGATGATGAAGCTGGCGCGCCGCAGGCGGATCCGTACCAGCGCGTCGTTTCGCGAGATGACCGACGAGGAGCGGCGCTGGCTGCTCGACGGCGAAGAGGGTCCGCGCGACGCGTGGGACCCTGACCAGTGGCCGGGTGTGCGTGGCTTCTTCAAGTGGCTCGAAGGCCGGCGCTACAAAACCCACGTCCGCATCCTGCTCGCCAAGTATCGCCGCTTCATCACCTGCCCCACCTGCGGCGGCGCCAAGCTCAAGCCCGATGCGCTGAACGTGCGCGTCGCCGGGATGTCGGTGGCGGACGTCGGCCGCCTGGCGATGCGCGATCTCGCCGAGTGGGTCGATCAGATCGCGCGGATTCCAGGCATCGCCGAGCGCGCGGCCGTCGTCATCCGCGAGCTGCGCAATCGCGTCGGCTACCTGACCGAGGTCGGCCTCGGCTATCTGACTCTCGAGCGGCAGGCGCGCACGCTGTCCGGCGGCGAGGCGCAGCGAATCCATCTCGCGAGCGCGCTCGGCAGTCTGCTGGTTGGCACGCTCTACGCGCTCGACGAACCGACGGTGGGCCTGCACGCCTCCGACGCACGCCGGCTGCTCGCGGTGCTGCGCCATCTGCGCGATCTCGACAACACGGTGATCGTCGTCGAGCACGATCCAACGATGATCGAAGGCGGTGATTTCGTCGTCGAGCTGGGTCCCGGCGGCGGCAGCGAGGGCGGCCGACTACTGCACGCGGACAAGCCGGCAAGGGCAGCGCTCGACAGCATGGTCGCGACGCCGGGGCGGGTGCTGATGATGCGCGCGATCGCGCGCGAGCGCCGATTCACGAAGCGCGACCCCGCGATCCGGATCACCGGCGCGCGCGAACACAACCTGCGCGATATCGACGTCGCGATTCCGCTCGGCCGCATGGTCTGCGTGACCGGCGTCTCGGGCTCCGGCAAATCGTCGCTGGTCGAGGACGTGCTCTACAACGGCTACCTCAGGCGCGAGGGCAAGGCCGCGGGGGCGGAGGCTGGCGAGTGCGACCAGGTTGACGGACTTGAGCAGATCGGCGAGCTGGTGCACATGGGGCAGGAGCTGCCGACGCGCTCGATGCGTTCTAACCCCGCGACATACCTCAAGATCTATGACGAGATTCGCAAACTGTTCGCCTCGAGCCTCGAGGCGCGCCGGCTCGGCGTCACCGCGCGACATTTCTCCTTCAATGTCGTCGGTGGCCGCTGCGAGCGATGCAGCGGCACCGGCACCGTGACGATCGAGATGCATTTCATGGCCGACCTCGAAGTGAAGTGCGAGGCGTGCGACGGGCGCCGCTTCCAGAGCCATATTCTCGCGATCCGGTTCCACGGCTTGAACGTCACCCAGGTGCTCGATCTGACGGTCGACGAAGCGCGCGTGTTCTTCGCGCAAAATCCGGCCGTGGGTAAACGCCTCAATGCACTTGCTTCCGTCGGGCTCGGTTACGTCCGCCTCGGGCAGACGACCTCGACGCTGTCCGGTGGCGAGGCGCAGCGGCTCAAGCTCGCGCGCTTCCTGCTGGTCGACCTGGAGCCGCCGATTCTGAACGGCGACGGCAAGCCGTTGCCGCGGATGTTCCTGCTCGACGAGCCGACCACCGGGCTCAGCTCCGCCGACATCCGGGTCCTGCTCAAAGTGCTCGGACGCCTGGTCAGCGAAGGCAACACCCTGGTCGTCATCGAGCACAACCTGGAGTTCATCGCGAACGCCGACTATGTAATTGATCTCGGACCGGGTGGCGGCGACGAGGGCGGTCGCGTAGTTGCCGTCGGCGCCCCGCTGGCGGTCGCGGCGTCCGACAAATCAGTCACGGGACGCGAGCTCAGGCGGATGTTCGGATTGCCCGAGAGCGGGCGGCAGGCGCGCTCCGCATTGCGCAGCGCCGCCGGAGCGTGAAATTGCGCGCGAGCAGATTCGCAAGAACGACGAGTACGATAAGGCGCGGGAAGGCAGCGGGATGAAGAGTGCGAGGACGCTGATGACGCGGCTGTTGCGAAAGTTCAAGTCCGAGCGCGGCGCTATCCGCCTCGGCTTTGGCGACGTGCTCACCGCGGCGATTGTCACTGCGATCCTCTTTTACGCGGCGTACCGGCAATCCGCGGTCTACCCGCACGCCGCCGCGACTCCGGCTGCGACGGCGCAAAAGTAATCGACTGCTGACGCATTCAGTGCGTGGAATCCGAATCCACATCCAGCGAACGGCTCGATCGTTATCTCGTGCGGCTTGGATTCGCACCGTCGCGCCGCGCCGCGAGCGAGCTGGTCGCGCGTGGACGCGTGCGGATCAATGGGCGGCGCTCGCGCAAGGGCGATCTGGTCCGCGCCGACGATCGCATCGAAGTTGAAGCGCCCGCTGACGTTGACACTGACGCTGACGCCGACGGAGCGCCGGGCGCGCCCGCGTCAGTCTCCACCTCGACTTCGATCGCTCCGAATCCCGACCTCGGCGCTGCTATCGATCTGCTCTACGAAGACGAGGCGGTGCTGGTCGTCAACAAGCCGGGCCTGATGCCGTGTCATCCGCTGCGGCGCAAGGAGCGCGACACCGTGATGAACGCGATCGTCGCGCGATGCCCCGAGACTGCGCTCGCGGGCGACAAGCCGCTGGAAGGCGGACTGGTGCATCGCCTCGACAACGGCACTTCGGGTGCGCTGATCGTTGCGCGCACCCCGGATTCATTTTCGAAATTGCGCGATGCGATCCGCTCAGGCAAGGTCTCGCGACGCTACCAGGCTCTGGTGGCGGGCCATCTGGATCACCGGCTCGAGCTGATTGCGCCGATCGCGCATCATGCGAAGAACCCGCGCAAGATGATGATCGGCGCCGCCGGCGCGACGACGCCCAAGCGCGCGGGACGCCGCGCCGTCACGATCGTCGAACCGGTTCAGCGCGCGGGACCATTCACGCTCGTGTCGGTCGCGCCCAAAACCGGCAGCCGCCATCAGATTCGCGTGCATCTGGCCGACGCGGGATTTCCGCTGGTCGGTGACACGCTCTACGGCGGACCGGCCGCGGCGACCCTGCCCGAGGGCCGCTTCTGGCTGCATCTGAGCGAGGTTAGTTTCGAATCACCGGCGCGCGGCCCGATTACCGTCAGCGCGCCGCTCAAGCCCGAGCTTGCCGCGTTAATTGCAGCCGCGCGCTAGTCGCAGGCGCATCGCGAGCAATTTTCCCCGTTGAGCAACCTGGTGAGGCGCTGCGGTTGCTGCGCGCCGGGCTGTATTCCGATCGCGCTGGTGAACGGAACCGCGTTACCAACAAGGTAGGGATTGGTGGGCGCCTGCAGCGGCGTGGTGAATCCAAACTGCGGCGGCGTGATGAACGGCGACGACGCATGAGCGTTGGATTTGTACGAGGTGCAAGCGCCGCTCGCGGCCTGCGATGCCAGGACGAAGCTCGTCGAGCTCACGTTACCGACCCACTGAGTCGGAAAGCCTGGCCCGCCGCATGAGCAACTGAATACTCGCGGCGTCGGGCTGGTCACCTCGAGCGCTACGGGGGGCGAACCCGGCGCGGGATTGAGCTGCGGTAATGCCGCGGGAGTGGCGAATGCCGCGGGCGCCCCCGGCGGCGCGGGCGGTAACCCCAGCGGCGCGGGTGCTCCGGCAGGGGCCGCCAGCGTCTGGCTCGGCGGCGGATTAGGCGCGGTCGGCGCGCCCGGCACACCGCCGATTTGCGCGCGCGCGAGCGACGACAGCGGTCCCGACTCGCAAGTCCCGAGCATGAAAAGCGGGGTCATTATGAAAATCGCGATTAGTAATCTCGCTGAACGCATCCCTACTCCCAATTGTCGATGACCATCTACAATGTTCCGGTCTCGCGACAAGCTCGATAGCCTTGGCTATAATCGCGGCCAACTGGGCGCGGTGCAAGCGTTTTCGCCAAGCTACGACGGTCTTAGCTTCGGGGTTTCTTTTTTGCCATATACTGAATCGATTGCGGCTTGAATTGATCGGGGCACCTGGCTTCGCAGTGGCAGGAGCGACAAGGAGGATCCGTGGAGATGTTCCGGAAGAAATATTTTTTTGTGGCGATTTGCGCCGGCGCGCTCCTGATGGCCGCCAGGCATGCCGGATTTGCGCAGGAGCCGGGGTGGCCCGCCTCCGGTTCGCTCAAGGTTGAAGGCGCCGCGCCCAACGCGCAGGCGACTCCTCCGGCGACCAGCGGCCCGATTCGCCTGCAGGCAATTCCGGTCGAGCCGCAGACGCCGCCCGAGGTGGTGGTGCCCAACTCGTCGGCCGACCAGTTCCAGCATCACGACGACATCCTCTCGCTGCCGCGAATCTTCGGGCATCAGTGGTCGTTCACCAAGGAGTTCCCGCCCGAGAACCTGATTAGCGAGCGGTACCTCCGCTCCACCGACACCGCCGCGCGCGGACTCACCTTGAAGGAGGCCATCTACATCGCGCTGCGCAACAATCCCTCGCTGAAAGCCGCGGAACTCAACCCGGTCGCGTCGGTGGAGACCATCCGGCAGGCCAACGGCAGCTTCGATCCGAACCTCACCTCGCAGATCGACGAGATAAAGAGCACCAGTCCGACCACCTCGATTCTGCAGACCGGCGGTTCCGACGCGTTCACGCAGAAGCTTTACGACTGGAACTTCGGGATCAATAAAGTGTCGGCGGTAACCAACGGCACCTGGGGAATCACGTTCAACAACGAGCGCTCGTTCAACAACTCGGTGTTCAGCTCAGTCAACCCGTCATACAACCCGACGCTGGCGCTCTCGGTTTCGCAGCCGCTGTTGCAAAACTTCGGATGGAAGTTCGCAACCATCAACGTCGATATCGCGGAGTCGGGACAGAAGCAGGCGCAATGGAACTACGGCCAGTCGCTGCAGGATTTCGTGCAGCGAATCGGCAACGAGTATTGGGCGGTGGTGCTTGCGGAAGAGAACCTGCAGGTCGCGCGCGCCGCGCTGAGCTTCAACCAGGACCTGGTGCGGCAAAACGCGATCTCGGTGAAGGTCGGCACGCTAGCACCTATCGATCTGCAGGAAGCGCAATCCGCCGAGGCCACCTCGGAGGCCAACGTTTACACCGCGGAGGCGAATCTGCGCAGCTCGCGATCCCAGCTTCGCCAGGACGTGATGCTGAATCCGCAGAATACCTTCCTGCCCGAGGCGATCGAACCGATCACGATGCCTAATCCGCAGGAACAAATCGTTCTCGATCATGACCGCGCGCTGGAGCTCGCGGTGCAGTATCGGCCGTCGCTGGGCGCGATGCGCGAGGCGATCCGCGACTCGCTGCTGCAGGTCCATTTTTCCGAGAACCAGGTGTTGCCGCAGCTCAATATCGGCGCGCAGATTGGCGTTACTTCCACCGCCGGTAAGACCTTATGCAGCGCCGGATTCGGTACGCCGACTGCGGGTATAGGCAACTGCACGCCGCCACCCTCTGTCAGTGATCCGACTCCCCCAACTGACTCCGGCAATCAGCTACCCTTCAACGGAATCTACGGTAACGCGCTGGACCGGCTGTGGTCGTTTGGATTTTACAGCTACGCCGCAGTGATCACCTTCTCGATGCCGCTCGACAACGCGGTCGCGCGCGCGGCGCTCGCGCAGGCGCGCGTTCAGTACGAGCAGTCGCGGTTGCTGTACCGCGCCGCGCTGGCGCAGGCGGTGGTCGACGTGCAGAGCGGGCTCGCGAATCTGTACGCCGACTACAAGCGCGCGCAGGCGACCGCGTCGGCGACCTACTATGCGCGCCAGTCGCTGCATGACGAACAGATACGGTTCCGGGTCGGGATGGCGACCACGCACGACCTGCTCCAGTTCCAGGAGGAGCAGGTGAGCGCCGAGGGTAACGAGGTCCAGGCCGAGACCGACCTCGAGAACGCGAAGCTCGCGTTGTACCACGCCGACGGCACGCTGCTGCAGCAGTATCAGATCAACTTCCGGGTACAGGATCCGCACGAGGTGCCATGGTACGCAGCCTTTTGAGACTCGCGCTATCAGCCGACACGGAAAAAACGGGCGCGGGAATTGATTCCCGCGCCTGGTTCTTTTTACACCTGTTTCTTTTGGCGAGTATAGCGGACTTGACACAAAGGTACGAAAAAATCCGGCGACCCAACCCGGATCGCCTTATGTGGGATGGCCGGAACCCGTTTCAGTTATAATGCGATCGGTCGGATTGGTGCGCGGCGCATGACCATTCTCGCCAACTGCGAGGCGAGCAAAAACACGAACTGGTCGCGTGACTCAGTGAGGGGTCGACAGCCTCGTGCGGCATTTAAACTGTCGATCTCGTCGGTCAATTTCTCAGCCGCTTCACGTACTCGCTTATCCAAATTCTGAAGAGTCAGTTCAACCTCAGGCATAATCAATATCTCCTACGCAATATCAGACGACATTCACTCGTCTCGGCTTCTGATTACGGCGACCGCTGGATCTCTCTCCATTCTTCGTCAAGCAAAACACGTGCCATGGATTCAGCATACCCTAAGTAGAGCACCGGTGGAATGTGTGGCTTGCTATTAACGATTTTCGCAAAAATACCATCTCGGAAAAGCGTCGTGGTCAGTGCTTCTTCGATCTCGTTAGGTTGGGAAACCGAACCAAGGAGCGACGCTGCTGTCTGGTAGACGTGTTTTGCAAGCAAAATGAGATCGTTCTTGTTTCTCTGATAGTCGCTAAGAAGACTCTGGCTACCAAGCTGTTGCTTATCCTGTTGTATCGTCGGTATTGACATGATGCTAGTGCATATACTTGAACGCCAAAACGAGACTAACACCCGTTAGGACCAGTGACGCCGCGATCAAGGTCGCGGCTAGTATCTCGTCCGTTGGATTGTTCGGAGTCACACGATAAAGCGGCACCGCCGCCGCCCCGCAGTTCACTAATCCGACTACAGCCAACAGGCGACACAAGTCTCGCAATCTATCGCAGATTGTCGCTCGTTGAGGATTCGGCAGGGATGCGTAAAGCGCGTACGTCGAATAGAAAATTCCGAATACGCCGAACACAATCGCACCAAACGCCAGGGATGCCGTGAAGAGCATCCCCGAGAACTCGTTTTGGCTCACTGTCCCCCCGATTGCTTTCCTGCAATCTGGGGTTTCTTTTACTCGTTCACTATTAGTGGACGCAACAGAGCGGTCCTTCGACTGCGGCAGCCTGCTCTTCAGCGGTGGCCGTCGAGGATGACCTGGCGGCTTTCGAAGAGCCACTTGCCGTTGGACTTGCGCAGGCGATCGCGATACTGCCCCACCGCCATCTGCTGCACCTTCATATCCTTGCAGTGGTAGTACAGCAGGTAGCAGTTGCCGGTGCCGCTCTCTCCGTCGAGTTGAAAAGTCAGATTGGTGATCACGTGACGCACCTGCGCGCCGCCGAGCGATTCGCGGTAAATCGCCGTGAAGCGCCGCAAGCCCTGCGCGCCGGTGTGCTTTCCGAAGCGCGTACTCTCGAAGGTGCCGTCCTCGGTGAAGCAATCGACCCACGCATCGTAGTCGGCATTGTCGATCGTCATCGCATAGCGCGCGTACAGCTCGCGGATCTCTTCGCGGTCTTCCAGCGTTCCGCTGATATTCGCCATCGACTTTCTCCTGAACGGGCAGCTTCGCCGGCATCGGCCGGACCTCAGATCACATTGGCTTCCTTGAGCCGCGCGACGTCTTCCCAGCTATAGCCGAGGAGGCCCGTCATCAGCGTCTCGGTATGCTCGCCGAGCTCGGGCGCGTGACCGCGCGGCTCGCCAGGCGTCTCGCTGAGCTTCACCGGCATCCCAATCAGGCGCGTCGCGCCGAGGTCGGGATGCTCGTAGTTGACCAGGTACTCGTTCGCCATCACCTGCGGATCGTCGGGGAGGTCGCCAATCGAATTCACGATGGTGAAGATAAAGTCGCCGCCGGCCTTGAGCACGCGCATCCACTGGTCGCGCGGCCGGGTCGCGAAAACGCCATCGAGGATCGCGATCAGTTCGCCGGCGTTTCTGCCGCGCGTTTTCATCTCGCTGAACCGCGCGTCGTCGATCAGCTCCGGGCGTCCCACCGCGGTGCAGAAGTCTTTCCAGTAACGGTCCGGCTGCAGCATCCCGAGGCAGATCCATTTGCCGTCGGCGCATCGATAGTGGTTCCACAGCGGATTGAATGAGTTAGTGCGCTTGTTGCGCGGCATCTCTCTGCCCATGATCGTGCGCGCCGCGAGGTTGAGCCCCTGGAGCGCGATCATCGATCCGAGATGCGACGCGTCGACCTCCTGCCCCATTCCGAAGCGCTCACGCGCGAGCAACGCCGCGAGCACACCGTACGCCAGCATGATCGCGCCCATCTGGTCGGCGACCCCGCCGTAAATGTAGATCGGTTCCTCGCTGTCGGCGCCGGTCGCGTTCATGATTCCGGAACGCGCCTGCCCGAGGTAGTCGAACGACGGCTCAGCGCTGTCCGGTCCCTCGGGGCCGTAGCCCGATGAGCTCGCGTAGATGAGCATCGGGTTGTGCGCTTTCAGTGCCGCGTAGCCCAGCCCCAGGCGCGCCGCGACGCCCTTGCGAAAATTCTGCACGAAGAT
>DATDGX010000033.1:0-32831 GCA_036521875.1 Binataceae bacterium (SeqCode)
GTTCAGGTTCCAGAAAGCGCTCGGAACAAAATTCGTTTTCGCTAAGCGCGTTTCCACGCCGAACTTGCGCGCGTATAGTCGGCGCTCGGAGGTTTTTTTCTGATGGAGGTGAATCTTGTCCCCGCGGTGGTCCGCGGCTTCCGTTTTGCCGGAGTCAGCGCGGGACTCAAGACGGTCGCCGGCGCCAAGGACCTGGGGCTGATCGTCGCCGAGCGTCCCGCCGCTGCGGCCGGAGTTTTCACGACCAGCCGCATCAAGGCGGCGCCGGTCGTGATCGCAGCTCAGCGCGTACGCGCCGGTCGCCTGCAATCGATCATCGCAAACTCTGGCTCCGCCAACTGTTTCACCGGGAAGCCGGGACTCAAACTCGCGGAGAATTCGTGCGCGGCGGCTGCCGACGAAATCGGCTGCGCGCCGGAACTGGTGGCGCCCTGCTCGACCGGCGTGATCGGACATCTGTATGACTTCGCAAAATTCCGCGCCGGGCTGTCCGCGGCGATTCGATCGCTCGGCGCCGATCGCCTCGAGGATTTCGCGCGCGCCATCATGACCACCGACACGCGGCCAAAAATGGCGTCGGCGTCGATCAAGATCGGAGGAGCCTCCGTCACGATCGCGGGATGCGCCAAGGGCGCGGGGATGATCGCGCCCCGGATGGCGACCCTGCTCGGCTTTATGGTGACCGACGCGGCTCTTGCGGCGCCCGCTCTCAGAGCCGTGCTCAGAGATTCGCTGCCGCGGAGCTTCAACGCGATCACGGTCGATGGCGACATGTCGACCAACGACACCGTCATCCTGATGGCGAGCGGCGCCGCGGCAAATCGTGCGCCGTCGCGCCGCGACCTCGAGGTCTTCGGCCGCGCGGCCGGCGACGGCGCGGCGGCATTGGCGCGCGAGCTGGTCGCCGACGGCGAGGGCGCGACCAAGCTGGTCACGATCGAAGTTCGCGGCGCGCGTTCGCCCGCGGACGCCGAGCGCGCGGCGCGCCAGATCGCGAACTCGCCGCTGGTCAAGACCGCGTTCTTCGGATGCGATCCCAACGTGGGCCGGATCCTGATGGCGGCGGGCGCCTCGGGCGCGGCGCTCGACCCGGAACGGATCGAGCTCCGCGTCGGCGGCGTCCGGATCGCGGCGCGCGGCGCACTGATCGGCGACGCGCTGGCGGCCGCCGGAGCGAAAATGCGCGAGCGCGAATTCGCGGTGCGCCTCGACCTCGGCGCCGGCAAGGCGAGCGCCACCATCCTCACCTGCGATCTTAGCCACGACTACGTGAGAATCAATGCGGATTACACGACCTGAAACCCGCGCCGACGGCGCTCCGGCGAACCCGGGCTAACCCCTCCTGAAACCTCAACGAGGTTTCAGAATGTGTGAGCCGAAAGGGAAGCGCGAAACCCGGGTGGGTTTCGCAAGGCTTGGATCCTCTTGCGTGACGGGGGCGGGCGGACTTAATTCCGGATGTGGCTTCGTTTCATGACTTCGCGCTGGTCTGCCAACAGCTCGGCCAAACGCAGAGCCGTCTCGAGATGGCGCGCATGGTGGGTGAGTTTCTCGCCACGCTCGAGGTCGACGAGGCGGAAATCGCGGCGCGCTTTATGGTCGGCCATACGCTCGAACAGGGCGAGGAGAAACGCCTGCAGGTGAGCGGCCGCGCGATCTGGCGGATCGCGGCTGAGATAACCGGCGGCGCCGATCAGGGCGAGGAAATCTTCACCGCCGCGGAGGACTTCGGCGAGGCGGTCGAGATGATGCTCAAGCTGCGCGCGTCCGACCCCGAGCCGACGCTCACTATCAGCGAACTCAATCGCAAGTTTGCGGAGATCGCGGAGATTGAGGGACGCAGCTCGCGCGGCCGCAAGCTCGCGGCGCTGCGCGAGCTGTTCGAACGGGCGAGCGGGCTGGAAGCGAAGTACATCGCGAAAATTCTGATCCGCGAGATGCGTCACGGAGTCAGCGAGGGCCTGATGCTCGAGGCGATCGCAAAAATGGCCGGCCGCCCGGTCGCCGAGGTGCGCCGAATCCATATGCTCGAGGGCGACCTGGGCCGGGTGGTGCGAGCGCTGCGCGCGCCGGGGGCGGCGCGTCCGGCGGGCGAGTCTGAAGTGGCGGATGGCGCGGCGCCCGCGGCTCGCGCGGTCAAGCCGCTCAAGCCGATGCTCGCGCAGCCGGCCGACGACATCGCGTCGGCATTCGCGATCCTGGGCGGCGAGTTCGCGCTGGAGCATAAGCTCGACGGCGCGCGCGTGCAGATTCACAGCGCCGGCGACGGCGAGGTGCGAATCTTCTCGCGCCGCATGAACGAGATCACCGCGAGCCTGCCTGAAGTCGCCGAGCGGGTGCGCGGGCTCGGCGCACATAGCGCGATTCTCGACGGCGAAGTGATCGCGCAGGATGCGGCGGGCCGCCCGCTCCCGTTCCAGGAGCTGATGCGGCGCTTCGGGCGCGTGCGCGATCTCGAGCGCGTCCGCGCCGAGGTGCCGATCCAGCTCTACCTGTTCGATCTGCTCGCGCTCGACGGCGCGCTCACGATCGATAGTCCATACGCCGAACGCGTGAGTGAGCTAACCGATCTCGCGCAAGGCGCGGGGCTGCAAATGGTCGGGCGGATCGTGGAGCCGTCGCTCGCCGAGGCCGAACGCTTCTACGCCAACGCGCTTGCAAGCGGGTATGAGGGCGTGGTCGCGAAGTCGCTCAAGAGCGCGTACACGCCGGGCGGGCGCGGACGCGGATGGCTCAAGATAAAGCACGCGCGCACGCTGGACCTGGTGATCATCGGAGCGGAATGGGGTTACGGGCGGCGCCACGGATGGCTCTCGAACTATCATCTGGCGGCGCGCGACGAGCGCAGCGGCGCATTCGCGATGATCGGCAAGACGTTCAAGGGACTCACCGACGATCAGTTCCGCGAGATGACCGAGCGCCTGCTCGCGATCAAAACCGGAGAGGCGCAAGGCGTGGTGACGGTGAAACCCGAAGTGGTCGTCGAGGTCGCCTACAACGATATCCAGCGCAGCACGAGTTACGACGCGGGCTACACGTTCCGCTTCGCGCGAATCGTTCGAATCCGCGACGACAAGTCGCCGACCGACGCCGACACGATCGCGACGGTCGCAGCGGACTTCGAGCGCCATGCGATCAAGCCGGGCTCAGATCGAATTTAGCTGTCGATGCGGTGAGCGAACCTAAGACTTATCGATGCGAAGCTCAGTGATGCTGAATCGGGTTCGGTCCGTGCGCGTCGTGCATCGCCATCTGGATCGCTTCGGTCTCGCTCTCGCCGAAGTCTTCAAACATGAAGGACTCGGCCTCCGCGCTCTCGATCCGTTCGTACACGTCGCAACACCAACTGCTCGGACCCACCTGACGGGTCCTGAGCACGAAGGTGCTGCCGCCAACCACTTCCACACGATCCATGGGCGTGCCTCCTGCGTGGCTAGTTGCCATGGGCGTCCGTGGCCTTAGATGAAACTTATAGCACAGGACAGGCAGCTTAGCTAATGATTATTTTGGCTAAAGGAGCGAAATTTAAGTGAATTTACGTTAGCTCGTCAATCAACGGCCCTTCGTTTTGATAGCGGCCCAATCGGTAAGCGCGGCGATCGTGCTGCGGAATGCGAGCTGGTCCCAGGGAATCGCGTCGCGCGCGAAGTAGCGGACGTCGGGAGCTTCGTCGCTCGTCGTTGGCGCTTCCGCGCCGGGTGTGGCGAGAAATGTCACCACCGTCGAGACCGCGTTTTCGAGATCGCTGTAGACGCCGAGCACCGGGCCGAGCCGCACGTGCATCCCGACTTCTTCCACGGTCTCGCGGAGCGCGGCGTCGGCCGCGCTCTCATCGGCCTCGACGAAGCCGCCGGGAAACGTCCACTTGCCGAGCGACGGTTCGAGGCCGCGCTTGATCAGCAGAACCGCGCCGGCGGCTTCGTCGACGATGACGCATCCGGCGACCAGCCGCGGCGCGGGGAAGTACACGAAGCCGCATCGCGAGCACACCTGCCGCCGTTTGCGGTCGGGGAGCACGACGCGCGATCGCATCTCGGCACCGCATAGCGCGCAGAATCGAACCTTGGCGGGAAACTGATGCTGCACGTGATGGTTCGCGTGAACCGGCGCGTCGCGATCGTCGTGATCGTTTTTCATTGGCGACAAAGCTCCTCAGGCGGTCAGCCGGCGCACGAGCGCCTCGGCTATCAGCAGGATCATCGCGGCGACGATCACAAACGGATTCAGCGACTCGCGACGCTCGAGCGTGGGCCGCACCAGCGCGACCTCCGACGGCGCCGGATTGAGGCGGCCGCCGGTTCCCGACGCGAGATGCTCGAGCAGTCCGTAGTTCGGCTCGGTGCGCGGCAGCTCCGCATTCACCGCCGGGCTCACCGTGTACGCGAGCGGCGGAAACGTCTGCCCTTTACTGCCGCGCGGCGATCTCACCTCGATGTAATAGGTTCCGGGCTGCGCCGCGTCGATGGTGCCCGAATGCTCGCCCGGCACTTCTTCGTTGAGCGCGGTTTCGAGCTTGGTGCCGTCCGGCCGCGTGACGAGCGCGGTGACCAGATGCGCCGACTGCGAGGCGTCGGCCGTGTAGTCAGTCAGCTTCACGTTGATGCGGCCCGCGTTGTAGCCGAGCGCGACGTCGATTTTTTGATCGCCAGGCGCCTCCGGCGTCATCCAGGTCAGCAGCCGATCCCAGAGCGGCGCGAACACGTTGGAGCGCACCCATGGCGACGACCAGCGCCCGCTCGCGTCGGTAGTGACGGCGAGCGCCTTGCCGGCGCCGAATTTCCAGCTCGCGATCACCGGCTCATGGCCGCCCGCGCGATCGACGTACATGCTGAGCGTCGCGCGGGGCTTGAGCTCGGTCGAGACGTAGCCCTTGAGCGCCGGCATCTGGCGCCCGGCGAGATCCTTGAGCAGCGCGTCGGGAGCGACGGTGTGCGGCGTGAAGTCGCTCTCGACCATCGTGGACTCGCCGCCGTGCTGCTTGAAATCCTCGAGGAATAATTCCGGCAGGTTCCGCGCGTTGTCGGTCTGATAATATGCGCCGCCGCCGTACCGGCTGATCGAGTGGAGCAGACCGACGTTGGCTTCGCGCCCGACCGCGATGGTGGAGATGGTTGCGCCGGCATCGCGATGCATCCGCGAGACCAGGTCGTAGTACATCGACGCCGTGCCGCCGGTCTCGCCGTCGGTGAGAATCACCACGTGTTGCGCCTGCGCGCCGCTGGTGCCAAGCATGCGCTCCGCCTCGCGCAACGCCGAGAGCAGGTAGGTGGTGCCATGCGCGGTGAGCCGGTTGATCATCTGATCGAGGTACGGGCGGCTCTGTCCGAGCGGCGTTAGCGGCACCACCACGAACGGCTGCGAGTCGAATCCGATCACGCTGACCAGGTCCGAGTCCTTGAGCGTCTTGGTGACGGTCTCAGCGGCGGCTTTCGCGTAGGTGAGTTTGTCGTTGCGGCCCATCGAGCCGGACTTGTCGATGATCAACACCAGCGCGCGCTTGCGCTCCTTGTGCTGCGGCGGCTTCATCAGCACCGGCAAAACTTTTTCCAGCGGGCTGTTCGCGTAGCCGCCGAGGCCGAAGCTCGAATCGCCGCCGACCATCGCAAGCGAGCCGCCCTTTTCGACATACGCCGCCATCGCGTTCTGCACCGCGGGCGAGAGCCGCTCGGCGGGCACGTTGTTGATCAGGATCGCATCGTAGCCGGCGAGGCTTCCGCCCCAGGTGCCGCCGGTGACCGGAACCACAGTCGGCTCCAGGCCGAGCCTGCGGACCACGGTCTGCAGATAGTTCGCGTCAGTCGCGCTGTCGGTGAGGATCAGCACCTTGCGCTGCGAGCCGACTCCCACCCATCCCTGCAGCGAATCGTCCTGAAGGTAAGTGTCGAGCTTTGGATCGTCAGGCGTGAACTCGGCGCGATATGACGCGAGGCCGGCCGCCTCGGTGCGGACCGGGAAGTCGAAGCGCTGCGCGCCAGGCTTCAGAGTGACCTTACGATCGGCGATCGGCGCGTCGTCGCGATAAACCTTGATAGTGCCGGTCACCGGCACGTCGTTGAGATTTTCCATGGTGACGCCGAGGGCGAACGGCATCGCCTTTTCGAGCGCGGGCGGCAGCGTCAGCTCGGTCATCGCGACATTGGGAATCGAGGTCGCGCCCGGCGGCGTGAAAATATCGAGGCGGATTTGCGCGGAGAGCAGTGCGGCGATTGCGCGCTCCGCATCGCCGCGATTTTCCCATCCGTCGGTCACGATCACCGCCGGCCCTCCGTGGGCGGCGGGATTTGCGGCGAGCTTGTAGAGCGCCGCTTCGAGATTGGTGGCGCCGGCCGCGCACGCATCGCATCCCTGGTTCGCCGCGAACGCCGTCTCGACCTCGCCAATCGTGGCGCCAACCGGATTGCTCGCGAACATCAGCGCGGGATCGCCGGCGCGGAGCTTCAGATCGTCGCGCAGAAGCTTCGCCGTCCAAGTGCGCATCGCAGGCGTGATACTCGCCGACGCGTCGACCGCGGCGGGGCGCGTCACGCCTTCGAAATGCATCACCTGCTCCGGTCCCGCCAATGCGAAGACGAACAATGCGAGCGCGAGCGCGCGAATCAGCGGCGCGAGAATGCGCCGGTCGCCGCGTCCCGCAAATCGCGACCAGATGAGTACGATCACCGGGATCGCGAGCAGGTAAAGCGCGCTCGGCCGCGCGAAGGTGAGGTCCCGGAGCCACGCCTGCAGATTCATGGCTCAGGCCCCGAGCGGCTGCCGGCGGCGCCGATACACCAGCATCGCCTCGAGGGCGGCCAGCGCGATTATCGCCGCGAGCAGGTAGCCGCTGAACGACGACTTCTCGGTGAACACCTCGGCGCTGGGAGTTCCGCCGCCGACTTCGACGTGCAGCGGCGGCACGTTCTCGAGATCCGATTCGGTAAGATCAGCCAGGTTGACTGCGCGCGGCGTGCGTTCCGTGCCCGCACCAATCAGTTCATAAACGCCCTGCTGGCTGACCTCGGTGAATAGCGTGCCGGGCTTCGCGGAAATCTTCCGCCCCGACGGCAGCACCACTTGCTCGACGCCGGCAGGAATCAGCCACGGCTGCCCGGTGCGATATCCGGCGCTGTTCGCGCCCAGTCCCGCGAGGTAGCTCAGCACGTTGAGCGTCAGCACGGACATCGGCAGGTTCCTGCGCCCCAGATATGGGAACGGATTGAACCCGGCGGCGACGATCCGATGGCCGCCGCGCTCGCCCTTGAGAAGCAACCCGCCACCGTCGCCGCTGACCACTTCGGCCATCCACGGATGCCCGGCGAAATATTCTCCGCTGCGCAGGTTCAGCAGGCGGAAGTTCACCGAGTCGGTCAGCGAATCGGTCTTGTGCCATCCGGCGATCTGTACCTGCGAGGTCGCGGTGGTGTGGAAGTCGAGCACCGGGTCACCGGCCGGCGGCATCACCAGCAGAGTATTCACCATCGGCAGGTCTTTGGGCGCGGTGTACTCGAAAATTGCGAGATCGATATTGTCGAAGTCGCGCGGCGTGAAAGCAGATGGCGATTGCGTGCGCACCGAAACGCCCGGAATCGCCTCGAGGCCGGCGGCGTCCGCGGGCACCGGGCTCACGAACAGGATCGCAACCGACTTGACCGCAGTCGCCGTCGCGTACGACAGGTTGTCGAGCGGAAACGCGTCGGCCGGCGAAAGCTCGGCGCGGTAGACGCGCGCCGAAGCGAGCGCGGGAAACTCGAGCGCGCCGGTCTCGCCGGCGGAGAGCGTTTCCCTGGCGCGGGCGAGCTCGCGGCCGTCGCCGCTGACCGTGACCTCAATCTTGCGCGCGTCGGGACTGAAGTTGGCGATCGTGAGCCGCGCGTGCAGCGCCTCGGCGCCGAACACTTCGCGCCGCAGCACGAACGATCCGATCGCGACGTTGGCGACCGCGTCGCCAACCGCGATCGCATGAATTCGCGGCGGCACCGGCGCCGCGATCGCCCGCGCGCCGGCGAAAATCACCCGGCGATAGCGCGGCTCGGAGGCGAGGTCGCCGAGCAGATTGGTCAGCGCGGCGGGATCGTTGGGCGCGTCGGTCGGGCGCACTCGCGCGATCGCCTCGCGCGCTTCGGCGACGCCGTCGAACGGCGGCGCCAGCCGATGCGGCTGCGGAGCGGTCAGATAGATCGCGATCTTGCCGCCGTCTTCCGCCGCGAGCATCGCGAGCAGCTTGACCCGCGCCTCGTCGAAGCGCGAGGCGCCCGCGGCGGTGCGCGCCTGCGTCGCAGCCGAGTTGTCAATTACGATCGCGAGTGGATTGCTTGGACGGATGATATACGGACCCGCCATCGCGAGCACCGCGAGACTCAAAATGAACAGCTCCGCAAAGAACATCCAGTCCAGGCGCGGCCATCCGCCGAAACGCTCGCGGCGAAATCCGCGCAGCGCGCGGAACGCGAGCACGCTCGACACGATCACCCGCGCCGGCCGCTCGCGCGCCAGGTACGCGAGCACCAGCGCCGGCAGCAGGGCCAAAAAAACGAGCGCACCTGGGTAAAGCAGTCCCATTCGATTCGACTGTGCTAATGCGCGAGGCCGAGGTCGGTCACCGCGCGGATGAAAAACCGCTGGAAGTCCTGGTCGGTGGTGTAGAGCGCGTAATGCAGTCCGCGCTTGAGGCAGAACTGTTTGATCTCGCGCGTCAGGCGCTCCATCGTCTGCCGATACTGCTCGCGCTCGCGCGTACCGATCGCAACCCGCAGCCGCTCGCCCGATTCCGAGTCGACCACTTCGACGTCGCCGTCGAGTCCCTGCCCCTGGATCTCGCGCCCGCCGAGAACCTGCACCGCCGTCACGTCCATCGAGGCCGCGGTGAAAAGCCCCAAGCCGCGGGTCACCGAGTTGAGCATCATCAGGAAATCCGAAACGATGAACACCTTGCCCGCGCGGCGAATCGAAAGCATCTCGCGCGCGAGCGCCGGCGCGAAATCGTATTGCCCTCCGGGCTTGAGGCCGCTGAGACGCCGGGCCAGCTCGACGATTCGATGCCGTCCGTTGACGAACGACGGCGCCGGCCGCGTGCCTTCCCCCGCGAGCACCCGGATCATCACCCGGTCGCCGCTGGAAAGCGCGACGTAGGCGAGCGCCAGCGCGGTTATCAGCGCAAAGTCGAACTTGCGATCGGAAGCCGGGTACGCCATCGACGCGCTCGCGTCGATAAAGATGTAGGTGAGGAGGTCCTCCTCTTCCTTGAACAGCTTGATGTAGAGCTTGTCGGTGCGGCCGTAGAGGCCCCAATCGATGTAGCGGAAATCGTCGCCCGGCGAGTAATGGCGGTAGTCGTTGAACTCCAGCGAGGAGCCGCGCTTGGGCGACAGATGCCCGCCCTTACCCATCCCGGCGTACTGCCGGCGGGTTTTGATCCTGAGATCTTCGAGCCGGGCGAGGAATCCCGGCGTGAACTCATCCGGCAAGCCGAACATCGGTTACGCGCGCGGCCGCTTGAGCCGCTTGGTCACCTGCTCGAGGATCGATTCGGAACTCACGTTTTCAGCTTCGGCCTGGAAGTTGCGCAGCAGGCGATGGCGCAGCGCGGGCACGATCGCGTCGTCGACGTCTTCGTAGCTGACGGTGACGCGGCCGGCGAGCAGCGCGTTGACCTTCGAGCACAGGATCAGCGCCTGCGCGCCGCGCGGGCTCGGGCCGAAGCGCAGATACTGCGAGACCTCAGGGATCGCGCCGACGCCGCCGGGAGTGCACGCGCCGATGATCCCGATGATGTAGCGCTCGAGCGGCTCGGCCACCATCACCTCGCGCACCAGCGCCTTCAAGTCCTCGATCGCTTGCGGCGCGAGTCCCGGCTCGAAGATAGCCTGCGCGTGGGCGTCCTGGACGCCGGTGGTGCGGTTGAGAATCTCGCGCAGCTCCTCGGGCTTCGGCGCACCCATTACGACCTTGAACAGGAAGCGATCCATCTGCGCTTCGGGCAGCGGATAGGTCCCTTCGAGCTCGATCGGATTCTGCGTCGCGAGCACGATGTACGGCGGCGCGAGCGTATGCGTCACGCCGAACACGGTGACCTGATGCTCCTCCATCGCTTCGAGGACCGCGGACTGCGTCTTTGGCGTGGCGCGGTTGATCTCGTCGCCGAGCACGATATGCGCGAAGATCGGGCCGGGCTTGAACTGGAATTCGCGGCGCCCGTCGGACTCGGTCAGGACCTGGGTGCCGATGATATCCGACGGCATCAGGTCGGGGGTGAACTGGACGCGCTTGAAGCTCAGTCCCAGCGCGTCGCTCGCCGCCTTGACCATCAGGGTTTTGCCCAGTCCCGGCACGCCTTCGATCAGAACATGTCCGCCGCAGAACAGCGCGGTCAGCGTTTTCCTGATCACTTCCTGATGGCCGACGATTACGCGCGAGACTTCGGTTTGCGCGCGCGAGAAGACTCTTCTGAATTCGGCGACGCGCTGGTCGGGTGAAATTTGCGGAGCCGCTCCCATCCGTTCTCCTTGTTTATGAACAGGTTCCCGGGTTAGTGAATCAGTTCCCGATAGCGCGGCGGCACCAGTTGGCGCTCGTCCGGCGGCGCGTCGTCACGCGTCGGCGCGAGCGGCACGTTCGCGTAAGGCGTGGTCGCCTTGGGCCGCTCGGTGTCGAGTACCGTTTTCCCGGTGCCTGCGGAAGGGATCGCATTGGGGAGCCGGAACATCACATAGCGCGCGTCGCGAATATCGATCGAGTCGCCCTTCTCGCCCGGTTTCAGATAGCGCTGATAGTTCCGCGCCGCAGGCGTCTCGCCCAGATGCGTATCGCCCAGGTTGGAGCCTTGGTCCGGGTTGGACCGCGGGTTTTCGGCCGGGGAATTGTTCTTGGCGCCCTGCGTGCCCGGCCGGGGAATTTTTCCTTCAGCGTTCTGATTGAGCCGGTCGCCGCCGCCTTTCTCGTTTGGACTCTCGCCCGGCTGGGGACCGCGCCCATGGTTCCCGCCCGCTTGTCCGGCCGCTGTATTCTTCGCGGATTCGGTTTCGATCTGCGCCTGCGCCTTCTTCAATTCATTCTGCAGCTCGATACTCTGATTCTGGGCTTTATTGGCGTTGTCCTTGTCTTTGTCCTTGCTTGCCGACGCGGAGCCACTGTTATCCTTTGATCCGTTCTTGTCTTTCGAACCATTCTTGTCCTTGCCATTGCCCGCGCCGCTGCCCGCATTGCTGCCTTTCGATTCGTTGTTACCCGCGTTGACACTGCTGGTCTCGCCCTTGCCGGTGCCCTGCCCCTTACCCTCGCCTTTCGATTGGCCCTTGGCGTTGAGGTCGGGCGATTTGCCGGCGCCGCTATTGGATCCTTTCGCGCCGACGGACGCTTCCTGATTCTTCTTCTGATTCTGCTCGCTCTCGATCTCGCGCATCACTTCCTGCAGACGCTTGACCTTCTCTTCGGGCGGCAGCTTGGGATCTGTGAGTGCGGCGGCGGCGGCGCGGGCCCGAGCCGCGAGCGCTATATCGGACGGCCCGGTCGCGCTGTTCTGGATCTCGCGCGCTATTTTGTTGAGCTTCGCGGCCTCGGCCATCGCCGGCGTCGGCGGACGCGCAAGACCGAGCGTCGCGAGAACCATCAGGCCCGCGATCACGGCGGCGAGAAGCGACGAGCGCCGGATCGGCTCGCCGACTTCGAGCTCGAACTCGAGTTTCGGATCGAAGCCTTCGAGGTATGCGATCGCGTGCCGCCATAGCACCGGGAACAGCGGGCTGCGGCGCGCCCGCCCGAGGTCGAGATTTGCGGGATCGGCGAGCGTTGCGAGAGTGACGATTTCCTCGTGGCCGTCGAGCCTCTGATCGATCTGACCCGCGGCGCCCATGAAATCATTCGCACCCCGGTACGCAACCAGGGCACGGACCGCGCCCACCGCGAGGCAAACCCCCGCGACTATCACCATCGCGTCGCTCAGCAACTCGGCGTGCGCCGGATACAGAATGTAGCCGTACACCTCCCAGGTGCTATCGGCGATCGCGTCGAGCCCGACGGCGAGCGCAAGCGCGGTAGTCGCCGGCACCAGTGCGTACACGAACGCCCTTATCGCGGCGACCTTCGCGATCCGATTGCGGCTGTTCGAGATGATATCGACCGGGTTCGGCACAACCTGAAGATTATAGCCTATTTGGCGTGGTTAGATTCGACCGTTCGAGCGGCGCTCGCGGCGGGCTTCTGCCTGGCCCCGTCGGCTTGAAATTGAAGCGCGGGCTTCCTGACCGCGGCGATGTTGTGGTCTTGCTCCTTCAACGAGCGGGAAAACACGTGAGTTCCGTCATTGCGCGCCACGAAGTACAGAAATTCGGTATGCGCCGGATAGAGCGCCGCCTCGATTGATTTGCGTCCCGGGTTTGCGATCGGTCCCGGCGGCAAGCCCGCGAAGGCATAGGTGTTGAACGTCGAGTTGCTTCGCACCGCGGCCGCGGCGGGCTCGGTCCCGCCCTCGAAACTATACTCAGCGGTCGGATCGGACTGAAGCGGCATCCCGACGCGCAGCCGGTTGTAGAAAACGCCGGCAATCAGCGGGCGCTCGCCCGGCACCTTCGCTTCCTTCTCGACTATCGAGGCCATCGTGAGCACCTGGCGCGCGTCGAGACCCATCTCGAACATGCGTTGTTCGACCTTTGGCGTCAGCACCGAATAGAACCGCGCGAGCATCGCCTCGAGCACGTCGTTCATTTTCGCGCGCGGCGAGAATTTGTAAGTGGCGGGAAACAAAAAGCCTTCGGCGCCCGGCGGCCACAGACCAAGCGCGCGGACGACCGGGCCGTCGCGGGCGGCGCGCTCGAACTCGCCCTGGCAGACCAGGCCCGCCGCCGCCACGCGCTCGGCGATCTCGTGAACGGTGAGCCCCTCGGGTACCACTACCGTCACCACAATGAAGTCGCCATTCACCAGATGGCGCATCACGTCGGCGATGCGCTCGTTGCCGTTGAAGGCGTAGTCGCCCGGCTTGACGGCGCGCGCGCCGCCGGAGAACTCGGCGTAGAGGCGCACCGCGAGGGCGCTTCTAACCACGCCCGCCGCGGCGAGCGAGCGGGTGATAGCGCCAAAGTGTTCGCCCTTCTCGATCGTGACCATCCGCGGCGCGGTAAAGGGAGGAGTCGGCTGAATCAGGAAATAGTTGAACGCCGCGTAGGCGAGCCCCGCGACTAGCAGGCCCGCGAGCGCGAGCGCGGCGAATACCCTTCGGAGCGTCATAGTCGCTTGGTCATCGTGCGTTTATTTTCCTGCCGTCATTCCTGGCCCGGCGAAACGATCGGTTCGCGAGCACAACCACTATTTGAAGATATCTAATTAAATATCCGGTGCGCACGAACATTTCACGCTCCCAGCTATCACGCCCTGCGGCGCTCGCCGCTATCGCGGCTGGTCGCGCGCCTCCAGCCATCCTTCCAGGATCACCGTCGCCGCGATCGCGTCGACCATCGCCTTGCGCCGATCGCGTCGAATCGCGAGTCCCTCGCGCCGAAGCTCGCCCAGGCGCTCCTCCGCCTCGAAGCTGGTGAGCCGCTCGTCGAAGAGTTCGACGGCAATCGCGAGCTTCGCGGCGAGCCTGGCCGCGAACGCGCGCGCCATCCGCGCCGCCGGTCCTTCGCTCCCGTTCATGTTGAGCGGCAGTCCGACGATGACTCGCGTCACCTCGCGTCCGGCGAACTCGGCCGCGACGGCGTCGAGGTCGCGCGCAACCGAATGCCGCTCGAGGGCGCCGAGCGGATGCGCTCCGCGGTCAGCAGCGTCGGTCACAGCGATTCCTATTCGGCGCCGGCCCAGGTCGAGTGCAACAATTGCCATCAGTAGCTCAGCTAATGATACATAACGGTAAAACCAGCGACAAATTGCCTATTTCCGTGGAAAGACGATCCATAAAAAGGTTGATCTCCAGTCCCGAATCACTTAAGTTGCACGCTATGCTTGGAAGGAGGGTTTTCGGCATTCCACGCTTCGTCGCGGCCTTGTTGGTGGCCGTATTCGCAACCGCCGCGGCGCTTCACCTGTTTTTTGCGAACCAATCGCCCGGACCGTTGTCCGAAATCGACGCGGGGCGGGTCGACGTTTGGGATTCTTCCGAGCAGCCCGAGACCGCGCAACCCGCGCCTCCCTCCGTCACCATCGGTACTGCGCTCGAGCGCAGCGCCTACGTCGAGACCTATCTTATGGAGGCCGGCGTCGAACGCGACGAGGCGCTCCAGTGGGCCGAACTCTTCCAGAGCGCCGCGCGGACCCGCGTGCTGCGCCGCGGTCATCCGCTGACCTTGTATAAGGATCCTGAGAACGGGGATATGCGCGGCCTCAAGTATGACCTCGACGATCAGATGTCGGTGGTCGTGGTGAGCCTCGGCAGCGGCATCATCAAGGCGACCAGTCGGCCGATCGAGTACGTCGAGCGGCCGATCAAGCTCACTTTCGAAATCAAGGACAGCTTTCAGAACGCCGCCGCGGAGAACGGAATCCCGCGACCGATTATCGACTCGCTCAGAGATGCGTTTGCCGACCGTCACGACCTCGATCAGCTCAGGCCAGGTTCGGCGGTCAAGCTGCTCTACAACGAGCGGGTGAGCCGCGACGGAATCTACACCTCGGTCGACGGCGTCGAGGCCGCGCAGATTCGCTCCGGCTCGCGGACCATGAACGCGTACGCATTCCGCGACGAGCAGGGCCGCCCTCATCTCTACGACGAACGTGGCCGCGCACTCGGCCCGCAGTCGCTGCGCTTCCCGCTTAATTTCAAGTACATTTCGTCCGGCTTCAGCTTCCATCGCTTCCACCCGATTCTCGGCGAATATCGCCCGCACGTCGGCGTCGACCTGGTTGCGGAGTATGGCACTCCCGTCAAGGCGGTCGCCGATGGCACCGTTCAGAATGCGGGATGGATGGGCGAGCTCGGAAACTGCGTGAAGATCGAGCACCAGCACGGGATGATCAGCATCTATGGTCACCTGTCGCGCATCAGCCGCGACGTGCGCGCGGGCAGCACCGTCCAGGTCGGGCAGGTAATTGGCAACGTCGGATCGACCGGCCTCTCGACGGGACCACATCTCCATTTCGCGCTCGAGAAGCAAGGCGCCTATGTGAATCCGCTCACGCAGAAGCTCGGCGAGAATCACGAGGTGTCGCCGCGGATGCACTCGCTGTTCGAGGACATCAAGTCGCGCTACGAGACGACGCTCGCAAGTCTTCCCGATCTGGGCAGCCACTTCGTCGCCTCTGACGATCGCAAGCCCGCTATCTCGCCGCTCGCGGACATGTACCACGTCTCGTTCAAGCCGGCGCCCGCCCCCGCAAGCTCGCATCACAAGAGCCACCATCACAGTGGCATCATCCGGACGACGGCCAGCGCCGACAGCGCGGGCGGTCTCTAGCCAGTCGCCTCGCTATCAATTGCGCGATCGCCATAACTCTGAATTCCTGATTCTGCCGCGCCCGCGCGCAATCGGCCATCGCGGTTCCGCGGGTACGCATCCCGAGAACACGCTCGTCTCGTTTCAGGCCGCCGTCGATTGCGGCGCTCGCTACCTCGAGCTCGACGTGCACATGACTCGCGACGGCGAGATCGTCGTCAGCCACGACGAGGAGCTGTCCCGCGCATGCGGCCGCGACGCCGCTATCAGGCACCTCAGCTACGCCGAGCTGGCATCCGCCGACGCCGGTCACACCTTCACGCCCGACGAGCGCAGCTACCCGTTTCGCGGCCGGGGCATCGCGGTGCCGCTCCTGGCCGACGTCTTCGCCGCGTTCCCGGCAATCCGCGTGGTCGTCGAGGTCAAGCAAACCGAGCCGAGCCTGGTCGCGCCGATGCTCCAGGTGATCGATCGCGCCGGGATGCGCGAGATGGTCATGGTCGCGAGCGAGCATCAGAAACCGCTCGATGAGATTCGCGCGCTGGCGCCCGGCATCCCGACCAATTTTTGCTACGGCGAGGTCGCAGGATTTCTGCAGGCGATGGTGGCGAAGAGCGGCGACTATGCACCGCCCGCTCAGGCGCTGCAAATCCCGCCGGTCTACGAGTCGTGGCAGATGGTCACCGCCGAAAGCGTCGGCTTCGCGCATCAGCTCGGCGTCGAGGTGCACGTGTGGACGGTGAACGACGCGGTCGAGATGAACAGGCTGCTCGACCTCGGCGTCGACGGCATTATCAGCGACTACCCGGCGCGGCTGATCGGTGTTATCGAATCGCGCGCGCAGCGGGCGCAGCGTTAGTCTTTTCGCGAGCGCAGCGGCTTTCCAGTGAGCATCGGCCTCTGTTACGATCCCCGCGCGATGCGATTTCGAAAGCGCCGGAGCGCAAAACCATGAAGCTCGACACCAATCTCCCGACCCGTAACCTGCGCGACGTTCCCGCCGCGGCCAAGGCCGCCGAGGACGCCGGCTTCGACACGCTGTGGACCGCGGAGGCGGGAAACGACGCGTTCCTGCCGGTCGCACTCGCCGCCGAGCATACCCGGCGCATCAAGATCGGCACCGCGGTCGCGATCGCGTTTCCGCGGAGCCCCATGGCGACCGCGTACACCGCGTGGGATCTCGCCGGACTTTCCGAGGGACGCTTTGTTCTCGGGCTCGGCACCCAGGTCAAGGGGCACATCGAGCGCCGCTTCAGCGTCAAGTGGGATGCGCCGGTGCCGCGCCTGCGCGAGTACATCCTGTCGCTGCGCGCGATCTTCAAATCATTCTCCGAAGGCGGCTCGCGCCTCAACTTCCAGGGTAAGTACTACAACTTCTCGCTGATGACGCCGTTCTTCACGCCGCCCAAACACAACTTTCCGAACATCCCGATTTATATCGCCGGCGTGAACGAACACATCTGCCGCCTCGCCGGCGAGCTGTGCGAGGGCTTGCACGCGCATCCGTTCAACTCGCCGAAGTATCTTCGCGAGTTCGTACTTCCCAACGTGGAGAAGGGATTGCAGAAGGCGGGGCGCAGCCGCAAGGATTTCAAGATCGCAACCACCGCGTTCGTAATCGTTGGCCGCAACCAGGAGGAAATCGAAAAGGCCAAAGCGGGCGTGCGGCAGCAGATCTCATTCTACGCCTCGACCCGCACCTACAAGGTCGTGCTCGATATGCACGGATGGGGCGACGTGTCGGCGCGGCTCAATGAAAAAGCGGCCAAGGGAGACTGGGGCGCGATGGCCAAGGAAATCACCGACGAGATGCTCGAGGTGTACGCGGTATCGGGCACGTTCGACGATATCGCCGACAAGGTGAGGGCGCGCTACGAGGGACTGCTCGATAACGTCGGCTTCTACATCCCGTATCGCGCGGGAATCGACGACGCGGATTGGCGCAAGCTCACTCGGCAATTCAACGGATGACGGCGCCGGGGACTTTCACGATTGAAACGCTTCAGGGAGGAAGACCGATGAGAAGGACCGCGTATTGGGCGATAGCTGCGATGCTGGCCGTGAGCGCATTCGCAGTTCCGGGAAACGTAACGACTGCGTCGGCTGCCGACGCCGCGCCGGCGGCCACGGACAGCAGCGAGAAAAGCTTCACGCTCGTGTCAGTGATGATCGACGACGTGAAGTTCTGGCTGCCGAGCACGATCGTCGTCGATCAGGGCGACAAGGTGAAACTGACGCTCAAGAACCAGGTGCCAGGCGCGGAGAATCAGCACGGGTTCACAATCCCTGGCTACAACATCACCCAGATCGTGACGCGCGGCGTACCGACGACGGTGAGTTTCGTCGCGGACAAGGCCGGAGTTTTTCCGTATTCCTGCCAGTTGCATCCGGCGCACATTGGCGGCCAGCTCATCGTGCATGCAAAACAGTAGCGCGCGCATCGCGCTGAATTGAGATCGTCGCGCCGGGCAGCTCGATGCCCGGCGCGATTGTTTTCGCCGCGCGGCATGTGATGCCAAACGGCGCGCGAAACCGCTAGGCTTGACCACGGATGAAGCGCGTCGTTCTCTACGCGCGGTCGCCCGAGTGGCAGCGGGCAATCGAGCGCGCCGGCGAACTGGTTGGCGGCCCGCATTTCCATATCATCAAATCCGAAGGGCGAACCCTGGCCGGCTTCCTCGACGTTCCCGGGACCGGGCGCGCCTTTCTGAAGCGTGCGGACGCGCCAACGTGGTGGAGCGGAATCCTCGATCGCTTCCGCGGCTCGCGCGCGTCGCGTGCGCTCAATGGCGTGGCGATGCTAACGGCCGCGGGCTTCTCGCATGCAGCGCCGTTCGCCGCGATGAACGTACGGCGCGCCGGCGCCGTCCGCGAATCATTCCTGCTAAGCGAGCCACTCGAGCGGGGCGATACGCTGAGCCGTTTCGCTCTGGGCCCGGGCGGAATCAAAGGGCGCAGCGACCTCCGCCGCCGCAAGCGCATCCTGGACACGGTCGCGCGCGAGGTCCGCCGCCTCCACGACGCCAACCTCTATACGCGCGATATGCAGGAAACCAACCTGATGGTCGAAGACCATGCCGATGGTAGCGACGCGGGCGGCTTCCGCGTGTATTTTCTAGACCTCGAGGATTTTCGCAGCGCGCGTTCGGTGTCCTGGCAGCGCCGGATGCTGAATCTCGTGCATCTGGATCGCAGCGTCGGCCGTTTTCTTTCGCGCGCCTCTCGGCTCGATTTCTTGTACACTTATCTTGGCGGAAAGCCCGACCGAACCAGCGCGCGCAGAATGGTTTCCGAAATTCTCGCGATCCGCGGCGGCGTCGAACGGCCGCGCGCGCGCATCGAGGCCAATGTGAGCGCGGCGGTGCCCGACACCGGGAAGACCCGTGCGAGCGCAACCCGTTCGGTGCCGAGGAACGTGCGCGATCGTAGGTGAGAGGTAGTCGCGATGCCGATCGCGATTCGCAGGCGCGAATACGACCATCATACCGAGCAAGTTCACGCCGCCGGCGGGACCTGGGTGCGCGACCTGATGCTCGGATTGAACGACGGGCTGGTCGCCTCGTTCGCCGTGACCTCCGGGATCGCGGGAGCATTCAGCGCGACCAAGATCATCTTGATGGCGGGGCTGGCGGAGATGCTCGGCGGAGCAGTCTCGATGGCGCTCGCGGCATTCATCTCGGCGCGCTCGCAGATCGAGTTTTACCAGAGCGAGATCGGACGCGAGCGCCTGGAGATCGAGCGATGGCCTGAGCGCGAGCGCGAAGAGATCAGCGCGATTTATCGCGAGAAAGGATTCTCGGGCCACCTCCTAGACCAAATCGTTGCACATATCACTTCCGATCCCGATCGATGGAGCAACGTGATGATGCGCGAGGAACTGGGGTTCACCAACGACGCGTTCGACGCGCCTGTGCGGTCCGGCGTTGTGGTCGGGCTCTCGTACCTGTTCGGCGCCGCCGTGCCGGTGGTCCCGTACGTGTTCCTGTCGCCGGAGCGCGGTATCGTCGGTTCCGCGATCGCGACCGTGCTGGTTCTGTTCGGCGTCGGAGCTGCGAAAACGATCATCACCGATCGCTCGTGGTGGCGCAGCGGTCTGGAGAGCATGGCGACCGGAATCGCCGCCGCGGCGGTGACGTATGGCGCCGGCCGGCTGCTCGGGGGTAGATGAGTACGCGGCGTTAAACCTGCCGCCGCTGCGAGCGCGGCGCGCCGCCGCGCTGAATCAACTTGTCTGAATCGGGCTGGGTAATCAGACCTCGATCAGGACGTCGTCGCCTTCAATCTTGACCGGGTAGCATCCGACTTTCACGTTGGGATCGTCGAGGTTCGCGCCGGTAGTGACGTCGTACTCCCATCCGTGCCATGGACAGGTGACGTGCGTGCCGTCGAGTTCGCCCTCGCCGAGCGGACCGCCGCGATGCTTGCAGGTGTTGTCGATCGCGTAGAACTTGCCGGCCGTGTTGAAGAGAGCGATCTGCTTGCCGCCAGCCTCGACCGTCTTGCCGGTGCCATCGGGAACATCGGCGCGTGCCGCGACCTTGATGAAGCTTGCCACCTGGAATCACCTCCGCGTGGGCGAACGATAATATTGGACGTTGCGACGCGCACGCCATCGCGCGGCAAACCGCGGCTCACTCAGCGCGTCGCGATCGGATGCTCCTTCAGAAACGGCACGAAGACGCCCATGAACTCGGCGCGGCCCTCGGTAGTGAATCCGTGTCCCGCGTTCTTGATCAGATGCAGTTTCGCGCCCTGGATTCTCTCGGCAAGCAGCGCGGAGTTGCGCGCCGGGATCAGCACATCCTCTGCGCCAGTGATAACCAGCGTCGGCATTTTGATTTGTGGCAAGCGATCCCAGGTCTTGAGCGTGTAAGTCGCCTCGAGCTGGCGCTGGAAGGCGAACGGCGGCGTGGGGTTCGAGAGTAAGCGCGGGAGGTTCGCCTCGAGCTCGGCGCGATGGGTCGCGATATAGTTGGGGGTGTATGAAAGCGGCCATCCGCGCCGGATGATGTCCTCCATCGGCACGCCCTCGCGCGGCGCAGTCAGAACCTTGAGCGACTCCGGCGGGGGCGGCACGGAATGGGTACCGCCCGCCGTGGTGCATCCGAGCGTGACCGTCGCAGCGCGCGCGGGATGCCGCAGCGCAAACTCTTGCGCGATCATTCCACCCATCGAGACGCCGAAGACGTGCGCGCGCGCAACCTGCAGATGCTCGAGCACGGCCGCGCCATCATCCGCGAACATCTCCATCGAATATGGAGCGTCGGGCTTGTCGCTGAGACCAGTGCCGCGATTGTCGAACGTGATCACGCGGAACGAACGCGCAAGCTCGCCGACCAGGTCCGGATCCCACATCGCCGAGCTCGCGCCGAGCCCCATGATCATCAACAGCGGGTCGCCGGTGCCGCGCACGTCGTAGTTGAGATTCACGTCGCCAACTTTCATTTTGGGCATGATTCCTTCCTCTTGCCGTCGCGTTTACATGGTCACGCGCCGGCTCAGCGTCGCGTGCACTGACCGCCTCGCAACCATTACCATCGAGACTACTTATAAACGATTATGAAGCCGCGCAGAAATGGTGATCGCGAAGATACTTGACCGTGTCGGGAGTGAGCGCCGGCTGATTGGCGATATCGGCGCGCGACACCGTCGCGTGCTGCGGATCGTAGTAACACATCACCTGGATAGTTGGTCCGAGCGGGACCTCGAATTGAACCGTCTCCGGCGGGATTGCCCGCGAACCGTACATCCCCATCGTGGGCGCGCTCGGCATCGGCGCTGTCGAGGCATGTCTGCCGCTCGATGCCTCACATATCTTCACCGGATCGATTTTGCAGCCGCCAGCCTCCGCGGTAGCCGGCGACGACGACGCATTGTTGGCGGTGTTCGACGCGCATCCGCCCGCCCACGCCGCGATCGACGCCGCCAGCACCATCGATGCGATTTTTACCGATGAGCTCTCGCGCTTCATCATCCGTTGCCCTCCCTTTCGATTCACGCCGCTGACGAGGCTTCCTCGGCGGCGCCGCTCTCGAGCTGACGCAGCTCGACTTTCTTGCACTTCAGGATGAGCTCGCTGCGCACGATGTACGCGGCCTCCTCGACCACGAAGCCATGCCGCTCCAACAGCTTCTCGAGCCGCTCGCGCGTGTAATGCGTGATGTGCTCGTCCTTGTACCCGCCCGGCATCAGGAAGCCGTAGACCGGCTCGATGATGCGCCATCCGATTTTCGCGTAGTCAGGAGTGCCGAGAATTAGCGTGCCGTCGAGCTTGAGTACGCGGCGCATCTCGGTAAACAGCGCCTCGTCGAACGGGATGTGCTCGATCACTTGCGAGCTGATCACGCAATCGAAGCTGTCGTCCTTGAACGGCAGCGCGAACGCCGAGCCCTGCAGCAGCGGCATTCCATAGCGGCGCAGGAAGCGGACCTTCGCGAAGCTGAAGTCCATTCCGATCGCGTTGTTCAAGCTCTGGATGATGAGGCTCGAGCCGCATCCGGCGTCGAGCACGCGCCGCGAACCGCGCGCCCACGATACGGTGATGTGATGCCGCCGATGCTGCCAGTAGCGTTGCATCGGGATCACGCTGTAGTAAGCGCGCTCGTCATAGTCGGCGGACTCCACCGAGTTGCGCAGCCGCCAGAGCTTGAACGCCGAGCGCATGATCGTCCATCCGAAGCTGAACAGCTTGGCGTGCGAGCGTCCTGCCTCGCGCGGAAAATACGTGAACGGCACCTCGACCGCGCTATACCCGCGCGCATAGAGGCGCACCAGCACTTCCTCCTGGACCTCGAAGTTTTGCGACTCGAGATGCAAATCTCTCAGCGCCTCGCGGCGGTAGAGCCGGTAGCCACTCGACATGTCCGAGATCGGCATCGAAAGCATCCGGCGCAGCACCGCGTTCAGCAATTCGCTTGTGACCCGCCGTATGTGCGAAGTGTATGCGACGCCGCCGCGCGCGTAGCGCGATGCGATGACGACGTCGCCGCGCTCGCGCGCGCGCCACATCTTCGCGACGAAGTCCGGCTCGTGTGACAGGTCCGCGTCGAGCGTCAGCACGTAGTCGCCGCGCGCCTCGGCGAATCCGGTCTCGATCGCGCCCGCGTATCCGCGCCGCCGCTCCGCCACCACGCGCGCGCCCAGCGTCTCGGCCGTCTCGCGAGTGCCGTCGGTCGACCCGCCATCGACCACGATTACTTCGTAGCTGATCCGTTCGCGGTCGAGGATCGCGGCGAGCCGCGGGATGAGCGCGCGCAGATTGTCGCGCTCGTTTACGACCGGCAGAATTACTGAAACATCCATCGCTGTTCAGATCCCTTTATGTGTAAACCCCTGAAAAGGGAATATGCCGTCTGCGCGCAAAGCCGCGCCGGAGAGGCGCCGGCGCGCGGCTTGCTCATCCGGCTGCAAGACCATAGTTTTTCAGAGTGGCCGGGACGCGTGAAGAGGCGATGCAGTTCGTGGAAAAACCAACCGTTAAAATTCTCGCCGCGGTGATGGTCGCCGCATTCCTTGCAGCGTCGACTCCCCCGCGCGCATCTGCGGCCGAACGACCGCGTCGCCGCGCCGCCGCCGCGGCCGCGCCCTCGCCCGAAGTGCTCGCGCAAATTCACGTCTTCGGCGATCGTCCCGCGCCATTCGCCCTCGACGCCCGCGCTGCGATGCTCATCGACGCGCGCACCGGCGCCGTGCTCTACGCGTACAACGAGCATCAGCGGATGCAGCCCGCGAGCCTCGCCAAAATCATGACCTTCTATCTCACCCTGGACGCGATGGCGGCGAAGAAGATCGCGCTCGACACCGAGATCCCGATCAGCGAGGCAGCGTGGCGGCTCTCGATGAACGACACGGTGTCGCGAATGTTCCTCGGCGTCGGGCAGAAAGTCGCGGTGCGCGACCTGCTGTACGGGCTGATGGTGTCGTCGGGCAACGACGCTGCCGTCGCGCTCGCCGAGTATCTCGGTGGCAGCAGCGAGGCGTTCACCGTGCAGATGAACGCCAAGGCGCAGGAGCTCGGCCTTACCGACACTCACTTCGCGAATCCCGACGGCCTGCCGGTCGAAGGCGAATACACCACCGCCGCCGACATGGTTAAGCTCGCGCGCGATCTGATCCAGAAACACAAGGAAGCGATCACCTACACTTCCGCCAAGGATTTCACCTTCGACAAAATCAACCAGCGCAATTTCAATACGCTGCTTTTCTACGATCATCGGGTCAACGGGATTAAGACCGGGCACGTCGACGAAGCGGGATTCCATCTGGTCGCCTCCGCGGAATCCAACGGGATGGACCTGCTCTCCGCCGTGATGGGCACGCCGAATGCCGAGAAGCGGCGCACCGAAACCGAGAAGCTGATCGATTGGGCGTTCCGAACCTTCGTCAGCGTCAAGCCCGATTGGCGCAAGTCGGTGCCGCCCGTGGTCGCTGTGTACGAGGGCGTCGCCAACACGGTTGCCATCGCGCCCGCCGGTGATTCTTATGTCACGCTCGGACGCGGCGAGGAGAATCGCGTGACTCTCGCCTACACGCCGAAGGCCGGGCAACTGGTCGGCCCGGTCGCCAAGGGCACCGAAGCGGGCGAGCTTGCGGTGCTGCTCGACGGCAAGCCGGAGGCGACGCTGCCGGTCGTCACCCAGGCCGAGGTCGCGCGCGCGGGTATCTTCAAGCGCTTGCGCGATCGCATCCGGATGGCGCTCTAGCGCGGCACGCCGCGCAAGATCCTAAATCCATTTGATCGATCGCGAGCGCCGAGACCGCGGCCTCTATGCGAGCGTGCCGAGCATCGACTCCGCGTCCTTCCAGTCGGCGCTGTCGAAGCCCTCGGTGAACCATCCATGGATCGGCGCCAGGATCGCGCGCGCGTCGTCGCGAGCGCCGCGCGCCGCGAGCATGCGCGCCAGGCTGGTCGCGGCGCGCAGCTCCCACGACTTCGCCTCCTGCCGCCGCGCAATCTCGATCGCGCGACGGAACGATTCCTCGGCCGCCGCCTCATTGCCCGGCCGCTGCAAGAGAAGTTCGCCCCGCAGACGATAGGTCTCGGCCTCGTGCATGCGCTGTCCCGCCGCTTCGATTCCCTTGAGCGCTTCCGCAACCGCGGCAAGCCCGTCGTCGATTTCGCCCACGTGAAGACATCCTTCGGCGAGCAGGCAGAGCGAGTACTGATAAAGAAGTCCCGCACCCCCGGCGGCAAGATCGTCGATTCCCTGGCGAAGTTTTGCCATGCCCTCGCTTCTCGACTTCGGGCTCTCGATCATCGCGCGGCCGAGCGTCATCGTCGCGGACGCGAGCCAGTACGGAAAGCCGTGCTCGCGGGCGAGCTCCAGGAGCGCCTGCGCGTTCTTCGCAATTGCGTTGTGCTCGCCGCGGAAGCTGGCGATTGCGATCGCGTTTTGCAGCGCGAACGCGATGCTGTGCGGGCGTCCGAGCTTTTCGGCGTAACGGCGCGCCTCCTCGACACGCCGCAGCGCCTGCTCCGGATACCCGAGCATCCACAACGCCCACGAAAATTGACATCGCGACGCCACCACCGGCGCCTGCATGCTCGGAAGGTAGAGCTCGAGGTTGCCGTCATAGATCGAGGCGGTGCGCTCGAGGTGCTCGCGCGCGGGCCGAAACTCGCCGGTCCACAGCAAGCTCGCGCCTATCGCGGCGCCCGCTGCCGCTTTCGCCAGGTCGTTCAAGTGCGCCGCAAGTTTCACCAGCTTGTTCGCGATGTCGAGGCTCTCGTCGAGCCGCCCGCGTGAGAAAATCAACGCCCACGCTCCCATCAGGACCGCGAACAGGTCGGGCGATTCTCCGAGCCGCCGGCTGAGCTCACGCGTGCGCTGCAGAGCCGCCTCGACTTCCGGCGCCGCGAATCCGCGCGTCGCCGTCAACAGCGGCCCGAGCATCACCTGGATGCCAAGTTCCTGACGATCGCGGTCGGCCGACTCCGGCGTCGTCGCGAGCAGCCGCAGCGCCTCATTGAGGAACCTGAACGCGTCGAAGTAGGCGGAGCGTTGGCTCGCCTGAACTCCCGCCATCCGCAGATACTTGATCGCGCCAGGCGCGTTGCCGCTGCGGCCGTAGTGATGCGCGAGCTCGCCGAGATGGTCGTCGAGCTTCGCCGCGTACAGCTTCTCGAGCGCCACCGCGGCGCGCTCATGGATCTGTTTGCGCCGCTCGATCAGCACCGAGTCGTAGGCAACCTCTTGCGTGAGCGCGTGCTTGAAAGTGTACTCCGGCTCCGGGAACGCGGGCTGTTCGTAGAGAAATTCGCCAAGCTGCAGGTTCGCGAGCATCGCCTGCAACTGATCATCTTCCTTGCGCGCGACGCTGCGGATCAGGCCGAGCGGAAATTCCTTGCCGATCACGGCCAGCGTTTGCAGCAGCTCTTTTTCGGCGGCCCCGAGCCTGTCGATTCGCGCCGCCAGGATCCCCTTCACCGTCGCCGGAATCTGGATCGATTCTATTGGCCTCGCGATCGCGACTTTGCCGTTGCGGACCAGCACGCCTTCGTCGAACAGGACCTGGACCATTTCTTCCATGAAGAACGGATTGCCCTCGGTCCTCGCGATGATGACGCGCTTGAGCGCACCGAGACTGTCACCGTCGTCCGCGCCAGCCGCCGCGGCGCCGTCGCCGCTCGCCGATACGGCCGCGCCGGCCGGAGAAGAGTCGAACAGGCCGGCCAGCAGCTCGTCGGCGTTTTCCGTCCCCAGCGGATCGAGCCGCAACTGCGTGTAATGGCTCTTGCTTCCCCACTCGTGCCGATACTCGGGCCGGTAGTTCACCATCAGCAGGATTCGCGCGGTGCCGATACTCTCCACCAACAGGTTGAGCAGCGCCTGGGTTTCATCGTCAATCCAGTGAAGATCCTCAAAGATGAGAATCAGCGGCTGGTTCAGGCTTTCGCGAATCACCAGCCGCTTCAACGCCTCGCGCGTGCGCCGGCGTCGAATCGCGCTGTCCATCTCCTCCAGCGCGACATCGCTGCCCGACACTCCCAGCATCGCGAACAAATACGGCATCGTGTCTTCCAGCGCGCGATCGAGCGCCAGGACTTTGCCGGTGATTTTTTCGCGTCGCAGGCGCTCGTCGTCGTGATCGTCGATTCGAAAATAGTTCTTGAGCAGATCGATCACCGGCAGATACGCGGTCGCCCGGCCATGTGAAACCGAGAACGCCTCGAGCACCAGGCATCCGTCCGCCGACTTGAGCTTGAACTCGTGGAACAGGCGCGACTTGCCCACCCCCGCATCGGCCATCGCCGCGACTATCTGTCCGTGACCCGCGCGCGACAGTTCCAGCGCGTGCCCGAGCTGCTCGATCTCCGCGCGCCGCCCGACAAACTTCGAAAGCCCGCGCGCGGCCGAGCGCTGCAGGCGCGTGCGCAGCGGCCCGAGCCCGATGACCTCGTACACGTTGACCGGATCGCTGACGCCCTTGACCCGCGCGGGCCCCAGCGCGCGCAACTCGAAGTAGCCCTGCACCAGCTTCTGGGTATGCTCGGTGACGACGATCGATCCGGTCGGCGCCAGCGTCTGCATCCGCGCCGCGAGACTGGTCGAATGTCCGATCGGCGTGTACTCGGTGTGCGCGTCGTCGGTGCGAATCGATCGCACCACGACTTCACCGGTGTTGAGCCCGACGCGGATTTCTATCGGCGGGTTGCCGGTTTCGCGCAGACGCGCCGAGTACTTGCGTATCTCCTCCTGGATCCTGAGCGCCGCGTAGATTCCCCGCTGCGGATGGTCCTCGTGCGCGGCCGGCGCGCCGAACAGCGCGAACACGCCGTCACCGGTCGATTGCACGATATAGCCGTCATAGCGATGGACCGCGTCCATCATTATTTGCAGCGCGGGATCGACGAGCCTGCGTGCCTCCTCAGGATCGAGGTCCTCCATCAAATCCATCGAGCCTTTGATATCGCAGAACAGCGCGGTGACGGTTTTGCGTTCGCCCTCGATAACCACGGCGGCGGGCTGTTCCGGCGCGAGCCGCACCGCGGGACTCTGCGGCCGCATAGACGGCGCCGGCGCCGCTGCTCTCGACGCGCCGGGAGCGCTCTCAGTGCCAACGCCGAGCGGCGCGGCACATTCGCCGCAGAATTTAAACCCGGGCGGATTTTCGAATCCGCATTGGGGACAGCGGTTCTTGAGCGGCGTCGCGCAGTTGCCGCAGAACTTCATCCCAACCGGATTATCGGTGCCGCAGTTCTGGCATCGCATCGGCTCTGAATGTAGCGAGACTAACCGAGCGCGCCTAGCCGCCGTTCGCATGCTGATACAGCAGACTCCCCACGAGTTCAGTGGGGTCGACAAACATCCAAAAGTTTGTATAAATTGGAAACGGATGCTTAAGGCGCTGTCGTGGCCGGGAACCGAACAGGAGCATCGGGTCTTTTACATCGCAAAGTTTGAAGAAGCAATCTACGTGATTCATTCCTTCGAAAAGAAAAGCGGACAGACAGCCAAGTATGATTTGGAGCTGGCCAAATCGCGATTGAGCGAGCTGCTCCAAAGACGGCGGGACAGAAAAGAGACATGACGATAAAGGTTCAGCGCTCTACCGGAAACGTGTTTCGAGACCTGGGCTTCGGAGCGAAGGAGGCTCAAAGCCTGCGCCTGCGCGCCGAGCTGATGGTCGAATTCAGGCGTCTCATCGAGGCGCGCAAACTGACCCAGCGCTCCGCAGCAGAACTACTCGGGGTTACCCAGCCGAGGGTATCCGATCTTATTCGCGGCAAGATCGACCTGTTCAGTATCGATACGCTCGTCAACATGCTCGGGCGAGCGGGGACGCAAGTCCAGCTTCGATTCGCGCGCACCCGCCGCAAGCGGCGCGCGCAAGCCGCCTGAAACCGGAAGCGTTGTCCACCGCCCGGCTCCATCGCCCTGCTCACCATGGGCATCCGATGGCGCCGGTCAGAAAGCGCATGAACGGAGTGGATGCGGCGCAGTCGCCCGCGAAGTGCTCCAGGAAATCCGCGGCGCACGCCTCCTTCTTCGTATACGTGGTGCTAGCGATGAAATCCTTGCGCTTCAAATCCGCGATCAGCGGATGCTTCGCGTCATAGCCCTTGGGTGGCCGCATCAATGAATCGCCTCCCAGATCAAAGCGCTTCTTGAACGCGGGAGCCCCGATCGCGGCGCGCCATTTCGCCGGGCTGTGAACGATCGAGTTGCGAATTTGCGCCAGCGTCTCACCCTCCGGACGCCAGATTCCCGCCGCCGCAAATACGCCCTCGGGTTCCAAATGCAGATAGAACCCGGGCGAATGCATATCGCGCTCGCGAAAATGGGTGAAGTGCGCAGAGACGTGAGTCTTGTATGGAGTCTTGTTCGGAGAAAAGCGAATGTCGCGGTAGATTCGAATCAGCGAGCCGCCGCTCGGCCGCGGGTCGGCGACGAAGTGGCGGCTGAGCTTGCGCAGATGCGGCGCGAACCCCGCGATGAACGCGAGCATCGGCTCGCGCACCTCGTTCTCATAGCGGCTTTTGTTGGCGAGAAACCAGTTGCGATTGTTGTTGCGCTTGAGCTCCTCGAAAAACTTGAAAAGCTCCGTTCCGAAATATCGCCGCGCCGCCATATCCGCTCACGCCCGGGTCACGCCCGCATTAGGACAAAATAAACTCGCGCAACGATTTGAAGTACGGGTCCGGATCGTCGCGGAACACGCCATGGCCGGCGTTGGCAAATCGCACCAGCTTCCCGACCCCAGGCGCCAGCGCGTTCGCGATGTCCTGCGAGTCCGCGAGCGGCGTAATCGGATCTTCATCGCCAGCCATTACCAGCGTGGGACAGCGGATGCGCCCCAGTTGCGGTAGATAATTGAAGGTCGTGCCCTCGCCGGTGAAGAACGCAAGCGTCAGCGGTTCGTTCATCACGATCCGCCTGATCCACTCCTCGGGGAGCGGACGCCGCGTGTAAAGCGGGAAGCAGAGCCGGCGGTAATCGACCACCGTGTCGCTCCCGGGATTTGAAAAGAAGCGCTCCGCGGCCGCGCGCGCCTCTTTGCCGCCCAGCCTCTCGAACTCGGCAAGCGAGCGCTCGAAGGTGATGCGCGCCGCCGTACTGCTCAGCACCAGCTTGGCTGGATGCTCCGGATGGCGCGTCGCGTAGGCCATCGCGACCATCCCGCCAAACGATTGCCCGACCACGATCGGCCGCTCGATGCCGAGCGTCTCGCAGAAGGCGCGCACGTCGTCGCCCCACTGGTCGAGATTCCAGCGCGACTCCCATCCGTAGTCGCTGCGCCCGTTGCCGCGATGGTCGAGATAAACGACCTGCGCAATGTCGGCGAGCGCCGAGAACTCGGGCTTGTAGCCGGAATGGTCAAAGCCGGGACCGCCGTGCAGCAGCACGACGGTCGGCACCTCGCGCATCTTCGCGCCGTCGGGCCTGAGCTTCAGCCCCTCGACGTCGAAGAACAGGCGCACGTCGCCAACCTGGATTCGCATGACGATGGCTCTAGCGGGAATTCGCGCGCGCCGCAAACGCGCGATGCTCAGCCGCGGCGGAGCGCGCGGCCCGGACGCGCGCCGGTATGCTTTCCATCGGCGACGATCGCGGTGCCGTTGACGAACACGTGGCTGAGCCCGTTGGGATACTGGCAGGGGTTATCATAAGTGCCGGTGTCGGCGATCGACGCAGGATCGAAAATCACCAGGTCGGCGAAGTATCCGGCGCGCACCAAACCGCGCTCGGCGAGGCGGAATTTTGCGGCCGGCATTCCGGTCATGCGATGCACCGCTTCCGCGAGGCTCATCAAGCGCTCGTCGCGCGCGTAGCGCCCGAGCACACGCGGGAAGGTGCCGTAGAGGCGCGGATGCGGCCGGCTGCCCGCCGCGATTCCGTCGGAACCGATCATAGTCGTCGGATGCCGCATCACGGTGCGCACGTCCGCCTCGTCCATTGTCTCGACGATGACCACCGCGCCGGCGCCTTCTTCGGCGACGATCCGTTCCGCGGCGGCACTCTCCGAGAGTCCCCATTGATCGCACAAATTCTTGAGCGTCATGCCCTCGCGCTCCGGATGCCGCGGCATCGAGGCGAACAGCACCTTGTCTCCCGGCACCCGGCCGAGTCCGCCTTTGCCCTCGCCGAAGGCGTCGTTCTGCAACACCGCCGGCAGGATCGTGCTGCCCGAGGTGTACGGATATTGATCGGCGGTAACCTCGATGCCGCGTGCGCGCGCCTCCTCGATCAGGCGCAGCGATTCGCGCACCTTGCCCCAGTTCTCGCGGCCCGACGCCTTGTGATGGGAAATCTGCACCGGCACGCCCGCCTCTTCGCCGATTCGAATCGTCTCCCGCACCGAGTCGAGCAGGCCGCCCGCCTCGTTGCGCATATGACTCGCGTAGAGTCCGCCGCTGCGCGCCATTTCGCGCGCCAGCTCGACAATTTCTTCGGTGAGCGCGTAGCGTCCCGGCTCGTAGATGAGGCCGGTCGAGAGACCCACCGCGCCCGCTTCCAGAGCCTCGCGGAGCCACCCGCGCATCTGTGCGAGCTCGGGGCCGCTCGGCTTGCGCTGCGCGTTGCCCATCGCACCGCTGCGAAGCGTTCCATGGCCGGCCAGCACCGCGACGTTGAGACTCGGCGGATTTTTATCGATGGTGTCGAGGTAGCCGGGATAACCTTCCCACGCCGGCACCGTCCCCGCGTGGCGCATCGCGGCGAACATCGCGCTCGCGATCCGATATGGCGACGCGCCCATCCCGCAGTTGCCGACCACGTCCGTGGTAACGCCCTGCATGGTTTTGAATTCCATCTCGGGCGTGACGAAGATGGCGAAATCGTCGTGGCTGTGAACGTCGATAAATCCGGGCGCGACGGCGCGGCCGTGCGCGTCGATCTCGCGCGCCGCGGCGCCGCCCGCGGTGCCCACTGCGCCGATTCGATCGCCTTTAATCGCGACGTCGCCGGCAAGCGGCGCGCCGCCGCTGCCGTCGTAAATCGACGCGTTGCGGATCACCAGATCCCACTTATCTTCGCTCATCGGGACCTCCGCTGCGCCGCGCGCGGCTGACCGCACGCGGGTGCGAGGCGCATCGCGATGCCCACGACCCTCGGGCCCGCGTGGGTCGGTGCGCGCGATGCGCTCACTTCTCGATTCGGAGCCGCCAGACGCCGTCCTTCTCCGCCGCTTGCGTCACCGCGTAGCCCTCGGCCTCGGCGGCAAGCGGAATGTCGCGCGCGCCGCGCGGATCGTCGAGGATAAGTTCCAGCGTTTCGCCGCGCGTCATCCGCTCGAGGCGCACCTTGGCATGCGCCCAATTGAGCGGGCACTTGACGCCTCGCAGATCGAGCCGAATCAAATTCTCGCGCCCCTCCATCTGCGATCACATCTAGCACACGCAGCGCGGCGAAACGCGGCGCACGGCGGATAATCGCGCGCGCTCAGACTTTGCGGCTCTCGCCCTTCGCCTCGGCCCAGCCCTGTTTCAACGGCACCACGTGATGGAAAAAAAGCTTGCGCTCGGCGAAGCGCCACTTGCCGCGCTCGCGCCGATAAGTGTCCTCGTAGTACCCGGCCGCGGTCACGCTCTCGCCGTTGCGCGCAAAGCGCGCCTCGATCGCGCAGGTGCCCTTGGCGTCGTCGCCGGCGACCTCGATGATGTGATTCTGGATAAAGGGAATCGCAACTTCAGGCTCGCGGACCGAGGCGCGGTAAAATTTCAGCAGCGCCTCGCGCCCACGCACCGGCTTGAAGTCGGCGCCGCTGACGTCGAGCACGCCGTCGTCGGTAAACAGCATCGCCACCGCCTCGCCCTCGCCGTGCACCACGTGCCAGCAGTAGCGCGCGGTGAGTTCCTTGATCTCGTCGCGGTCGGCGAGTTCCTGCACCCGCTGCTCGAGCGACTTTGCCATTTCACTTCTCCTTTTTCGTCGCGGGCACGCCGGCCGCGATCGCCCAGCGGCCGCCTTTCTCGAGCGTGAAGCGCAATATCGGCATTGGCGCGGGCTCCTTGTACTTCGACTTGAACGCGGGCTCGAGCTGATGCACGAAGTCGCGATCGCCGGGATAGATCAGCGTGTAGAGGCCGTCGTTCTTGACCGTCGCGGGACAGATGGGCGCAAGGGTCTTGTCGCGCGCGAGCGCCACCATCGCCTCGAAGCTCGCGCACCGCTCGATCTCGACCAGGTTCTCGAGCGTCGGCGGCACGATCTGCTGCGCCTTCGAATGATAGAGCGCGATCGCCTCGGAGGCCGTGAGCCATTCGCCGGAAACAACTTCCTCGCGATCGTGGCTCGCGATTTGATCGGACGGCGCTTGCGCGAGCACGAAACGCGTGTCGTAGCGCTTTCGCGCGTAGGGCGGGGTCACGATCCGCGAGAGATAAAAAATGCGATCGGTGGCGAGGCGCAGGCGCTCACGCTCCACGATGTCGCGAAAGCTCATGCGATGCGCGCGGAGGTCGTCGCGATAACGCGCGAAGCGATCGCGGCTCGCCGCGTCGGCGAGATCCAGCGGCGCGCCGTCGTCGCGCGCGGCGAGCATCACACC
>DATDGX010000034.1:0-8633 GCA_036521875.1 Binataceae bacterium (SeqCode)
GGCCCTGTACAAGGCCGAGCGCAGGGTTAAGAAGCCTGGTATGGGTCGCGTCATTGCCAGCAGGGTGCTGACTGAAGCGAACGCCCGAGACAGCAAAATCACTATCACCATCGGAGCGCCGCGCCGGGTAGAGGCCGATCATTGGCTCTGCCCATACCTCATCGAAGGAATCGTCGAGTCCGGGATCCATTACGGCTTCGGGGTCGACGCACTTCAATCTCTCCTTGTGGCGTTGGGTCGTATCAGGTTTGACCTCGAACAGACGGAGCGGCCCTTCATCTGGTTTGGAGACAGCGCCGGCATTCCTCAGCAGGTTCCAACGGATTTCGGCAGGACGTACGAGCAACGCGTAGACAGAGCGATTCAACGGGAGTCAAAGCGCGCATGGTTTGACAGGCTGCGAGCTCGCAAAGCTGAAATAGCCTCCGCAGAAAAGAGACTGAAGGTTCTTAAGAAAGGAGCTTCTCGATGGAACGAGCCTGCAGGCAAAGCAAATCTCAAGGCGGAAATCACCAAACAAGAAGCTAAACTCAAGAGGGTTAGAAAGGCCACTGCGGAGTGGGAAGCGAATTTGAGAAAGTGGAAACCCGAACAGAAGCGGCAGCGTCGAAAGTCTACTAAAGGATCTGATGCGTGAAGCTAGGGGTTCACTTGATCAGGCGGTATCTGTGCAGGCGGGCCGGTGGGCGTGATATCCTTGATGATCTGACCGGTGTGCGGGTCGGTTAAAAAGGTCCAGGTCTTGCCGTTCTCGTCGGTCCACTCCAGATCAGAGTGGGTCGGATATATGAGGTTCCGTTCCTGCTCCGCCGACATCGGCGGGAAGCACCGGTCCGGGTGCAAAACGCAGTAGGCGTGCAGCCGCGATCCGATATTGCAGTCATCTGGATGGGCATTGCAGTAAGCCTTCCGCTGCGCTTGCTCCTGCTCACGCTCCTGGGCGGCCTGCTCGGGAGTCCGGTTCGGTAGCGTACGGACTATCGGCCCTCCCAAACAGCCCTTGCCGTCCTTGGTAACGCCGTTTTCGCCAGGGCCGCAATGCGGCGGCGGCGGATTCCCTTGTATCACCGTACCCTCGTCCGGCACCACACTCTCCTGCGCTCCGGCCGTAATCACCACCCATGGGTGACCCAACACGACAACGATCGAGAGCGCGGCTGCTACTCCGAAGATTCCTTTTACCTTCATCCGACAATTCCCAACGAAGACCCACACTCACTGCCCACAGCCTAGTTGTTCGCGAGGAAGCGCTGATTGATTGCTGCTGCGTGAAGCTACGGGTTCACTTGATCAGGCGGTGACTGGGGAGCTTGTCCAACCTCTTTAATGATCTCATGGGTGTCGGGGTCGATCAGATAAGTCTTGCCGGTCGCGGGGTCGCCCCATTGCGTATCAGAGTGGGTTATGGTCCCGAGACTTTGTACGTGCCTTGGCGGGAAGCATCGGTCCGGGTACCACCTGCAGTAGAAATGCATCTGGGATTCTATATTGCAGTCATCGGGATGGGCATCGCATTCGGCCTTCCGCTGCGCTTGCTCCTGCTCTCGCTCCTTCGCGGCCTCCTCTGGAGTCCGGTTCGGGTTGAACGAATGGAATAAAGGCCCTACTCCACACCCCTGGCCGTCTTTGGTGATGCCGTTTTCGCCAGGGCCGCAATGCGGCGGCGGCGGATTCCCTTGTATCACCGTACCGTCGGGAGGCACCTGCGCTAGCGCAGTGAGCACAACGAAATTGTACAACAAACCAGCCGTCGCGACTGCCGCCACCGCCCCAAAAATTGCGTTTACTTTCATCCCACCATCTAGCACGAGGGTTTATGAGCAACTACTAGCAGCCCAACCGCAGAGCCACTAACTATTGCACGCTACCCGACCGCGGCGGGACTTCCGCCTTCTGCGAACCTTCGACCACGTGATAGACAGTCCCTGGAGCATTAACGTGACTGGCTTTTCGATGTACACAACACGTGACCAGATCTGTTGACGCAAAGTCAAGAAGCATGGCATTTGTGCTGTAGTTCCGCGAGAACCACTGGCCTGGAGGAAAGCGCGGAGGCGTAATAGAGCCCGTCTGAAAGGGAAAACGAGAATGACTACGAGACTTGCATGCGGGATACTTTCGGTCACGATCCTGTTGCTGACGACGGATGTCGGTGCGCAGGTGACTGTGTATCCAGGCCCGACATTCGTAACAGAAGGCGTCGAAGCCGGGCCACTCTCCTCAGAGCCGCAGCCGACTCTTAGATCACCAAATTCTCCGTCGAGCCCGGATGCTGAAGTTTTCAGCCCGCCGATAGATGATGTCCATTCGTCACCGCCGCCCGCACAAGACCTGCCATCCGCGCCAGGCATTACGGTGCCTGGTGTTCAGTTAGACTTTTCCCAGGGCGGATCGCTTAGCGGCGTGGCTGACGAGACTTCCGTGACGGACGACACTCAGGCGGCTGCTCCTTCCGCGGACGTTCCCGCGATTACCTCGGCTCCTGACACTCCCGCGGCCGCCGAGTCTTCCGAGCCTGCTGTCTCGGGAGTCCACGTGATAGACAAAGACGAGCCAGCTCCCGAGCCGATATCGCCGACGGACCAAGAGGGGATCGAGCCGCAATGAGAAGGGACTCCGGCAGCCTTCGCCTTGCCGTAGCGTCGATGCCAGGCCGCTCGCATGGCTGGTTCGCGAACAATAGTAGGCAGGCGCTCGGCATCGCGATCAGCGGCGCGTGGACCACCATCGCTGAGTATTCAAACATTTGTTACGTAACGGTCCTTCGACTCCGGCAGCCTTCACTCAGGATGACATCCTTTTCTTAGCGCTCAGCGGGACGACAGTGGTTCAGGTTCCGTTCCGAGCAGCGCAACAAGCCAAATTCATTTTCATCTTGAAAAAATCACAGACTTCAGAATGGACGTCCTTCCTTTGTCAATCATTGGAACGACAACGGAGCTTTTTTTGCCGACGCTTTCGGGACGGCAGCAATTTCCCTCCACGTTCGTTCCGCGCGGAAGGTCGCCGCAGTGCGGTTCGGCGAGCGCAGGGCACGCTCCGGATGTTAGGACCCGAACACTTCTAACAGCGCGAAGCGCGCATCTTGGCGCTACAGGAAGCGCGAAACCCAGTGTGGGTTTCGCATATGGATCTCCTCTTCTCAGGATAACGTCGCTTCTCTTACCGACTCTTTTGGAACCACGGCGATCAAATTACGGGTACGGATAGCCGGCGGCCAGCACCTTTTGTAGCGACTTGTCGTAGCCGTAGATGTCGTCGAAGAAGCGGACCTCGCCGTCTGGTTCGACTACCGCGGTACTGTAAAGAATCAGCACCGGGATGGGCTTGTCGAGATTTACTTGCACGTTATTCGGGCCGCTGTTCATCGCGGCGCGAATGCGATCGACCGTCCATTCCGGCTTGTTGCGCAGCACCCACGCGGCCAGCCCGACGGGATTTTCCACCCGGATGCATCCGTGGCTGAAATCGCGCCGCGCCTGCAAAAATAATTCGGGCGCCGGCGTGCTGTGAAGGTAAACGTTATAGCTATTCGGGAAAATGAACTTTACCAGACCCAGCGCATTCTTGGGCCCGGGTTTCTGCCGGATACTCATTCTTCCGGATCGCAGACCGCTGATTATATCGTCGGAGACCGCTCCGTCGCTCACCACGCCGCCGCCATTGCTCACCACTTCGAATCCATTCGCGGCCAGATAGCCCGGATTGCGCAGCGCCTTGGGAATCAGTTCGTTGCGCGCAATCGAAGTCGGCACGTTCCAGTACGGACGGAAGATGAGGTACTTCATCTGGTCGGCGAAGACCGGGGTCTGCGTCCGATACGCGCGGCCGGTTATCACTTTCATCGACAGGAAATCGGCCGGCTGCCCGCGCAAGGTGCGCAATCTGAACTCCGGGATATTGACCATTATCGGCGGCTCCGGAAAGCCGGGCTGGATCCAGCGATAACGCTCGAGCGCGAGCTGAAGCTCGATCACGCGCTGGACGAGCGGCGTGTTGAGATCGCCGATAGTGCCCTTGCCGAGAATGCCGTCGGGCTGGAGGCCGTGACGTCGCTGGAAATGTTTCACCGCATCGACGACGGCACCCTGGTAGACCGATGCGTTCACGGCTGCGGCGCTGGCGCCCGCAGTGGCATTCGATGCGGGCGACATCGGAGCTGGCTGCTGCGTGGCACTGGCTGCTGGGGTCGGCCCCTGCAGGTCACCGAGTTGGCGCAGTCGCGCGACCAGTTGCGGCATTCCGGAATAGGGCTGCCGGGGATGGATGCTTTTCGCGGGCACCGCCAGCGGAGGTCCGTCGCCTTGCGCGGCGAGCTCCGCATAAGTCGCGAGCGCCTGTTCATCGCGCACATAACCTGCGAACGGCGGCTCGACCCGCGCGAGCACTCCGGCAACGTCGGGAGCCTGGAGCACCTGGTTCCGCAGCATCGTGGCCAGGTCAATTTTCATCGGGCCGTAGTTCAGGCCGAACTTGAAATGCGACGGATCTACCCTGCCGATATGCAGATCGGAGATGTAGCGCATCGCACATACGGTGAGCGCCAGATCGAGATGTACCAGGTCGGTCCCGGACGGCTGCAGCTTCGGAAGGCGGTTGTCCCATCGCGACGCATCGTAGTCCTCCGGGTTGAGTCCCTTGGTCGCAGCTTGCTTGAAAATCTGGATCATCGCCACGGCTTGCGGGGTTGGCTGACTGTTCTGAATCCACGCCAGCGAGTATCCGCCCGCGGTGTAGAACTTGCTGACGTGTGCGCGATAGTCAGTGAAGTTGGGCCAGCGCAAATCGGGAAGCCTTCCCGAAGCGATCAGCGCGCGCAGCTCCGCCTGATCTTGCGCGGACAGATTCGAGCCGGCCGCCGGCGGCGGCGCGGGAGCGGTCGAAGCTGAAGGAGCGGCCGGCGTTGCGGAAGGGGCGGCGGCGGCCGCTTCATCATGATTAGCCGGGCATCCCGCGGCGAGCACCACGAGGAGCGGAGCCGCAACGAGCGACGCGATCGCGACACGCCGTCGACGTGGCGATGTTAAAGCTGGCAAGCGCAGGACCGCATCCTCCCAGGGCAAAACTGAGCGCAGGAGAATTGTTAGAGAATAATCAGGGGTGGCGCAACGGGCGCGGCGCGATTGCTACCAGAAACGCACCCGGCCAACGTCAACGTGGACGAAGTCCGAGCGCGGATAGTAGCCGACGCCACCGCCATGCAATGAGAAAGCGACCTGGCGGAGATCCGAGAGGTCGCGTCCGGGAACGCGGATGTCAATTGCCTTGCCGTCGATATGGAGGCTGTGCGCCGCGACGCCCTCGCTGTTCGCATGCAGCATCGCGTTGGTCGCCGGGGACCGATAGCCGGAGATGACGTTGAACGGCTCGTTGGTGTTGAGACGCTCGCGCAGCGCGTGCAGCAGGTCGAGGAGGCGAACGTCGATCGCCTTTACCTCGTTGGCGCGGAAGTCGCGGAGGATGTAGTTGATTTGGCCGAGCGCAGACCCGTCGTAGCCGTCAGCCGTCCAGTAGGCAGTTCGGAGGCTCTCACCGGTGTGTAGATTATAGAAGGAAAGCGTACGCTCGCGTGGGCGCGCGATGCGCAGTCCGGCGAAGGCAGGGCCAGCGATAAGGCTCGCGCCTGCCAACGTCACCAGCTTGACGAATCGGCGCCGCGTCAGCTCGTTTGTCAACCTGGTCGCCCTCGAGTTCGAATCAGCAAAATGACCCATCGTCACCTGCTACCCACCCGATCCTTATACACTCGACGATGGCGTCGGGAAAGATCCCCCGATCCGACGATAATAGCGTTCAGGCAGGAGCCTCGGCGCGCGCCAATGTGATCGCATGCTCGGGACACGCGCTCGCGCAGAGTCCGCACGCATGACATTGGTCCGCTCGAATCGCGAACGACTGCCGATTGCCGTGGATCGTCGCCTTGAGCCGCGCGCCGAAAGACATCGTGCGACGGTCGTCGCGGCTCAGCTTGCCCATCTCAAAGACGTGGTACGGGCACACGCTGACGCAGTCCTCCTTGCCCTCGCATCGCGCGCGGTCGATGATCGGCGCGAACACGCGCGCGTCGTGTTTGCAGTCGTCAGCCGATGCGCTCGCGCTCATACAAGCCTCCAGACCAGTTGCGAAATAAGAGTACCGGCCAGTTTACGCGAGCGTATCTTGAATCGAGTCCCAATCAAGGCAGCGATTCGACTGCGGCCTGCTTGACATCGGCGCGCCACTGACGCGATAAACCGCCATGGCGCGAATCAAAATTGAACGTGCACTTCATCTGGGCGCGGCATATACGCCCGACATGCAACAGGGCGGAAAGCGTCCCGAGCCGACGTGGTCGACGCTGCGCGACCAGGTGCGCGAGGCCGAAGCGCTCGGCTACGACACCGTCATGGCGGTCGAGACGCAAGATGATCCATATCTGATCCTCGCGATCGCGGCGCAGGAACCGTCGAAGGTCGAACTCGCCACCGGCATCGCGCTCGCATACACGAAGAGTCCCGTCGCGACCGCTTACACCGCGTGGGATCTCCAGCGGATGAGCGGCGGGCGGCTGGTGCTCGGCCTCGGCACGCAGGTGAAGGGGCACGTAGTGCGGCGGTTCGGGATGCCATGGTCGAAGCCCGCGCAGCGAATGAAGGACTACGTCGGAGCGATGCGCGCGTGCTGGAACACGTGGCAGACCGGCGCGCCGCTGGATTTTCGCAGCGAGCATTACACCCTCTCGCTGATGACGCCGAACTTTTCGCCGCCGCCGGTTCAGCATCCGCACATCCCGGTGATGATCGCGGCGGTGCAGGAACGGATGCTGCAAGTCGCGGGCGAGGCCTGCGACGGCGTGCGCCTCCATGGCATCGTCACGCGCAAGTACCTCGATCAGATCGCCTTCCCCAATTTGAAGAAAGGCTTCGCGAAGTCGGAGCGGCCCGCGTCAGAATGGGAAAACTTTCAGATTTCCGGCGGCGGGTTTCTCTGCACCGGAAAGGACAAGGACGCGGTGGCGCACAACGCCGAGGGAATCAAATCGACCATCGCATTCTACGGCTCGACGCGCTCGTACCGATCAAGCTTCGAGCTCGACGGATGGGCCGACAAGGCGGAAGAGCTGCATAAGCTTTCGGTCCAGCAGAAGTGGCGCGAGATGTCGAAGCTGGTGACCGACGACATGGTGAATGCATTCGCCGCGGTCGGTACCTATGATCAAATCGCGGCGGTGATGAAGAAGCGCTTCGCCGGCGTCAACCGGCTCTCGTTCGATATGCCGGTGCGCGACGATCGCGACCGCGGCGTGTTGAAAGAAATTTTGCAAGACTTGCGACGCAACTGACACGGGAGGGAACTTCGATGCTCGAGAAAGGCGACAAGGCTCCCGACGTGCGGCTGCGCGACTCGAACGGCCAGACGCTTGCGCTCTCGGAACTATGGCGCGAGCGTCCGCTGGTTCTCGTGTTCCTGCGCCACTTCGGCTGAACCTTCTGCCATGAGCACGTTCGCGCGTTGCGCGACGATTATCCAAAGTTCCAGAACAAAGGACTCGCGGTCGCGGTGGTGACGCAGGGGCCGCCCGAGCGCGCGGCCGAGTTGCAACGCAGGCATCAGGCGCCGTTTCCGTTTCTTGCCGATCCAAAGCTCGAGGCGTATCGCGCCTACGGACTCGAGAAGGGGACGCTCGCGCAAATCGCCAATCCGATCCTGCTGATGCGCGCCGCGATGTCCGCGTTAAGGGGAAACGTCGGCTCGCCGGGCGGCGATATCTTCCAGATGCCCGGAACGTTCCTGATCGGCATCGATGGCGTGCTGAAACTATGCCATCGCAGCCGTGACGCCGCGGACTACCCGTCGACCGAAGCGCTCCTCGCCGCGGCGTGATCGTTGCGCATCATTCCAATGGAGCGTCGATGTCCGACCACAGGCGGCGCATCAGCTCGATATGCGTCTCGACCGCCCACAGCGTCTCAGGCGCCGCGCTCTCCGGAATCGCCTTGAAGATCGATCCCGCGCTTGAATCACCGTGGTCCTTGTCGACCTCGACGTGAACCGAGAAGAAACGCACCCCGTCATCGTCGAGCCGGTAGTGTTTCTTGAGCCCGTCGATCACGCGTACGTACGCGTCGGGATTGAACAGTTCGGAGCCAAGGCTGATTCCCGCGAGCGTGACGTACCAGGGCTTCGAGTCCGCCAGCCAGTACATCCAATGCGCCATCGCGGTCGCGTCGGTTGACATTTGCGCGTGCAACAACTGCTCGCGCGGAATTCCGATCGCTTCGCCGAATTCCAGATAAAGCTCCGGATGGGACCGGCCGACACCGGACACGCGGCCGAGTTCCTCTTCGATGAGATTCTCGACGATCGCCTTGCGCGCACCGAAGTCGTCGCACTTGGCATAGATGAGCCCCAGGATGTTCGCGTTGTGGGCCTTGTTGCCCACGAAGAGTTGCTTCGCCCAATAGCGGAGCTGCGGCGGCGTCAATTCGCCGCGCTCAATTTTTTCGATCGTCGGATGCGACTTGAGCGTCCGCTGGTTGCGCTCCAGCCGTGCGATCAAACCGCGTAGCTGGCTGAGTCCCTTCTGCACGTCCATCGCTGGTTCTCCCTCGAATGAATGTATCAGACCCGGTCCGCGCGCTCCGCGGCAAGCT
>DATDGX010000035.1:0-19925 GCA_036521875.1 Binataceae bacterium (SeqCode)
TCGATCCCTACTGTTGTAATCTTCATCGCGGACCCTCCTCGTTGCGAATGTAACGTTCACCTACATTCTTGGCCCATTGCGAGGCCGTAGATAAACGGGCGAGGGTCCATCTCATCATCCTGAGCGAAGGCTGCCGGAGTCCCTTCGGCAGGCTCAGGACAGGCTCCGGATCGCAGCCGTTGCATCGATGGCCAGCCGTTCGCATGGCGACCCAGGAATGACGCACGCTGGCGGTTAGCGGTAAGCGCTCTTCGCGATGCTCAAATGCCACTACGCGTCGCCAACTTTTATGTGTACATCCTCTCCAGTGATAGCGGCACCTTGTACGTAGGCATCACCAATGATCTGCACCGAAGAATCTTTGAGCATCGGAACAAGACGGTCGCGGGCTTCACCGCCGCTACGCCGTAACACGGCTGGTGTACTTCGAACGGTTCGATCGCGCGCGGACCGCAATTGAAAGTGAGAAGCAACTCAAAGGTTGGCGGCGGGGACGGAAACTCGAACTAATCCGATCTGCTAATCCGAAATTTGCGGACTTGAGCGCCGAGTGGTTGCGCGAAGACTAGTCCTGCGTGAGATTCGTTATGAACCATGCGAATGGCCTGGCACCCAGCAACGGCTGCGATCCTTCGACTCCGGCAGCCTTCGCTCAGGATGACGACGCTTCTCTGCTAACCTAGCGGACGGCGGTGGTTTCCCAGCGTTCGCGACCCGGGCAGCATTTTCGTTTTCAAACTTTTCCTTTTAATGAAGTGACAGGCTCTCAGGATGAAATCCTTTTCTTACCGCTCAGCGGGACGACAGTGGTTCCGGTTCTGTTCCGAGCAGCGCTCCGGGCCAAACACCGCGACCGGCGCCGCCCCGCGCGCCGCTCGTCCACCGGCGCGATCTGGATCGCGCGCATAAACCCCTCGCCCGCCAACCGCGTCGTCAAAGGGTCGACTGCAAGCTCCCCGTAGATCGGAAATTGTTTACCGGTGGTGATTGGCGAGTTCACCAGAAATGTGGCTGATGTCACAGCCCCTGCGGGCGGTGTTCGCGGTAACCCGGTTGGGATATGCTGGTTGTTTGGCGGACCTGCGTTTTGTGGGCGCGACCGCCTGTCGGGGGAGGAGGACCGGATCATGGAGCTCAGGGCGAAAACCGCCATTGCGGGTCTCGGTCAGACCCGGATGGGCAAGAACTTCGACCATCCCAGTGCGATGGGATTCGCGGCCGAAGCGGTGAACCTGGCGTTGGAAGACGCCGGGTTGCAGCGCTCCGACCTCGACGGATTGCTGGTCAATCCGGGCCTGACGTGGACCAACAACACCATGGCGTCGTTCTCGCTGCAGCAGGCGATGGGCCTCAAGAACATGCGCCTGACCGCGACCATGAATCTCGGTGGCGCGAGCGCGGCCGCGATGATCATGCACGCGGCGCAATCGGTAGCGGCCGGAATGGCCAACGTGGTCGCGTGCGTGTTCGGCGACGCGCCGCTCAAACCGCCGGCACCGGAAAAGGGCAAGGGCGGAGGCGCGGGTGCGGCGTACGGATTCGGGCAGGGGCTCAACGCGTCCTACGGACAGTTCGGCGTCAACGCCGCGTATGCGTTCGTCGCGCGCCGTCATATGCATTTGTACGGCACTACCAACGAGCATCTCGGCGAGATCGCGGTCTCCGAGCGCAAGTGGGCGAACCTGAATTCCGCGGCGCAGTTCGCCGACACGCCGATGACGATGGAGGACTACCATTCGTCGCGATGGGTGGCGGAGCCGTTCCATCTCTACGACTGTTGCCTGGTTTCCAACGGCGGCCTCGCCGTGATCGTCACCTCGGCCGAGCGCGCAAAGAGTCTCAAGCATCCGCCGGTCTACCTTCTCGGGATGGGGCAAGGGCATCCGGGCGGCGACCCGATGGAGACGCTGGTCTCGGGCGCGCCGCTCGCCAAGGAGACCGCGTTCAAGATGGCGGGGATCGATCTCAAGGACATTAATTTCTGCGAGCTTTACGACTGCTACACGTTCACCGTCCTGGTCACGCTCGAAGACTACGGTTTCTGCAAGAAGGGCGAAGGAGGGCCGTTCGTCGCCGACGGACGGATCGCTCCGGGAGGCCCGGTTCCGGTCAACACCGGCGGCGGGCAACTCAGCTCATTCTATATGTGGGGAATGACGCCGATTGCCGAGGGAATTGTGCAAATGCGCGGAGAGGCGGGGAGGCGGCAGGTGCCAAAGCATGAGGTTGGACTCGTCAGCGGAAACGGCGGTATCCTTTCGACCCATTCGACGCTGGTACTCGGGTCCCATCCCTGATTCGATAACGGCGCGGCTCGGCCATAGCGCTTGTGCGGCCCGCATCGAAAACGTCAAATCGAATTGAAACACGTCGTAACACGTCGAAACAGATAGAGCTAACTCGATCCAAACAAAATCCCATGGCACTGATTGGCAAACCGATTCCGACCATAACGCCAGGCATGGCGGAGTTTTTCGCCGGCGCCAAGCGCGGTCAGTTGATGGCGGAAAAGTGCGAGGGCTGCGGACTGATGCGCTTTCCGGCGATGGAGATTTGCTGGAAGTGCAACTCGACGCGCGCGCGCTGGGTGCCGGTGAGCGGGCGCGGCGAAGTGTTCAGCTTCAATATTATGCATCAGGTTTATCATCCGGCATTCGCCGGCGAGGTTCCCTACGCGGTAGTGGTGGTGCAACTGGAGGAGGGGCCGCGGATGCTCTCCAACCTGATCGGCATCAAGCCGCACGACATCAAGTGCGGAATGCCGGTCGAAGTGGTGTTCGAAAAACTCAGCGACGAAGTGACGATACCGAAATTCAAGGTGCGCGCATCCGCATGACTCAAGCTGTCGTCATGGATTGGCATCGCTAACGATGCGGTATTCCCAAGTGGATAATAGTAATAACGAGCAGACTTTGATGGATTCGCTCGATCAGAAATATCTGCAACGCCTCGTGGAAGCCTCGCCCGACATAATCATCGCGGTCGATCGGAAAGGCACCATCATTTATTACAACGAAGGTGCGCGGACCAATTTGCGCTACTCGTCGGAGGAAATGCGCGGGCAGAAAGTCACCCTGGTCTATCCGTCGCTGGAAGAGGCGCGGCGCGTGATGAAGGCGATGCGCGCGGCGGACAAGGCGGAGAGCATCTCGAATTTCGAGACCGTGTTCCGCAGCAAAAACGGCGAGCTGATCCCGGTGGCGATCACCGGCTCGCTGATTCGCGACGACCAGGGCGCCGAAATCGGCTCGATCGGTTTCGCGCGCGACATCCGCCAGATGCGCCATCGCGAGCAGCTCGCGACCTGCGGCGAAATCGCGGTGAGCCTCGCACACGAGATCAACAATCCGCTCGAATCGATGATCAACAATCTCGACCTGCTGCAGCGCGATCTCGACTCGCATCTGAGCGAGTCGGAAAAGGTGGTCGAGAACGAGCGCCTGGATTCGATCCGCAACTCGGTGGATCGGGTGCAGGCGATCGTGCGGCGGCTCGACGAGATGGCGCGCAAGGGCATCTACCAGACGCGCGACTACCTGGCCGGGAAAAAGATGGCGGACCTCGCGATGGGCGAGCTGGTGAAGGAGCACGCCGAGCCGCCGAAGGAAGCCACGTCCGGTGGGGAGGTGTGGCCGCTGGCGGGGATGTCGGTGCTGGTGCTCGACGACGACCTGGCGGTGGTCAGCTCGATGGGCGACCTGCTGCGCGCGGAGCGATGCGTGGTGCATTGCGCGACGCGGCCGTCGAGCGCGCTGGGAATCCTGCGCAACGTGAAAGTCGACGCGGTCATCTCGGACGTGGTGATGCCGGAGATGGACGGCTACGATTTTTATTTGCGCGTCAAGGAAGAGATGCCCGAGCTGCCGGTGATCCTGATGACCGCGTACTACTACGACAAGGATCACATTCTGAAACGCAGCCGGCTGCGCGGCCTCGAGGGCGCGCTGTTCAAGAAGCCGGTCAATCCGCAGAAGCTGCGCCAGATGCTGCTGCTGTTGCGCCATCGCGCGCAAGCCGCGAAGGCGGCGGCAGCGCTGAAGCCGCCGGTACTGACGTAAGAGCCGGCGCGCCGGCTAGCAGCGACAGTCGAGTAAGCCGCTGCGCCCGGACTCACGGGCGCTCCATTCAGTGCGTTAATGCGATTCCGAACGGAGCGCTCGCGAGACTCGCGGGGCTCTCCGTAGCGACCGACGCGACAAAGCATAGACTCGGAATAACATGGCACACTCCGTTGATCTGCATCTGGGTTATTACGCCGCCAGTCTGGTCCGTGGTGTAGACGAAGGCGTTCTGCGAATCGACGACCAGTTGGGTCGGCGCGTCGAGAGAGGTCACAGTGGCGGTCCCAGTGAGCGTTTGGCCGAAGATTGAATACGCCTGCGCGGCGCCCTCCTTCTGGTTCGCGGTAAACAAATATTCGGTCGCCAAGGGCGCGACGCCGATACCAAACGGCTTGACGGTCGGTCCGCCTGGGTCGCCGGTCGCAGGGCCCGCCGTGAGCACGCCGCCCGCCCCGATCGCGAACGGCGACACGATCCCTGCAACGTAGTCGGTCACCCACAGCGTCGGGATTGGGTTAGTCGAGTCGTCGGCGAGCAGACCCGGCGTCACCGCCCCTGCCTGCGCACTTTGCACCTGCGGAGAAGTCTGCGTCAGGGTGCCGTCGGCATTGATCGTCAAGGGATAGATGTTTCCGTTCCCGGGGTCGCTGACGAACAGGAACGTGCCGCCCGGATCCACGACGATCCCGAGCGGGGCGGAGAAACCCACCAGTGGGTTTTTGATCGCGGTGAGTTTGCCGTTGGCCGCGATCTTGTAGCTGGTGACCGACCCGTCACCCCCGCCCGTGACCCACAAAAAGGAGCCGTTCGGAGAGATCGCGATAAATTGCGGCCCGCTCTTAGAGCCGTTATCGACCGATCCGATCGAGGTCAGCTTTCCGGTGCTGCCGTTAATCGAAAATTCGTAAATTTTTCCATCGGCAAAGTTGGCGACGTAAAGGAAGCTATTGCCGGGAGTGATCGCGATTCCCTTGGGGCCGCTCACCGCGCCCGCAGTGACGACGCCGAGAAAGGTCAGGACGCCGGTCGTAGTGTTGCGCGAGAATTCAGAGACCATCGCATCGCCGAAATTGGTCGAGTAGGCGAAGGAGCCCCCGGGCAGCGGAGTCGGAGTCGGTGTGGGTGAACCACTGCCGCCGCCGCCGCTGGAATCCGTGGTAAGGCCGCTGCCGGGATGGCACGCCGCCACGAGGAGGATAAGGGAGATCAAGAGCGCCGGAAGAACTTTGATCGCGTTAAGCCAATCGGATCGCTTTGCCACCCTTCACCTACTTTTCCCGCCGCGACGCGAATCGATGTCGCAACGGGGTACAACCCTGAGATACAGCCCTATAAACAACCCGCATTACGCTCCGAATTCAAGAGCGTTACACCACAATGTGGCCGTTACGCCACAATGCCGTCACATCATGATGGCGGATGGCGGAAACACAATCGCATTACGCGCCTCGGGCAACAACCCGGCCGATGCGCAGCGCAACGACCGCGGGCCTTGACATCGCGGCGCATTAAGGTGGAGACGGTCGATATGCCCGTGCGGCCGATCAAGCTCCGACGTGCGGCCAGCGCCGACGCGCGCGAAGTCGCCGACATCTATATCGCCTCGCGCCGCGGCGCGGTCGAATTCATGCCGACCGTGCATACCGATGACGAGATTCGCGGCTGGATAGCATCGGTGCTGGTGCCGAACCTCGAGGTGTGGGTCGCCGAGGTCGGCGGCTGCATCAGTGGGTTTGTCGCGCTCGACGGCGAGATGCTCGACCAGCTCTTCATCGCGCCCAACTTGCAGCGGCAGGGAATCGGCGACCGGCTGCTGAGCAAAGCCAAGGAGCTGAGCCCGCGGCGGCTGCGTCTCTACACATTTCAGAAGAACGCACCGGCGCGCCACTTTTACGAGGCGCGCGGCTTCGTCGCGATCGAATTCAACGACGGCTCGCGCAACGAGGAACAGGCGCCCGACGTGCTCTACGAGTGGACGCCCGGTCCAGCCGCGCGCGGCGCGGGCGAAAATGCCGCGCGCGCCAAAACTTAAGGAGAAACCCGCGATGGCGAAATTAGACCTGAAGAAAATCCCCCGCTTCGCCGAGCTGCCGGTCAAGGCCGGCGCGCCGAAGGAATCGTCATGGGGCGTGTTTGGCGATGACGACGAACTGGGATGTCTCAACTTTCTGAGCGAGGACGGCGTGGTCGACGCGGCACGCCTGGTGCAGAAGGGCAAAGTCTTCCGGCTCGACACGCGGATCAATTACGCGAAGCCGCCGCTGTTCGCGCGCACGCCCGCCCGGCACAACATCATAAGCTTCGAGCGCTTCGGGCTGCTCGGCCATGACGATTCGCTCGACAACTACAACACCCAGGAAGGCAGCCAGTGGGACGGGCTCGCGCACGTCGGCCACGTGCGCCATCGGGCGTACTACAACGGCGTCAAGGCGGAGGACATCAAGGACGGCCCGGGCGGCAAGCTTAGCATCCACAAATGGGCCAATCGCGTGGTGGGCCGCGCGGTGCTGATCGATCTGTGGAAGTACGTCAACGATCAGCAGCGGCCGATCGATCCGCTGACCTCGGCGAAATATCCGCTCGCGGATGTACGGGACGCGCTGAAAGCGCAGGGCACCACGCTCAAGCCCGGCTCGATGATTCTGATCCGGACCGGATGGATGCAGGCATACGTGAAGGCGGCGGCGGACGAGAAGGCGAAGATGGGGCCGCTCGAAGGGCTCAAGTCGTGCGGCATCGAGGACTCCAGCGCGATGATGGAATGGTTCTGGGACAATCGCGTCGCCGCAGTCGGCACCGATTGTCCCGCGGTCGAGCCGTGGCCGTGGGACTTCAAAGACGAGGGCGCGTTGCACTACCGCACGCTCTCGATGCTGGGGCTGCCGATCGGCGAGCAGTTCGTGCTCGACGAGCTGGCGGCGGATTGCGCGGCGGACAAGCGCTACGAGTTCATGCTGGTGTCGGTGCCGATGAACCTGGAGGGAGGCATCGCCTCGCCGCCCAACGCCGTCGCGATCAAGTGAGCGTGGGTGCCGCGCGCGGCGCTAGCGCAGCAGCGGGATCACTTCGCGGGCGAACTGCTCGAGCTGCGCGTCGCGATCGGAGATATGGCTGACGCAATCGACGCCGACGTCGCGCACGCCGGCCTTGATGAACTCGCTGATGCGCGCCGCCACGTCGGCGGGATTGCCCAACGCTGCGTAGCGCTTGGCGGGCTCGCGGAAATCCATCGCATAGCGCTTGCTGAGATGCTCGGTGGCGACATCGAGCGCCTTTTCGTAGCTGGGCCCGAGCGTGCAGAAGAGATGAATTGAGGTGCCGAAGCGCTCGATCCTGCGGCCCGCGCGTTCGGCTTCTTTCGCGATGAAATCGAGCCCCTCCGCAACGCGCTTGGCGGTGACGACGTAGGGCATCCATCCGTCGCCGAAACGCGCTGCACGCTTCAGCGCGCCCTCGGCGCGGCCACCGACCCAGATCGGCGGGCCGCCGGGCGTGGACGGCCGCGGCAGCATCTGGATCGCGCCGAAACTGAAGTACTTGCCGTGATGCTCGACTTTCTCGCCGCTCCATAGGAGCTTGATCACCTGGATTGCCTCGGTCGCGCGCCCGCCGCGTTCCTTGATCGGTACGCCGCAGGCCTCGTACTCGCGCGGGAACTCGCCGCCGACGCCGACGCCGAAAATGAAATGCCCCGCACCCATTATGCGATCGACCGTCGCGACGACCTTGGCGACCGTGGTCGGATGGCGCAGCGGCAACAGATAGACGCTGGTGCCGTAAATGAGCTCGGGCTTGAGCGCGGACAGATAAGTGAGCTGGGTCAGCGGATCGCTGACGGGTCCGGTGAAGGCCACGTGGTCGCCGGTCCACGCGACTTCATAGCCCCATCGCGCGATCGACTCGACCGCGCGCAGCGACTGCGCGCGGTCGCCCACCCCGGTGATCACGCCGAACCTGATTTTAGCCGCCAGCGGAAGTGCGTCGCTCATGCGATAGTATAAACCTTTGGCAGATCTGATCGCACGGACGCGCGCGACCGAGCCTCGTCATACGAGCGCGCTCGACGCGGCGCATTCGTCGACGAGTTCCCCTTTTTCTGATGACGCCGGCGGCTACGCGCTGGCGCGGCTGACCGCCGATGCCTGGAGACCCTTGGGTCCTTGCGCGACTTCGAACTCGACCTTGTCGCCCTGCTCGAGCGAGCGAAAGCCGGAGCCGTCGATCGCGCTGTAGTGGACGAACACCTCCTGCCCGTCCTCCATGGTGATGAAGCCGTAGCCCTTTTTCGGGCTGAACCACTTGACCGTACCAATAGCCATTCCCCCGTACCTCCTGAGGAAACCCCCGGGCATGGGATCGCCGCTCCCGGGGACAACGCTGCTTCCCCAAACAGCGCTACCTACGTACGGGCGCGCATATAGCACAAGAAGTGTTACTTACCAAACGGAAGGTAATCAGACTTACTAACAGGTCAGTTGGACGGAGAAAGGAGCGGCGGCTGAAAGTGTCGCGCGGCGCGCCGTCAAAACGCGCAGCTAAACTTAAGTTAAACCTGCCAGCGGCGGAACGGACGCGCGTGCATGTGGCAATGATTGGGAATCTGCCGCATCACGTCGTCGATACCAAATTTGTCGGGACCGTACTTCGCGCGTGCGACCATCGACAGCGCCTCGATCATGAACGCGCGCTCGTCGTCGGTGGGGGTGGCGCGATGCTCGCCGAGGACGGCCATCGGGGTGTCGCAGGAATCGCAGTCGAGGATCGTGAACTTGAACGGAAATACGAACTCGCAATAGCGCTGGGTATAGTCGCGCAATTCGCAAAGCTCGCACTTGTCCATCGAACGTAGCTCGTCCGGAGTGTCGAATGATTAGAGACACCCGATAACCTGCGCCCCGCCGCCCGATGCGGGCGGGGCGCAGGTCTCGAGAAGCCGTTTAGTTTGTGGGCGCGGGCGGGGGCGCGGCCATCGAAGGAGCTGCAGCCGCAGCCGCCGGGTTCGCAGACTCCGTGGCCTTCATCTCAGCCTTCGCCGCCTTGGCTGCCTTATGCTTGCAGCGGTAGACGCTGTGAACGGAAATACCCATGTCCGACGCGACATCCTTCGCGGCCTTGCCGCCGTTTAGCGCCGTCATCACCGCGTCGCAATCGACCTTGGCGGCGTACGCGGAAGGCACACTGAAGGCAAAGGCCATACTTGCTGCGAGTGTCATCGATGCCGCAGCCATCGCGAACTTCTTCATTGAATTCGATCTCCCTGGTTAAGAGTGAGTTGTCGCCCAAGAACGCCACTCAGTATTCCAGAAATCAGGACGTGCCAAAAGACCGCCGATCAACCGATTAATTCGATTCAATGCGAGCCGAAGCCGGGAAACTTGGGCTCGCGGCGTTCCTTGAGCGCGCGCAGACCCTCGGTCAAATCGGGGCCGAAAAATCCCAACATCTCCAGCGCGAGCGACGCGTCGAAGGCGGGCCCAAAAGTTCTAATCCAGTTGTTCAGCGCGCGCTTGGTGAATCGAATCGCCTGTTGCGGCCCGCGCGCGAGCTTGCCCGCGACCTCCATCGCCTTCGGCATCAGTTTGTCGGCCGGCACGCACAGGCTGACGAGCCCGATCCGCTCCGCCTCCTTGCCGTCGATAAAGTCTGCCGTCAGCAAGTAGTACTTGGCCTTCGCCAGACCGCATAGCAGCGGCCATATGATGACCGCATGATCGCCCGCCGCGACTCCGAGCCGGATGTGCCCGTCGGTGATGCGCATCGCCTCCGACGCGATACTGATGTCGGCCATGAACGCGACCGCGAGTCCCGCGCCGACCGCGACTCCGTTGATGGCGGAGATGATTGGCTTGTCGAGGTTGAGCATATTGTAGACGATATCGCCAGCTTCCTTCCACGCCTGCGCGATGTTCGCCGGATTCGCCGCCATCCGCTCGATCATTTCGAGATCGCCGCCTGCGGAAAATGCGCGTCCCGCGCCTGTGATCACTACGATGCGCGTTTCCGGATCGTCGCCGATATCGAGCCACACGCGGCCGAGCTCCCAGTGCAGCCGGTTGTTGGTAGCATTGAGCACTTCGGGCCGATTGATGGTGATGAGCAGGACGCCGTCTTCCTTGCGCTCGAAAAGAAGATGCTGATACTCGCTGTAATTCATATCGAATCCATCCGATCCCGCTGCTCGGCAGCGCAAACGCGCGGCGCGCTCAGCCCTTGTAAATGTCCATCACGTTGTTGAGCAGGACGAGCGCGTCGGCCTTGGGACGCTGGAACGAGTTGCGCCCGATGATCGATCCGAAACCGCCGCCCGCGTGGATCTCGCGAATCTCACCGAGCAACTGATCGTCGCCTTCCTTGGGACCGCCCGAGAAAATCACGATGCGGCGGCCGTCGAACGATGACTGCACCACGTGGCGGACTCGCGCGGAGAGCGGCTCGAGCGGCACGCGATTGGTCTCGTAGGCTTTCTTCGCCTCGGGCTGCTCGATAAAGGCGGTCGGCGGTTTCACCTTGATGACGTGAGCGCCGAGTTGCGCCGCGATCTGGGCGCCATAGGCGACCACGTCGATCGCGGTCTCGCCCTGCTTGGAGATAGTGGTGCCGCGCGGATACGACCAAACCACCACCGCAAGACCGTTCGCGCGCGCCTCCTCGCCGAGCTCGCGCAGCTCCTGGTACATGGTCTGCGCCTGCGCCGATCCCGGATAGATCGTAAATCCGATCGCAGCGCATCCGAGGCGCAGCGCATCCTTGACGCTGCCCGTCACCGAGGGCAGCGGGTCCTTCTCGTCGTGGAGCAGGTCGTGATTGTTGAGCTTCAGGATGAGCGGAATCTCGCCCGCGTATTCGGCCGCCGCCGCTTGCAGGAAGCCCAACGGCGCGGCGTACGCGTTGCAGCCCGCATCGATCGCGAGCTGAAAATGATAGCGCGGGTCGTAGGCCGCCGGATTGACGGCAAAGCTTCGTGCCGGGCCGTGCTCAAAGCCCTGGTCGACCGGCAGGATAACGAACTTGCCGGTGCCAGCCAGCTTGCCGTGATTCATCATGCGGGCGAGGTTGCTGCGCACGCCCGCGTTTTCACTGTCGTAGTAGCTCAGAATTTCTCTGACGCGTTTGGTCATAAATTTCTCGGCCTCCCGTCTGGGATGTTCATTTTAGTCTTTTTTCACAGCATCGCGAGAGCACAGTGGGCCGCGCCCAGCAGCGCCGCCGCCGGGTTGAGCGAGACCCGCACCTCGACGTGGCGCAGCACTTCGTTCATCCGTCCTTTGGAGAGAAACCCGCGAATGAACCCGCCGCGTTGGAGCATCGGCAAAATCTTGGGCGCGATTCCGCCGCCCAGGTACACGCCGCCCAGCGCCAGCACCTTGAGCGCGAGATTCGCGGCCTCCGCTCCGTAGATATCGCAAAACATCTCGAGTGCGCGAACGCAGACCGGGTCGCGAGCGCCGAGCGCGGCCGCGCTGATCGCGGCAGACGGATCGCCGGCCAGGATTTGCTCCGTGAGCCACGCCGGCTCGCCGGCGCCGCTTCGCGCGCGCAGGAAGCGGTAAATGTTGTGGAGGCCGGGGCCGGACAGCACGCGCTCGACGCTCACGTGGTCGAACTCGCGCGCCAGAAAGCGCAGCAACTCGATTTGCTCGTCGCCGCGCGGCGCGAAATCAGAGTGCCCGCCCTCGGAGGCGACCGCGTGATACTTGCCGTTCTCGGAAACCAGCGCCGCCTCGCCCAGTCCGGTTCCCGCCGCGATCACCGCGACGTCGCCGCCGGCGAACTCGGCCCCACCGCTCTGCAGTACGGCAAATTCAGAAACGGGAAGGTTGATCAAGCCATATGAGGTCGCGCCCAGATCGTTGATCAGACGCACGGGCGCACCGCCCAGAATGCTGACCAGCGAAGTGGCGACGATTTGCCACGGGATGTTGGACGGGACCGCGCGCCCGCGGATTACCACGCCGGGTACCCCGAAGCACGCGCCCGCAATCGGCGGCGAATTGCGGATGAAATCGACGCAGATGCCTTCGAGGCTCGGGTACTCGAGGGTCGCATAGCGATGCTCGCGTATCAGGACCGGCGCGCCGCTCGAGGCGTCGAACAACCCGAGATGACTCTTCGTGCCGCCTACATCGGCAGCCAGGACGATAACTGCCATCCCGGTTTCCCTCACAAAGCCGCGTCAGCCCTCGGCCCGCATCTCCTCGGCGAGCCTGACCTCGTCGGCGCTGCCGAGGTAGATCGGCTGGCGATCGTGAATTGCTGCCGGCACCACGTCCAGGATGCGGCCCTTGCCGGTCGAGCCGCGGCCACCGGCCTGCTCCGCGATCATCGACATGGGAGCGAGTTCGTACATCAGCCGGAGCTTGCCGCGGCCTTTGCCGACCGCGGAGACTTCGCCGGGGTAGAGATAGATTCCGCCTTCCAGGAGGCAGCGATGGAAGTCGGCGACGAACGCGCCCGTGTAGCGCAGCGAGTAGCTGGTGCGTTTGTCCTTGCGGCTCGTGATGAGCTCGACGAATTTGCGCGCGCCAGGATGCCACTTGCCGATATTGCCCTGGTTGACCGCGTAGCAGGAGCCGAACGGCGGCATCTTGATGTTCTCGCGCCACAGCAGGAACTCGCCGAGGCTTCGATCGAGGGTGAAAATGTTGACGCCCGCGCCCGCCGTGTAGACGAGCTGCGTGCTGGGACCATAGAGAACGTAACCCGCCGCGAACTGTTTGCTCCCGGGAGTGAGAATGTCGGCGATGCCCGCGTCGTGTTTCGCGGCGCGCTGTCTTATCGAAAAGATGGTGCCCAGCGATCCGTTGACGTCGGTGTTGGACGAGCCGTCGATCGGATCATAGAGGACCGCGAAGCTGCGCTCGCGGCAGTTCGAGGAGTAATGGCGCGGCTCTTCCATCTCCTCGGAAATCAGCGTGCAGACCGGATGGCCGTGCGCGAAGGTCTCGAGGAAAACATCGTTGCCCCACTGGTCGAGCTTTTTGACCTTCTCGCCCTGGACGTTGGTGGCGCCGGTGTAGCCCAACTCGCCGCCGAGCGATGCGACGGACAGTTCGCGCGCGATGCGCTTGCCGGCAAGCTCGATGCGCTCGAGGATGGGGGCGAGGTCCGCGTTCAAGGATTTGGTCATCACGTAGCGCGCGAGCGTGATGCCCGAATTGCTGCTCATCGGAGTCCTCCTGCAAGTTGCAGACTCTTGCGACTGGCTCGATGTCATCGCGCAATTCCGCGAGTTTCTCAACACCCCGTGCGGGCGCGCGCCGGCGCCTTACCGCCTGCGCCGGGTCACAGCGTGCGCCAGGTTCGCCCGTCCGCCGCGATCATCAGCGCCGCCTCCAGCGGTCCCCACGAACCGGCCGCGTAAATCGGCGGATCGATCGTCGCCATTTCCCATGAATCGAGGATCGGCTCGATGAACTGCCATGCCGCCTCAATAGTGTCGCGGCGCATGAACAGCGTCTGGTCGCCGATGATTACGTCGCGCAGTAAAGTCTCGTACGCTTCCGGCGACGTGGTCGCGTAGTGAAAGTCGACCGCCACCGGCGCGAGCCGGACGTGGGCGCCGGGGACCTTCGAGATGATATGCAGCGCCAGTCCCTCGTCGGGCTGGATGCGGATAGTCAGCATGTTGGGCGCCAGCGGGGCGCGCGGATTCGCGTTGTAGAGGATTCGCGGCACCGAGTTGAAATAGATGGCGATCTCGCTCGCGCGCTTTGGGAGCCGTTTTCCGGTGCGCAGGTAAAACGGCACGCCCGCCCATCGCCAATTGTCGATCCAGCATCGGAGCGCCACGAAGGTCTCGGTTTGCGAATCTTTCGCGACGTGCTCTTCGTCGCGATACGCCTTGACCGGCGCGCCGCGAATCAGCCCTTCCCCGTATTGGCCGCGCACCACCCACTTCTCGATGTCCTCGTCGCCGAGCGGCCGCAGGCATCGCAGCACGTCCATCTTGGAGTCGCGCACCGAGTCGGCGGCGGTCGCGCGTGGCGGTTCCATTGCGATCATGCAGAGCACTTGCAGCAGATGGCTCTGCACCATGTCGCGGAGCGCGCCGGCGTGCTCGTAGTACGCGGCGCGGGTGCCGACGCCCTCCTCCTCGGCCACCGTTATCTGGACCTGGTCGATAAAGCGCGCGGTCCAGATGGGCTCGAAGATCGCGTTGGCGAAGCGCAACACCATCAGGTTCTCGACCGTCTCCTTGCCGAGGTAATGGTCGATGCGGAAAATTTGGTTCTCGTGGAAGTGGCGCGCGAGGCGCTCGTTGATCTCGACCGCGCTCGGCAGGTCGCGGCCGATCGGTTTTTCCACCACCACGCGGGTGAAGGGGTCCGGCTGGTCGGGCGGCGTGATCAGGTTGGCGGCGGTTAATGCCTCCGAGCAGGCGTCGATGAAGTCGGGCGGAATCGCAAAATAAAAAATCCGATTGCCGCCGGTCAAGTATTGTTTGTCCATCGCTTCGAGCCGCGTGCGCAAATTGTCGTAGTCGCGTGCCTCATCGAAACTGCCGCGATTGAAGTGCAGCAGCGGCGCAAACTTCTTCCACTGATCTTCGGTGACCGCCCGGCGCGAGAACTTGTCGATCCCCTCGCGCGCGAACGCGCGATAGCTCTCGTCGTTGAAATCCTCGATCGCGAAGCCAAGGATCGCGAAGTTCTGCGGCAGCGCGCCGTCGACCGACAGGTTGTAGAGCGCGGGCAGCAGCTTGCGATGACTGAGATCGCCGCCGCCGCCGAAAATAACCGCGACGCACGGCGGGTAGCTCCGCGGCGCGCCAATGAAATGATTCTCTACGCTATGGTTGGGATTCGACGGCATCAGAGCGACCTCGCGCCGGCGCTGTTCTCCGACCACTGCGTGGCCGCCCGGGGCTCGAACTAGGCTAACGGATGCCTGTGGCGATGCAAAGCGACGGTCCGCGCGATGCGTCGCATAGCGCGTCGCTGCGCGCGGAAATGTCGCTGGCGCCGGGGAAATCGGTTCGCGGCGTCTCGGCCAACAGCCCCAAGAGACCGTCAGCTAGTTGGCCGCGGGACTCGGGCTTGCGGCCGGCTGCGCCGTCTGGTTAGCGCCGAGCTCGCCCAGGATCGCCGACGCATGAATCGCCGGATCGACGTTCGGATAAACTTTGAGAATTTTGCCGTCCTCGCCAATCACGTAAGTGATCCGGCGGTCGAGACCGAGAATCGGAATGCCGTTGGCGGCGCCATACGCAGTCGCGATCTTCTTGTCGTTGTCGAGCAGCAGCGGAAACGGGAGGCTGTACTTCTTGATGAACGCGCGATGCGCGTCGGAGCTGTCGACGCTGCATCCGAGCACCACCAGCCCGGCATTCTGGAACCGCGCGTATCCGTCGCGAAACGCGCACGCCTCTTTGGTGCATCCCGGGGTGTCGTCTTTCGGGTAGAAGTAGAGAATCACCTTCTTGCCGTGAAAGTCGAACAGTGAGACCGGCGCTACCTGATCGCCCGTCACCATCTGGGTCGAGAAGGCGGGCGCGGTGTCCCCCTCTTTGAGCATGGCGGCGCGCGCGATGCGCGGCTTGAGCGCGACTGCGAGCACCGCCACTACGGCGACCAATACAATCGTTCCGAGAATCATTTTCATACGGCTCCCCTGACCGGAGTGGAACATGGCCGCGGGTGAAAAAGTTCCAGCACGGCTAAACGTAATGAAGCCAGCCGCGATAGCGTGGCTCGCGGCCGTGCACTGCCGCCTGAAAGGCTTCCTGCACTTTGAGCGTGATCGGGCCCGGCTTGCCGGCGCCAATCCTCCGGTCGTCGAGCTCGACCACCGGCGTGACTTCGACGGCGCTGCCGGTCATGAACGCCTCGTCGGCGATATAGAAGGCGTCGCGCGCGAAATATTCCTCGCGCACGCCCAGGCCGGAATCGCTCAGGATAGTCATCACCGCGTCGCGCGTGATGCCGGCCAAAATCGAAGTGAGCGGCGGCGTCTTGACCACTCCGTCGCGCACCACGAACACGTTCTCGCCGCTGCCCTCGGCGACGAAGCCCGCGGTGTCGAGCAGCAGCGCCTCATCGTAGCCGCTGCGGCGCGCCTCGTAACCGGCTAAGATGGAATTGACGTAATGGCCCGAAGCCTTCGCCGCCGGCATCATCGTATTGTGATGGAAGCGCGCGAATGACGAGGTCTTGAGCCGCACGCCCTTCTTGACCGAGTCCTGGCCGAGATACGCGCCCCACGGCCACGCCGCGATCGCGACACGAGTCTGATTGCCGCGCGCGGAAAGTCCCATCTCGCCCTCGCCGTAAAATGCGATTGGCCGCAGGTAGCATTCGGTGAGCTTGTTGACGCGGACTACGTCGGCGCAGGCCTTGATGATCTCCTCCTCTCCATACGGCACCGGCATCTCGACGATATGCGCGGAGTCGAGCAGGCGGCGGATATGCTCATGCGCGCGGAAAATTGCCGAGCGCCCGTCGCCGCACTTATAGCATCGCATCCCCTCGAACACCGCCAGCCCGTAATGCAGGATGTGGGTGAGGACGTGCACCTGGGCCTCGTCGTAGGGAATCAGTTTTCCGTCCATCCAGATTTTGTCTGTGCGCAAGTTGCTCGCCGCCAAGTCGTTGACCTCGTGGGAAAGAGATTCGATCGCGATACGCAGACTCCCTTGCTGCGCGCCAGTAACAAGTTGTGACAAGGGCAAAGTTAGTCGATGGCCACCAGCCGGTAAAGCAGCATTTGCAGCATCGCGACGCGGCGCACGGGGTCCGCGCGCATCGCTGTCGCGATACGCATCGCCCTATGCGATGCGCGCCGCTACTCGCGATGCCGCGGTCCGGAGGCGTCCGTCGCGCCGGCGTCGCGATCCGCAGCTCCGCGCGGGTCCGGCGCGACGGCCTGCTGCATCGCCGACGGCGCGTTCGCGCCTTCGGCGATTCCGGGACGTGCGTCTGCCGGCGCCGCGCCGCCGCGTCTGCGGCGGCGCCGCTTGTGGCGCGCGGGACTCGCGCCGCCCGCCTGCGTCGAATTGGGCGAATGGGGAGGATGCGGATGCGCGCCGTGCGCCTGTGGCTCGGCGAGGAAGCGCGCGAGCGCGCTTCCGTCGAGACCGTAGGTCGGCGCCATCAGGTCGAAGAAGCGCTGCGCCTGCGCGAAGTACGGCCGCCGCGCCAGCCGCCGCGTCCGCCGCGACGGCACCGCAAGATGCCCGAATGCCTCGACCAGCAGACGCATGTGCTCGGTGTCGCCGCGCGCGAAACCGCGCGCGCGCAGCTCGTCGAGCAGATCGAACCGATCGGTCTTGCCGGAACCGGCGCCGTCGCCATCGTCGCGGCAGAAGTCCAGGAACAGCGCGGCGAGCATGGTCTCGTGCGCGGGCTGCGTGCCGGGTGCGATCGATCTCCCGAGCGCCGCCATGTTACGAACCGTCGCAGAGTCGCGGACCGCCGCGGAGTCGCCGGGGATTGCGGCATTGCGCTCCAGATGTTCCGCCAGGAAGGGCAAGAGCTGATCGAGCAGTCCCAGCTCTTTCATCAATACAATCGCGCGCGCGGCTTCCGGCTGACCGAGGGTGCGAAAAGTCTCCTCGACCAGGCGCGGCACCGAGGCTTTGAGCAGGTCCGCGCGATGCCGTTCGATGGCCGCGCGGGTGGCCGGTTCCACCTGAAAATTGAGCTTGGCCGCGAACCGGACCGCGCGCATCATGCGCACCGGATCCTCGCGCACCCGGACCTCAGGATCGCCGATGGTTCGAATCAGCCGCGCGTTCAGATCGTCGACGCCGGTCGGGTAGTCGATCACCCGGAACGTCTGCGGGTCGTAGAACAGTGCGTTGACGGTGAAGTCACGGCGAAACGCGTCTTCCTCGGGCGTGCCAAAGGTGTTGTCGAGGCGGATCAGCGGATCGTCCTCGGCGGCCACCTCCTCGCTGCGCTTGCGGAAGGTCGCGACCTCTATATTCTGCGGGCCGAAGAACACGTGCACGAGTCGAAAGCGCCGCCCGATTAGCCGCGAGTTGCGGAACAGCTCGCGCACCTGTTGCGGATGCGCCGAAGTCGCGATGTCGAAGTCCTTGGGCCGCCGCGAGAGCATCAGGTCGCGCACTCCGCCGCCGACCAGGTACGCCACATGGCCGCTGTTGACGAGGCGATAGAGGACCTTGAGGACGTTGGGATCGACGTCGCGCCGTGAGATAGGGTGCGCGTTGCGCTCGAGAATGCGAGGTTCCAATTGCGCTCTTCGCGGGTGGTTCAGCGGGGCTTCACTGGTCGCCTCGCCCCTCAACCCGCCCCAAACCTAGCACGTGGGGGCGGAAGCTTCATCGCCCCGAAATCGAGGAATCGAGTCACACAAAATCTGTGCTATTCGAGCGGTATTCACGCTACGATGGGAACACTTGAAAGGAGACGCCACCAAAATGAATGACTTCGTCGCGGATGTTAAGAAGATTCGCAATCGCGCGCGCAAGAACATCCAAGCCGGTGCCGTCGTCGAGAACTACAAGGCGGACCGCAAGCAGGTAATCAAGGTGCTCAACGACGTGCTCGCGACCGAACTGGTTTGCGTGCTCCGTTACCGGCGTCACTACTACATGGCTCGCGGAATCAATTCCGAGTCGGTGAAGAGCGAGTTCCTGCAGCACGCCAACGAGGAACAGCAGCACGCCGACTGGGTCGCCGAGCGGATTACGCAGCTCCAGGGCGAGCCGAATTTCGATCCCGAGGGACTCGCGGACCGCAGCCACTCGCAGTACGAGGAAGGCAAGAATCTGCCCGACATGATCAAGGAGGACCTGGTCGCCGAGCGCATCGCGATCGAGAGCTATAGCGCGATCATCCGGTGGCTCGGAAACGACGATCCGACCACGCGCGTCCTGATCGAGCAGATTCTAAAGGTGGAGGAAGAGCACGCTGACGACATGGTCAACCTGCTCGACAAGGTGAAGTAGGCGAACCCGCGCCGCGTGCTTGACACTCCTCCGGGGCTGTTCGAAAATCGCGGCGCTGTTAAACGACCGTAGCGACGGCATCGCCTGAGACTTGAACATAGCTGCATGGACGCACTTGGGCCGCGACATAGGTCGAAGTCACGAATCGCAGCGCGGATCATTCTGCTGGTTGCCGCTGCGTTTGCGCCCATCCTGCTGGCACATGCCGGCGAGCCAGGTCCCCTCGGCGAGCCAAAATCGCAACAGCAGGTGGGATTCCCGGCTGAGCTCTATTCGTGGGTGATACCGCCGGACAATCCTCAAACTCCCGCCAAGGTCGCACTCGGTAAAGCGCTGTTCTTCGACGATCGGCTCTCGACGGACAACACCAAGGATTGCTCGGACTGCCATGTGCCCGCCAAGGGTTTCGTCGATCAGTTCCCGACCTCGATGGGAATCCACGGCAAGATGGGCCAGCGCAACTCGCCGACGGTCCTCAACGCGCTCTTCAACGTGACCCAGTTCTGGGACGGCCGCGCGCCGTCGCTGGAAGATCAGATTCTCGGGCCGATCACCAATCCGATCGAGATGGGGATGAAGGACAAGGACGCGGCGGTCGCAAAAATCAGGGCGATTCCCGAATACCAGCCGAAGTTTCAGGAAGTGTTCGGGCACGCAGCCACCTTCGACGATATCGAGCGCGCGATCGCGGCCTACGAGCGCACCCAGTTCGCATTCGACTCGCCGTTCGACCACTTCATGGCGGGCGACCAGAAGGCGATCAGCGAGTCGGCGAAACGCGGGTGGTCGGTATTCAATGGCAAGGGACGCTGCATGTCATGCCACGGATGGAATCCCACCCAGCCGCTGTTCACCGATTTCAAGTTCCACAATATCGGCGTCTCGGCGCATCAGACGGACTTCGTGCCGCTCGCGCGCAAGGCTTTGACGGTCCTCGCCACGGGCGGCAGCGA
>DATDGX010000036.1:0-8905 GCA_036521875.1 Binataceae bacterium (SeqCode)
GCCGGATGCTTCAGCTTCCAGAGCACCAAGCCGATGACCGCCGGCGAAGGCGGCGCGATCGTCACCGACGATCCCGGATTGGAGCAGCGCGCTCAGTCGCTCATTAACTGCGGGCGGCGCCGTCCCGGCGACACCTTCGAAGGGCCGCTGATGGGCGCGAACTACCGGATGACAGAATGGCAATGCGGCGTGCTGCTCGCGCAGCTCGAGCGGATGCCCGAACAGATCGCGATCAAGAGCGCGCGAGCGGTGCGGCTGCGTGAGGGTTTGAATCGCATCAAAGGCATCACCGCGATCGCGCGCGACCCGCGCATCACTCGCGAGGTCATCTACGCGTTCATGTTCAAAATCGATGAGACCACGCTCGGCGTCTCGCGCAACCGCTTCGTGCGTGCGATGCGCGCGGAAGGAATCCCTTGCGGCGTCGGCAACGAGCCGGTCTATCGCTCGGCGTTGTTCCCGCGTGAGTCATCCGCCTATCAAACCGCGCGCGAGCTCGCGGGCATGCGCGGCCAGGCTGACAATGTGAATTGCCCGATGGCGGAGCGGCTGTTCGAGCGCGAGTTGGCCGCTATCCCGCACGAATGCCTGCTCGGCGACGATCGCGATGTCGACGACATCATCGCCGCAGCAGAGAAAGTCGCAGCGGAAGCGAGCGATCTCGCGCTGGCGAAGCTCGTCCGCGGCGCGACGACATAACGATCTAGTGGGAATCGACATAATTTAGCGAAATGGGACGGATTCTCGCAGGCGCCGCGCGAAGGAAACTGGAGCCCCCGATCGGCCTCGCGATGATGGGCTATGGCGGCCGGGTCGGGAACTCGGCCGGCGTGCACGACGAGCTCGCGGTGCAGGCGCTGGTGCTCGGCGACGGGCGGCGCAAACTCGCGATCGCGAGTGTCGACCTGCTCGCAGTGGGCAAGCGCATCTGCGATGCCATCGCGGCGGAAGTCGCGGCGCGATGCGACCTTCCCGCAGATGCGATCATGATTTGCGCCACCCACACGCATTCGGCGCCGCTGTTCAACATTCACGCTACGCCCCGCCCCGACGCGAAGCTCGGTGGCGATCGCGATCTCGCTTGGGAGCGCGCGCTCCCGGGAACCATCGCCGATGCGATCGTCGCGGCGAACGATAGCCTGGAACCGGCGCAAATCAGAGCCGCCCGCGGCCGCTTCACGCTCGGCGCCCATCGCCGGGTCCAGCGTCCAGATGGATCGATTCAGCTCGCGGCGAACTACGCCGGCGTCGCCGATGCGGAGGTCAACGCACTCGGCATCTATCGTCCCGACGAAAGCGCGATCGCGGTGGTGATGAATTACCCCTGCCACGGCGTGGTGCTTTGCGAGGACAACTTGCTCTACTCGCGCGACTGGCCGGGCTTCGCGCAGGACGAAATTGAGCGCGCGATGCGCGCGCCAAACGGTCGTGCGACGATTGCGATGTTCCTTCAGGGCGCAACGGGCAACATCGATCCGCGAAGCCGCGGCAGTTTCGCAGCCGCGGCGGAGGAAGGCGCCACGATGGCGCGTGCTGTGCTCGACGCACTCGCGGGCGCGCCGCCGGTCGAAACGGCAACGCTCGCGGCTCGTCGCATTCCCTTGAGACTCGGCCTTTTAGATCGAAGCGCCACAGTCGCGGTGGCGAAAGCATATGTCGAGCAGACCGCCGCCTCGCTGCACAACCATCGCGGCGGCGAGGGCTACCAATTGAAACGCTTGAAGGATCATCAGGCGCAGGCACAGGATGCGCTCCGCGTTCTCGAGGCGCTCGATGAGGCGAACCGGCGCGACCGCCGCGTCGACATGGCTCGCGGCGAGATCGAATCGCAGATGTCGATCTTTACCCTCGGCGATATCGCGATCGTCGGCATCCCCGGCGAGCTGTTCGTGGAACTCGGGCTGGCGCTCAGAGCGAATCCATGGTTCGCGCACACGTTGGTGGCAGGCTATTGCAACGACCTGGTCGGCTACCTGCCGACGCGCGAGGCATACGCGGAGGGCGGCTATGAAGTCGAAACCGCGCGCGTTGCCGCGGGCAGCGGCGAGGCGATCGTCGCAAGAGCGCTAGAAGAGTTCCGCACGATTCACGAGGCTTCGGCGGCCGCCGAGAAATGAGCCGAGCCGCATTCCGCACCAAACGCAGCTATCAACGGTTGTGGTTGTTCCGCGCTGAAGGTTCACCGCGTGATGACGCCGTCTTGAGAGATGTCGAGGTGAAACGCCACTTCGCGCGCAAGCTCGTCCGGCCGCGCGCGGTAGTAGTCGACCTGCGGCGTGCCGGTGAGCTCCTCGACCACGCGCGCAATCGGCACCTCTTCAAATCCGAAGCGGCGGAACCAGTCGCCGGCCTCGGTGCTGAAGAGATAAAGATGACGCGCGCCGCGAGTGTGCGCCGCCTTGCGGGCGGCGGTGAGGAGTTGCGCGCCGATTCCGCGCCGGCGCATCGATGGCGCGACCCAGACTGAGCGAATTATTGCGGCGTCGACCTTCGCCTCGATACCGGCCACGCCAATCGGCGCATCGCCGATAAACGCGATCAGGTAGCAGGCAGCAGGCCAATCGACGCCGTCGGTCATCAGCCCAGCGTCCGCGAGAATCGTCTTCACGCGCGCAAGGTCGCGCGTCTGCTCGATTGCCAACTCGCCTTCGCGATGCTTGCGGAGCGCCATCGCTCACGCCGCCGCCCCAAACCGGCCGGTGCGAGGGCCAGTCGCAAAACAATCGAGCATCAATTTCGGCAGCATCACGGTCGTTACGGCTTCAGTGGCGGAAAGAGCTGCGTTCCGGTGTCCTCGTCGACGACCGTGATCGCTTTAACCGGGCATGATCGCGCGGCGGAAAGAATCACCGCATCGGGCGCGCCGGTCGCGTTGATTACTTCCGACTTGCCGTCGGCATCAAGCTGAAAAACGGCGGGCGCGGTCTCGACGCAGTCCTCGCTCGAGATGCATTTCGCCTTGTTCACTGTGGTTTTGAGCTTCGCCATCGAGACCTCCAGCCGCAAGGTTGATCAGTAAATTCGCAACTTTTAATCAGCGCGTCTCAGCTGAGTTCCGAACGGGATCAAGAATAGAATCGCACGTTCATCATCCGCAAGCGCGCGCCCCTCGCTTTGAAAGATCGCATCGCACGGCTAATACTTGGGAATCGGAGCCCAGATGGCGCAAATCATCGGCACGGGAATCGACCTGATCGAAGTGGAGCGGATTGAACGCGCCCTCACGCGGCCAGGCACCGGCGAGCGCTTCCGCCGCCGCGTCTACACCGACGGAGAGGCTGCCTACTGCGAATCGCGCGGGCGGCCGCGCTATCAGAGCTATGCAGCGCGCTTCGCCGCCAAAGAGGCGACGATGAAGGCGATGGGCACGGGATGGAACCGCAACGTGGGCTGGAGCGAGATCGAGGTGGTGCGCGAACGCGGCAAGGCACCAACCATCCGGCTCAGCGGCAAAGCGGCGGCGTACGCGCGCAAACGCAACATCACGGCGTTCCACCTGAGCATCACGCATACGGCTCGCGACGCGATGGCGCACGTGATTGCGGAGGGATGAAGCGCCGCTGGTTCGATGAATTGATCAGCCGATGAGCGGTGGCCGACCCCGCGGGAAGGCTCACATAAGCACCCACGCGGAGGATGCTTTCGTCGGCGTCCAGGCGCAGCGTGCCGGAGCCTTCCAGCGCGTAGATCGCTTCCTCGTTGCGGCAGTGGAAATGAAACGGGAACGCGCATTTTCCGGGCGGGATTTCGAACAAGCTGCAGCCGAGCTTGCGCGCGCCCGCCGCGGCGCCGAGCATTTTGCGCCGATAGTCGAAGAGCTTTCCATCCGGGCGCGTGAGCCACCGCGGCCTCTTCGAAAAAACAAATAGAGTCCGCAGAGACGCGTGATTACTTCGTGGCGGCGCTCGGAGCGGACGCGGGAGGCGGCGTGGCCACAAACTGCTGGCCGGTTTTGTTCAGCTCGCTGAAGCTGAAGTCGCTGAGCGCATAGACCGCTTTGCCTGGAGTGGCAGTCGCATAATATTCGACACGCGGAGTCTCGGGCTCGTTCGGCGCCGCGGGCGCGGCGGCCTTGAGGCTCAATTTCGCGAGCCTGACTTCGCCGATCAGCTTGCCGTCCTTGCCTGAGAGCGTGATATCGACGGCGGGACTGTCGAGACCGAACAGCGCGGCATTCGGCATCGGGTCCGCGATGATCGACAAGCCTTTGAGCTCGCGCATCTGATCGAGGAAACGCTCGACGACGGCGGCGTCGGCGTCGTTGGGTTTGGTGCCGTCGACCACCGACCATTTTCCGTCCGCGCCGCGCTTCAGCGTGAACGCGCCCGACGCGCTCCTGATGCTGGCACTCGCGACGGCGGACGGATCGAAATTGAGCACCGTCTTGTCGCGCAAATCGAGCACCGACTTGTCCACCCCGCTCATCACGAACTGATGCACGGTATAGATGGGCGCGCGCTCGCCGCGCCGCACGAAGACGCCGTCCTTGCCCTGTTCGGTCTGTTTGAATCCAAACAGTAGCGACTCCGACGACGCGCCGCCGTGGGCGACCAGGTTGACAACCGTGGTGAGATGCGGGGTCTCGAGCCCATACTGGGTGACGTTCGTAGGCGCGTCACTGATGAAATCGACGACCTTGGCGTTGACTAGCGTGCTCAAGAGTTGGCGCACCTGGGTGCCGTCGGCGGGGTAATTTGCCGGCTTGACGATTTTCCAGTTGTCACCCTCGCGATCCACTTCGATCGGCGGGCCGGTGTCTTTCTGCAGGGTCAGCTTCTGGACGTTGTCGACCTTGAACGTCATCAGGTCGCGATTCCGCAGCTGATCGAGGGTCTTGTTCATCCCCGGCGGAAAGCCCGACGAGGTGAGCATCACGGCCGGCTTGTCGGTGGTCTTGATGTAGGCGGAGAACCCGACCGGCGCCAGCTTGCCAATCTCGATTCCGGGAAACTTTTTTTTGTCGAATGTCGTGATGGTCACGACCGTCCCCGGCGTCGCGAGCCCGAATGGCGCCAGGTCGGTGGGCTTCTCCTCGACGGTCCTGGTGATTTCGCACTCCGCAATCGCGCGCGCGAGATTGTCGGCGGTGGTCTGATCCGCGTCGGCCCCGATTGGCTTGGTGATGCGCCACGGTTTTCCTTTGGCGCGCTCAACGACCAAATCGCGATCGGGGTAGCGCAGCTCAATCTTTGCGATGTCTTCGGGCTTGACCGCGAACAGCTTCTGCGTTGCCTCGGGCTGGGTGTAGAAGCGCACCACGAGCGCATAGCCGCCGATCAGCACGAGCACGACCAGAGCGATGATGGTGTTGCGGGGACGCATCGCGAGCCGAAGTCGACCTAAGGTGGACTAGTTACGCCGCTCCCACCAGACCGCGATTCCGATGATCAGGAGCAGTTCCGGCAGCAGCAAAACCGAGAGCGCGAATACGACGGCGAACTGATCGACCGTCAGACGAAAGCGCGAGGCGCGCAGCGAGCGCGGGCGTATCGAGATTTGCGTTTCCTCGCCCGCCAGCCAGTCCGCGCAGTTGATGAAAAAGTCGCGCGCGAAAAACGTGGTCAGGTACTGATTGTTCACGAAGTCGGTGGAGCCGAACACCACGATCCGTGCGGTGCCCTTGCCCATCGCGAGCTTGTCGAGGTCCGCCTCGACCGCGTCGGTCACCGAGACCGGACCGCGGAGGTCCTTGGCGTCGAGCTTGGCCTCCTGGCGCTTGAAGATGCCGTCGAGATCCGTCTCGCCCCATGAAGTGTCGCTGGTCTTGGCGAGATCCACGACGGTCAGACCCGGCTTGAGGTTGGGCGCGGGGGTGAGCGATCGCGACATCGGGAACACGACCTTCTGGGTGAAGTTGTGAGTAATTGGATGCTCGCCGAAGGTCTGCACGATCGGATTGAGGCCCAGCGCCGGACCCGCGAACAGCCGCACCACCTGGTCGACCACGACGTCGTTCTGCACCTGGACGCCCCAATCGGACGCCAGCTTGATCAGCGCGGTCTCGTCGATCGGCTCGTCGGGATGCTGCGGCCGGAACGACATCATCATGCGGCCGCCGCGCTTCAAGTATTCGGTCAGTTGCTCGATCTCGTGCGGCAGCAGCGGCTTCACGGGGCCGGCCACCACCACGATGTTCACCTCGTCGGGCACCTTGGGCAGCGAGGCGAGCACCAGCTTGCGGACCTCGTAGCCCTCGCCCTCGAGATCCTTGCGCAGCTGGCCATAGCCGTTGGCGTCCTCCGTGCTGTCGGGATCGGCCTCGCCGTGACCGTCGAGAAAATCGACCACCTTCTTGGTCGCCTTGGTCAAGCGCAGGATCGCGTTGGTGAGATCCTCCTCGTTAAGCTCGGTGACGTTGGATCCCGTGCCCTTCTCGCCGCCGTACTGGATATGGGTGGTGTTCAACTTGGTGATGTTGAACTTTTCGGCCATCTCGGGATGCTGCTCAGGATCGATGAGCTCGAAGCTCACCAGCGGCGAGGCGTAGCCGTACATCTCGTAGATCCGGCGGGCCTCGGGATTCTCGCCGCCGCGAAAGAAGCCGTAGAACCGGATCGGTTTCTTGAGCGCCTTCACCACATTCACGGACTGGCTGGAAAGGCTGTAGACGCGCTCCGAGGTGAGATCGATACGGGCGTGATGCAACGACGAGATATAGTTGACCGCGACGAGGATCAGAATGAAGGTCACGGTGTAAATCGCGGCGTTGGCGCCGTAGCGGGTCGAGCGGCTGCCCGCGATCGACGCGAGCGCGGAGCGGCTCGACATGATCCACAGCACAATCATCATCACGCCGCCGACCAGGTTGAGCCACACGAAGAACCTGAAGGTTCCCCCCGCCAGGACCATGTCGACCAGGCCGAAGGCCAGCAGGACCAGTCCGAGCAGTCCGTACAATGTCGCCGTGCGCCGCATCCGCCGCTTCCTCTCGCCCCCCCTACCGCCAGCGCGCCGACTCGACGGAGCGCTGGGTCAGAAACAGCGCCACGAAGATCAGGGACAGGAAATACACCAGGTCGGAAGTATCGATGATGCCGCTGACCATCTGTCCGAAATGATCGGGCAGCGACAGGTAGCGCAGGATGCCGGCGAAGCTGCTGCCGCCCGCCTGCGCCGGCCATGAGATCACATACAGCATCAGCAACGCGCCGAAGCAGCTAATCGCGGCGATGATCTGGTTCTGCGTGATCGAGCTGGTGAACATCCCGACCGCGACGAATGAGACCGCGAGGAGCGCGAGTCCCAGGTACCCCGACGCCATCACGCCAACTTCCGGATTGCCGAAGGCGACCAGAATCAGCGGAAAAATTCCCGCGAGGCCGATCATGATCAGCATGAAGGCGGCCGCGGCAATGTACTTGCCCGCGACGATCTCGCCGGTGCGCACCGGCGCGGTGAGCAGCAGCTCGTAGGTGCCGGAGCGTTTTTCCTCGGCGAAGGTGCGCATCGTGATCGCGGGGACCAGGATGACCAGCACGATCGCCAGGTTGTGCAGCATCGGCTCGATCACGCTGCGGTTGAGGTTGAGCCGCTGCAGCATCTCCGGGTTCTGCATCGACAGGTACATCTGCAGCATCACGTCGAAGTAGCGCAGCAGATTGAAGAAAAAGAACCCGCCCAGCAGCAGGAACACCGTCATCACGACGTAGGCCACCGGCTGCACGAAATATCCCGCGAGCTCCTTGCCCGCGATCGTGAGAGCATTCTTCATGGTGACAGCGGAGAGCTAGGCGTGCCCCGCACCAACCTCCTCCAGCGTTTCCTCGGCGGTGGCGGCGTCCTCGTGGCGCTCCTTGGTGATCGCGCCCAGGAATACGTCTTCGAGCGAAGTGCCGGCGGGCAGTTTCGCCAGGTATTCCTCGAGCACCACGCGGCCGTCCGCGACGATGATCACCTTCTCGCAGATCTGGGAGACCTCGGGCAGGATATGCGTCGAAAGCACCACGGTGCGATCGCCGGCGAGATGATGGATCAGCCCGCGAATCTCGTGAATCTGGCGCGGGTCGAGGCCGATAGTCGGCTCGTCGAGCACCAGCACCGGCGGATCGTGAATCAGCGCCTGCGCGAGCCCGACACGCTGGCGGTAGCCCTTGGAGAGCTGGCCGCAGATGCGATGCGATACGTCCTTGAGGCCGCATACGTCGACGACGTGGTCGAGCGCGGCTTCCAGCTTGCTGCGCGATACGCCGCGCAGCCTGGCGACGAAGCGCAGATACGCGTCGACGCGCATATCGGGATAGAGGGGCGGATTCTCGGGCAGGTAGCCGATTCTGCGGCGCGCTTCGAGCGATTGCGAGAAAATGTCGAGGCCATCGATCACGACGGTGCCGGCCGTCGCGGGCATATAGCCCGTGATGATCCGCATGGTGGTGGTCTTGCCGGCCCCGTTGGGGCCGAGAAAGCCGAGGATGACGCCCTTCTCCGCGGTGAACGAGACGTTCTTGATCGCGACGAAATCGCCGTAGATCTTGGTAAGGTTCTTGACCTCGATCATGCAGCCCCCCGACTCGCAGGAATGGCGGGTATCTCGCGAAGTTCAGGCATCGAAGGCACAAGTTGCAGTGGAGTTGATTCCATAGCCGAAAACAATCGACTAGTTAAACCGCCACAGCCGAAATAGTCAATACGACAACTTCGGCGCGGGTAGTGCACTGATTCCGTTTGCTCAAGGGCGGTGGTTTGAACGCGCCGCTCTGTGACAGTGCTTACATCGGCAATGCCAGCCGCCTTGCTTCGGGCCATGCGAACGATCCCGAGGAAAATCGTCTAATAGCTTCCAAACCTGACACGTTGAACAGACTTTGCCGTTAACGCCGTTTTTCGTAACTATCGCCATTACTGATCAACTCCTCTAATTCCCAGACGTGAGCGGTTAATCCGATTTGAATGCAGGCGTGACTCTGCG